>JARLJS010000273.1 GCA_031291075.1 Nevskia sp. | reverse complement strand
GCCCGCGGGCGCCGGCGGGCCGCGGCCCCGCCCGGCCCCCCGGCCGCCCCCCCGGCGGCTGACCGCAGGCGGCACCCCCGCCCCCCCCCCCCCCCCCCCCCCCCCCCCCCCCCCCCCCCGCCCGCCGGAAGAAATCCGGCACGCCCTCGACGTTCGCGCGCTGCCAATGCGCCGCTTCGTCGGTCCCGGGCGGCAGGTGCCGGATGTCGTTGCCGGCGGCAAACACCAGCGCGTCAAACGCGGACAGTGTTGCCGCGCCGATATCGCCGCTGAGATAGTCGCCGCGGATGAACGGCAGCTTCGCCATCGGCGTCGCTGCCGCCGCGGGCCTGCGAGCCGCGATGCTGACCGCATGTCCCGACTGCGCCAGGTGCAGCGCGGCATGGCCGCCGATCAGGCCGGTGCCACCCACCACCAGGATCTTCATGGGATCACCTGCCGGCCCGACGCGGGACGCTGGCCGCCGCACAGAATGTCGGTCACCCGCTCGGTGTCCATGTACTCCTTCAGCACCAGCAGCCTGCCGTCGCGGTACTGGAACAGGAAGTGGTACTGGTTGCCGTAGACGCGGCCGGAGGCATGCAGCCCTTCCGAGTGCGCCTCCACCGCGACGCGCTCGCCCTCGGCGGTCATGGCGTCGATGGTGAAGCGGATGCCTTGCGGAAAAGCCTGGAAGATCATCCCGGCCGCCTGCCGCACCTGCTCCTTGGTCGACTTGCCGGAGATCAGGGTGTTGCCCATGGTCAGGCAGTAACCCTCGTCGTCGTAGGCGTCGACGACGGCGGCGACGTCGCCGCGGTTCAAGGCATCGAAGAATTCCCTCACCCGTTGCTTGTTGTTCTGCTCGCGGCTCATGCGCTCCTCCCCTCGTGGTCCTCCGCGCGGACTCATGCGGGTCCGCTGTCAGGCCAGCTGATCGCACGCCCATGTACAGGTCGTCAACCTCCGTTTGCATTAGCCCGGCGGACCGCTGCTGCCTCTATCGTAGGAAGGTTCGATTCGGGTGAGGAAAATGCGGCCATGAACCTGCCGGAGCTCGACTTGCGGAATGCCGTCTTCTGGCAGGACCCGGCGCCGCTGCTGGCGGAGCTGCGCGAACGGACCCCGGTCGCCGTGGCCAACGACGGCACCAAGGTCGTGCTGCGGCACACCGACGTCGGTAACCTGCTGCTGTCGGGCCTGTTCGTCAACGAGGGAGTATCGCTGTTGGCGCGGCGCGGCTTCCGGCCTGGAGACGCGCTCTACGAATACCGCCGGCAGGCGCTGGGCGCGCTGAGCGGTCCCGATCACCTCAGGATCCGCAGCCTGGTCGGCAAGGCCCTCGGCAGCCACAACGTGCAGTTCGTCCGTAGCGTGGTGGAACGCCGCCTGCCGGCGCTGCTGGACGGACTGCTGGAGCGGGACATCGACGCGCTGCAGACGCTCACCTGCCTGCCGCTAGACGTGATCGGCGAATATCTGGGCATCGCCGAAGGCGACCGGGCCGGTGTCGACGCCCTGGTGCGCGAGGGCCAGGCCAAGGCCTTCGGCCGCGAGGTGACCCCGGCGATCGTGCAGCGGGCCAACGAGGTCTTCGCCGAACTGCTGGCCTTCGTCTCGGCACAGATCCGCGAGCGCCGCCTCCGGCCGCGCAACGACGTGCTTGCGCGGCTGATCGAGGTCGAGGAGGGCTCCAGCACCCTGAGCGAGGCCGAAGTGATCGTGCTGTTCCTCAATCTTTTCATCGGCGCCACGGAATCGACCGCCAGCGCCCTGTCGACCGGTTTGCTGGAGCTGGCGCACGAGCCGCGCCTGCTGGACGCCCTGCGCGCGGAGCCCGCGCTGGTGGGCGCCTTCGTCGAGGAGAACCTGCGCCTGCACCCGCCCAACATCCTCATTGCCAACAAGGTGGCGAAGCAGGAGATCGAATTCTGCGGCCTGCGTTTCGCCAAGGACGAGCCGGTGATCGTGCCGGTACCCTCGCCCAACCGCGACCCGCGCGTGTTCGAGCGCCCCGATGAACTTGACCTGCGGCGCAATCCGCAGCGCCACTACACCTTCAGCCTGGGTTCGCACTTCTGCCTGGGGCAGGCGCTGGCACGAGCCCAGTTGCAGGCTTTCTTCGAGGTGCTGAGCCGCCAGGTCAGCCGTGTCGAGCTGCTGCAGCAGGCGATCGAGTGGGAGCCCTATGCCGCGATCACCCGCATGAACTCACTGCGCCTGCGCCTGCATGTCTCAGGCTGAGCGCAACTCCGCCAGGCCCGCCCGTTCTGGCCGGGAACCGCCAAGGAAGTCGAGCACGGCCCGCACCACCTGTTCCGGCCGCTCCTCCTGCACCAGCAGCCGGGCGCCTGCAACCGCGACCAGGCGGCAGTCCGGAATCTGCCCCACCATGTCGCGCGCATGCGCGGTCGGAAAGGTGGGATCGTCCTCGCCCCATAGCAGCAGCACCGGCATGCGCAGTTGAGCGTGGCGCTGCCGCAGGGCGTCGACGCTGTCCCAGCGGAGCCCGCCGAGGTATTTCACCATCCCCTCGGTGGCCCGTGCGGATTCGACATAGCGGGCCACGAACTGGCGGTGGAAGCCGCCCTCGATCAGCCGCAGGTCCACGAAGCAGCCGCCGAAGCCCATCGGCGAGCGCAGGAACCAGCGTGATCGCAACAGCAGGCGGAAGACCGGCGCGGCGCCCGGTGTGTTCCGTACCAGCCACTGGTAGAGAGGGATCCAGGGCGGACGATGGCCGGGGATCTCGGTGTTGATCAGGACCAGCCGATCCACCCGGTGGTCGGCCAGCGCCAGGAAGCGCGCGAAGGAGCCGCCGGTATCCTGCGCCAGCACGCCGTAGCGCTGCAGCCCCAGATGATCGGCCAGGCGCTGTAAACGCCGCGCATGGCCTTCCCAGCTCCAGTCGGTGGCCTCGCTCCACTCAGAATCGCCCAACCCGGCCAGGTCAACCACATGGCAGGTATACCGCTGCGCAAGCCCCGGCAGCACCCGCCGCCAGGTGTAGCCGTGCAGCGGAAAACCGTGCACCAGCAGCAGCGGCGGGCCGCTGCCGAAGCGCCGCACGGCCAGCACGGCGTCACCGGTGTCGATCCTCTCGGCCCGCGCGGCGGCGTAGGCCGCATCTTCGCCATCGACGGATTCCGCGCGCATCGCCTGCTCCTGTCGCCGTGGACGGAACAAGCCTAACGGTCACCCCGAGGCTGGACAATGACCTCGGAGGTAATCGGCCAAAAGCAAAGCGGGTTGAATCGTCGCCGATTCAACCCGCCCGGTCCGGCACTGACAGCAATCAGAACTGCGCCACATCCATATCCATCAGCGGCGCGGCACCTGCGCGCGCCGCGCGCAGGTGGAACTCCGCCTCGGGCTGCAGCTTGGCGAAGTAGAAGCGGGCCGTGGCCAGCTTGGCGGTGTAGAAGGCATCGCCGGAACCCTTCTTGTCCAGGGCGACGCGCGCCATGCGGGCCCAGAAGTAGGAGAACACGAAGTGGCCGATCACGCGCAGGTACGGCGTGGAGGCGGCGCCCGCTTCCTCCGGGTTCTTCATTGCCTTCTGGCCGATCTCGGCGGTGAGCTTCTGCACCTTGTCGGCGATGTCGGCCAGCGGTTCGACGAATTCCTTCATCTCCGGCTTGTCCGCCTGGGCCTTGACGAACTCCTGCACCAGCTTGCCGAACTTGATCAACTTGGCGCCCATGTCGCCCAGCACCTTGCGGCCGATCAGGTCCAGGGCCTGCACACCGTTGGTGCCTTCGTAGATCAGGTTGATGCGGGCGTCGCGGACGTACTGCTCCATGCCCCATTCCTTGACGTAGCCGTGGCCGCCCAGGCACTGCAGCGCGAGGTTGGTGCACTCGAAGCCGTTGTCGGTGAGGAAGGCCTTGATCACCGGGGTGAGCAGCGCCACCAGGTCGGAAGCGTCCTTGCGCACCTTCTCGTCCGGATGGGAGTGCTCGCGGTCGATCTGCAAACCGGTCCAGTAGCTGAAGGCGCGGCCCGCCTCGACGTAGGCCTTCTGCGTCAGCAGCATGCGCCGCACGTCGGGGTGCACGATGATCGGGTCGGCCGGCTTGTCCGGAGCCTTGGGGCCGGACAGCGAGCGCATCTGGATGCGGTCCTTGGCGTAGGCCAGCGAGTTCTGGTACGCGACCTCGGTCAAGCCGAGCCCCTGCAGGCCCACGCCGAGGCGGGCGCCGTTCATCATCACGAACATCGCCGGCAGGCCGCGGTTCGGCTCGCCCACCATCCAGCCCTTGGCGTTGTCGAGGTTGATGACGCAGGTGGCGTTGCCGTTGATGCCCATCTTGTGCTCGATCGAGCCGCACTTCACACCGTTGCGCTCGCCCGGCTGGCCGTCGGCGGTGGGCAGGAACTTCGGCACGATGAACAGCGAGATGCCCTTGGTGCCGGCCGGGGCGTCCGGCAGGCGCGCCAGCACCAGATGCACGATGTTGGACGTCATGTCGTGCTCGCCGGCGGAGATGAAGATCTTGCTGCCGGTGATGTGATAGGAGCCATCGGTCTGCGGCTCGGCGCGGGTGCGCAGCAGGCCGAGGTCGGTGCCGCAATGGGCCTCGGTCAGGCACATGGTGCCGGTCCACTCGCCTGAGACCAGCTTGGGCACGTAGAGCTGCTTCAGCTCCGGCGTGCCGTGCGCCAGCAGCGCGGCATAGGCTCCGTGGGACAGGCCGGGGTACATGCCCCAGGCCTGGTTGGAGGAGTTGAGCATCTCCATGAACACGTTGTTGACCAGCTCCGGCAGGCCCTGGCCGCCGAAGTCCGCATTGGCCGACAAGGCCGGCCAGCCGGCCTCCACGTACTGCTTGTAGGCTTCCTTGAAGCCCTTGGGCGTGGTCACCACGCCGTCGCCCTGATAGGTGCAGCCTTCCGCGTCGCCGCTCTGGTTCAGCGGGAACAGCACCTCGCTACAGAACTTGCCCGCCTCTTCCAGCACCTGGTCGATGGTGGCGGCATCGATCTCGGCATGCGCCGGCATGGCCTTGAATTCCTGCTCAGCGTTGAGCACTTCGTGCAGGACAAACTGCATGTCGCGCAGCGGCGGCGTGTACTGACCCATAGAAACTCCGATTTCCGAGGATTGAAGGCTAAAAAAAAGCGCCCAGCAGGCGCGGGTACCCAGATGCCTAGATTACCCTAAAGATACGGCACCGTATGTAGTAAGGCAATACTATATCGTACGGTGCCTGCGCGCAGCTTCCTGTTCGGCCTGGGTCAAGGCCACCCGGTTGCGTAAATACAAAGGTTGCAACTCCCCGGCAGCGAGGGCGCGTCCCGCCGCGATTTCCGGCCTTGCCAACGCCAGCGCGTCGGCCGCGTGCGGCAGGGCGGCGCCATCCACCGGTACCGGCACCACCCCCAGGCAAGCCCGCAGCGCCTCGCCGTGGTCGATCCAGCCGCCTCCCACGGCGGCATACTCGCCGGGCGGGACCGGCGGCCCGAGCCGGGACGGCGGGGCCACTACCGCCTCGCCCAGGGGCTGCGCCAAGCCGTCGACCGCGGCATAGGCGCAGAAGTAAACCTCCGCCATGCGCGCGTCCAGAGCGGCCAGCACCCCGGCTACACCGTAACGCCGGATCGCCCCCTGCGCCAGCATGGCCAGGGAGGACACCGGCAGCACCGGCCGGTCCAGGCCGAGGGCAAGCCCTTTGACATAGGCCACGCCGATGCGCACCCCCGAGAAGCTGCCGGGACCGACCCCGCAGACGAGGCCGTCGAGCTGCCCCGGCAGCACGCCAGCCTCGGCCAGCAGCTCCTGCAGCATCTGCGGCAGCCGCGCCGACTGCTCGCGCCCGGCGACTTCGAAGCGCTGCAGCACCGCCCCATCCAGGTCCAGCGCCACCGAGCAGGCCTCGGTGGCGGTATCCACCGCCAACAGTTTCATGCGGCCCTCAAGGTACGCAGCCAGGCGACCGCCGCGGCGGCGTCGGCCAGCAGTGGCATCGGCGGCAGGCTGGCCAGCACGCGCCGGCCATAGCCCTTGCCGGTGAGGCGCGGGTCGCAGATCACCACCAGGCCGTGGTCGGCGTCGTCGCGGATGAGGCGGCCGACGCCCTGGCGCAGGGTGGTGATGGCGCGCGGCAGCTGCACCTCGGAGAACGGATTACCGCCGCGGGTGCGCACCGCCTCCAGGCGCGCCTCGAACACCGGGTCGTTCTGCTGGCCGAACGGCAGCCGGTCGATCGCCACCAGGCGCAGCGCCGGGCCCTTCACGTCCACGCCTTCCCAGAAGCTGCTGGTGGCCACCAGCACGCCGTTGCCGGCGCGGGCGAAGCGGTCCACCAGCACCGCCTTGGCGTCCTCGCCCTGGACGAACAGCGGCAGGGCCACCTTGCGCAGCCGCGCCGCGATGCGCGCCAGGGCGCGGTGGCTGGTGCAGAGGACGAAGGCACCGCCGCCGCTGGCCTCGATCAGGGGCAACAGAACCTCGGCGACGGCCTCCGGGTGCTCCGGTGAATTGGGATCAGGCAGGCCCGCCGGCAGGTATAGACGCGCCTGCCGCCCGTAGTCGAACGGGCTGTCGAGCCGCAGGCAGCGCGCATCGTCGAGTCCCAGGGCACTGCAGAAGTGGGAAAAATCGGCGCCGGTTGCCAGGGTGGCGGAGGTGAACACCCAGGCGCCGGGATAGGCCGCCATGAAGCCGCGGAAGCCTTCGGTCGGCTCCACCGGCGCGGTGTGGAGGGCCCCGCCCCGTCCCTGCGCCTCGACCCAGCGCACCGAATCCTCCTGTCCCTCTTCGCCAGCGATGCGGTCGAGCCGCGTGCTCAGCTCGGCGGCGCGCGCGGCGCAACTCTCCAGCCCGGCGCTGCGTTCGGCGTAGCGCTTCAATTCCTCGCGGCACTCGTCCAGGGCGGTGCCGGCGGCGCCGAGCGCCGAGCGGGCGCCCGCCCTTTCGCTGAACTGGCGCCAGGCCAGACGCCCGCCCAGCTCCACGAAGCAGCGCTCCAGCTCGGTTGCCGCCACGGCCAGCGCGTCGAGCGCGCCGGCCAGGTCCGGCATGTCGCGGAACTCCTGCAGCTCGTTGCCGCAGTCGCGCACCAGGTCCAGCAACTGGCGCGTCGACACCCGCTCGCCGAAGAACTGGGCGGCCAGCTCCGGCAGCTGGTGCGCCTCGTCGACGATCAGCGCGTCGACCCCGGGCAGCACGCTGAAGCCTTCCTGCTTGAGGCGGAAATCGGAGAACAGCAGATGGTGGTTCACCACCACCAGGTCCGCCGCCTGCGCCGTGCGCCGCGCCTTGACCACGTGGCACTCGGCGAAGTCCGGGCATTTGCCGCCGAGGCAGTTGTCGGCGTTGGAGGTGACCAGCGGCAGCAGCGGATCGTCGCCGGCCAATGCGCCCAGCTCGGACAGCTCGCCGCTGGCGGTGCGACGCGACCATTCCTCCACCGCCTGCAGGCGATCGCGCCGCACCCGGCTGCGCGGATCGAACTGGGCCTTGTGCAGCCGGTAGCGGCAAAGATAGTTGGCGCGCCCCTTGAGCAGGCTGACCCGTGCCGGCGAGCCCAGCACCTCGATCACGCGCGGCAGGTCCCGGTAGAACAGCTGGTCCTGCAGGTTCTTGGTGCCGGTCGACACCACCACGCGGCCACCACCGAGCAGCGCCGGCGTCAGGTAAGCGTAGGTCTTGCCGGTACCGGTGCCGGCCTCCACCACCAGGCGGGAGCGATGCACCAGGGCCTGCTCGACGGCTTCCGCCATCTCCTGCTGCGGCTGCCGTGGCACGAAACCGGGCAGGCCACGCGCGAACGGCCCGCCGGCGCCGAGCAGTTCGCCGCAACCCGGGTTCATCGGCTGAAGCTCAGGGAGTCCCCGACAGGGACCGCGCGATGTCGTCCGCCCTCGCCTCCGCCTGGGTCGCGCCCTGCACGTTGCCGAGGGCCTGGCGCGCCTTGGCGATCAGGCGCCAGTTGCCGGCTTCGACGTAGGGATTGCCGCGCGCAAGCGTGTTCGACTTCTCCGCCGCCTGCTCCGCTTGCTCCGGCTGCTTCAGCGACAGGCGCACCATCGCCAGCTGCTGCCAGATGAAGGGATTGTGCGGATCCTTGTCCACGGAACGCTGCAGCAGCTCGTCGGCCTGGTCGTAGCGCCCGCCGGCGTAGGCTTCCTGCGCCTGCCGGTACAGGGACAGCACCGCTGGGTTCGCGCCGGTGTCGCGGATCGTCTTCGGGTAGTTCGGCATTACCGGCGGCGTGCTCACGCCGGGCGGGATGATGGTACCCATGCCCGGCACCAGCGGACCGGCCGCGGCCGGCGGAGGCGGCACCAGCGGGGCCGCCATCGGCGCGGCCGCCGTTTCCACCTGCCCATGCTCGGTGGCGCAGCCGGACAGCAGCATCATCCCCAGCGCCAGACCAGCCGGCGCCATGCGGCGAATGACAGTGCTCATTTAAAGATACTCTTGAGCCAGTTCATGGGCGCAGATTGTGACTGATTCGCGCACGGTGCGTACTGCTGCGGCGCCGAATCGCGCAGGTACGGCACTTCCACCGCCTCGGCGCAGCCCGGACCGGAGCGCAGGCCGCTGGCGGGATCCACCATGACGTTCTCCACGTCGGACGGTGGCAGGGTCTCGATGCCCTTGGCGCCGAGATCGCGGATCAGCCGGCCCCAGACGCGCAGCGCGCCGGTGGCACCCTCGAACCCGGTCGGCTTGTTGTCATCGCGTCCCACCCACACCACCGCTACGCGGTCGCTGCCGAAGCCGGCGAACCAGCTGTCGCGCAGGTCCTCGGTGGTGCCGGTCTTGCCGGCGTAGGACTGGCCCGGCGGCAGCACCGACATGGCCCAGTGCGCCGTGCCCAGCTCGATCACCTTGCGCATGGCCCAGGTGGTCAGGTACACCGGCCCTTCCGACAAGGTCCGCTGCAGCTTGAAGGGGTAGCGATTGAGCGGCTTGCCGTCCTTGGTCAGCACGGCGCGGATGGTGAGCAGGCGCGTGCGGTAGCCCGATGCGGCCAGGGTGGAATAGATCTGCGCCACGTCCAGCGGCGACATGTCGATGGCGCCCAGGAAGATCGAGGGCACCTCCGGCACGTCGTCGAAGCCGGCCTGGGCGATGGTCTGCCGCACCGGGTTGATGCCCAGGTCCAGCCCCAGGTGCACCGTAGCCAGGTTGTAGCTCTTGGCCAGGGCCAGGTACAGCGGCAGGGTCCCGTGCAGCTGGCGGTCGTAGTTCTTCGGTTCCCACACCTGACCGGTGGGCAGGCGCAACTCGACCGGCGCGTCGTCCAGCGGCGTCTGCAGATTGTATTTGTCCGGGTGCTCCAGCGCCGTGAGATAGACGAACGGCTTGGCCAACGAACCGATCGGCCGGCGCGTATCGATGGCGCGGTTGAAGCCGGCGTAGCGGGCGTCGCGCCCGCCCACTACCGCCAGTACCTCGCCGCCCTCCACCGAGGTCACCACACCGGCGCCCTGCAGCGTGCCTTCCGCCATGTGGCGCGACTTCTCCAGCTCAGGCACGTCGGCCGTGATGCGGTTCTCCAGCGCCTCCTGCACGTGCGGATCCAGCGTGGTGAAAATGCGCAGCCCCTCGCTGGTAAGGTCCTGCTCCTGGTAAAGGCTGGCGAGCTGGCGCCGCACCAATTCGACGAAAGCCGGGTAGCGAGCCGCGCCGCCGCCGCCGCCGGCGGTAACGCCAAGGGGGCGCCGCACCGCGTCCTGGTACTCGTCCGGCGTGATGATGCCGGCGTCGGCCATCATCTTCAGCACCATGTTGCGGCGCTCCGTGACCAGCTTGGGCGCGTGCCGCGGGTTGAACTGGCTCGGCCCCTTCACGATCGCCACCAGCATGGCGATCTCGTGCGGCTGCAGCTCGTTGAGCGGCTTGTTGAAATAGAACTGGCTGCCGAGGCCGAAGCCGTGGATCGCGCGCGGCCCGTCCTGTCCCAGGTCCACCTCGTTGAGGTAGGCCTCGAGGATCTCGTCCTTGCCGACGTGGCGTTCCAGCAGGATCGCCATCAACGCCTCGGTCAGCTTGCGCTTAACCGTGCGCTCGTTGGACAGGAACAGGTTCTTGATCAGCTGCTGGGTCAGCGTGCTGGCGCCCTGCACGGTATGACCGGCGCGCAGGTTGGCCAGCATCGCGCGCAGGATGCCGCGCAGGCTGACGCCGCCGTGGCTGTAGAAGTTGTGGTCCTCCACCAGCACCAGCGCCTGCGGCAGCAGCGGTGGCACCTCCGACAGCTTGACCAGGACGCGGTCCTCGCCGCCGTGGGAGGGATAGATGCTGCCGATCAGGAGCGGGTCGAAGCGGAGCAGGTCCACCGTCTGATCGCTGCCCATCACGCGCAGGCTTCCGATGCTCTTGTCGTCGCCGCGCACCTCGATGCGCTGTTCCGGCTGCGCCGCGTCCCAGAAGGCGAAGGCGCGCATGTCGACGCGCAGGCTGTCCCGGGCGGGGATATAGGTGCCGGGCCCGACCAGTTCCTCACCGGCGCGGTAGCCCAGGCGGTCGAGCTCGTGCCGGAGCTGCGGCAGGCCCAGCGCGGCGCCCGGATAGATCTCCAGCGGTGCCGAGTAGACCTGGGCCGGCAGCACCCAGCGCACGCCGGCGAATTTGTTGCGCACGTCCTGGTCCAGCTTGACCATGACGCTGGAGAGCACCAGCAGGCCGAGGCTGAATACGATGGCCAGGACGATCAACAGCCAGCGTACCGCCGGGTTGGCGAAGAAGCGGAAGGATTTGTTACGCGCCATTAGGCGCGCATGCTAGCGGGTTTCAACGCGGATCGCAGGAGGTTCCCCAGGGGCCCGTCAGGAACCGCCCTTCACCTCGCGCTCCATCGCCTCCAGGCCGATGTGGCGCACGTCCTTGCCCTTGACGAAGTAAATGACGTACTCCGAGATGTTGCGCGCGTGGTCGCCGATCCGCTCCAGCGAGCGCACCGACCAGATGATGTCCATCACCCGGCGGATGGTGCGCGGATCCTCCATCATGAAGGTGATGCACTGGCGCATCAGGGACTCGTACTCGCGGTCCACCGCCATGTCCTCCCGCGCCACGGCCAGCGCGGCATCGGCGTCCATGCGGGCGAAGGCGTCCAGCGCATCGCGCACCATCTGCGACACGTGCCGCGACAGGTGCCCTACTTCGACCAGCGGCGTACCGCTCGTCTCCTGCGAGGCCAGGTCCACCGCCATCCGCGCGATCTTCTCCGCCTCGTCGCCGATGCGCTCCAGGTCGGTGATGGTCTTGATGATGGCGTAGACCAGGCGCAGGTCGCCGGCGGTCGGCTGGCGGCGGGCCAGGATGCCGCTGCATTCCTCGTCGATCAGAACTTCGAGCTGGTTGACCTTGAAGTCGTTGCGGGACACTTCCTCGCCGAGCACCCCGTCGTTCTCCATCAGGGCGCGGGTGGCGTCCACGATCTGCTGTTCCACCAGACCGCCCATGGCCAGCACCCGCTGGCGGACGTCCTCCAGCTCCTCGTTATACTGGCTGGAGATATGAGACTTGTACGAAAGTGTCGTCATGTCGGGAACGGTTCGCTACGGATGGCAGAACGCTGCAGACCTCGACCGCAATCGGGCACCGGGCGGTCATACATCGAAAAATACTGCCTGGCCACGCCTGGGGTCAAGGCAAAATCAAGAAATTCAGTCCCTTAAGTTCCGATTTCTCCCGGCTCGATTGAAAGTAGCAACTGAACGTTACAGTTCCGTGACGCCGCCGTCCAGCCCTGCGCTCAACCGGAACCGGGCGCGGGAGCGGCCCGCGGCCCAGCCTCCAGGTCCGCCGCGCTCCAGCCGCCGCCCAGCGCGCGGATCAGGTCGACGCTGGCGCGCAAGCGGCGGGTTTCCAGGCGGAGCTGCGCGCGCTCGGTTGCCAGCGCCACCACCTGCGATTCCACCACGTTGAGGTAGTCCACCGCACCGTCACGGTACTGTTCGAGCGACAGGTCGAGCGTATGTTGCGCCGCGGCAACCGCGGCGGTCTGGTCGGCGTATTCGGTGCCGTAGTTGGCCAGCAGGGCCAGGTTGTCCTCCACCTGCCGGAACGCCTCCAGCACGACCGACCGGTAGCGGGCGCCGGATTCGTCCAGGACCGCCTTGGCGCGGTCGAGCTCGGCGCGCCGCAGGCCGCCGTCGAACAGGTATTGCACCAGGTTCGGCCCGACCGCCCAGTAGGCCGAGGGGGCGGTGAGCCAGCTGCCGGTACTGGTGCTTTGCACGCCGATCAGGGCGCTGAGGGAGATGTCCGGGTAGAACGCCGCACGCGCCACCCCCACCGAGGCGTTGGCGGCGGCGGTGCGGCGCTCGGCGGCGGCGATGTCCGGCCGGCGCTGCAACAGGGTGGACGGGATCCCGGCGGGGATCTGCGGCAGCGCGATCAGCGTGACATCGGCAGGCAGGCTGAAGCCCGGCGGTGGCGCTCCCACCAGGACGGCGATGGCATGTTCCAGCAGCGCCCGCTGGGCCTGCAGCTCCGACAGCTGGGCCTTGGTGTCGTCGAGCTGGGTCTGGGCGCGACTCACGTCGAGGCCGGACACCACTCCGCCCTCGTGCAGAGTCCTGGTCAGGGACAGGGCCTTGTCGTAGCCGGCCACGGTGTCGAGGAACAGCTTGATCTCCCGGTCCAGGCCGAGCAGCGAAACGTAGTCGTCTGCGAGCCGCGCTTCCAGGCTGAGGCGGGCCGAAGCCAGGTCGGCGGCCGCGGCTTCGGTCTCGGCATGGGCTGCGCTCACCTCGTTGTGCACCCTGCCCCACAGGTCCACCTCGTAGTCGGCCTGCAGGCCGGCGGTGTAGGCGCCGTATTCGTTGGGCTGGTTGGAGCCGCGCAACGGACGGGTATTGGACTGGCGGTCCCGCGACGCGTCCAGCATGCCGGACACCAGCGGAAAGAGCTGCGACCGGACCTGCGCGTCGAAGGCGCGCGCCTGCTCATAATGCGCCAGCGCAGCGGCCAGGTCAGGGTTGTTCGCCTCCAGCACCGATTCGAGCGCGGACAGTTCCGCGTTGTCGTAAAGCGTCCACCAGCTTCCCCGCGGCAACTGGTCAGAAGGCTGTGCTTCGGTCCACGGCGCCGGCTCCCGGTACTGCGCCGGCAACGGGATGGGCGGGACCTGGTAGGCGGGCGCCAGCGAGCAGCCCGCCAGTAGCGCCACGAGGGCCGTGCAGGCAACCCTGGATTCGCTAGTGCGCCTCATGCGCGGGCTCCCCGCCGCCACCCGTCGCCTGGCCGCCATCCGCCCCGGCGAGCTGGACCTCCTCGCCGTCCTGCAGCGACTCGGGCGGATTGTCGATGACGCGATCGTCCGGCCCGACCCCGCTGGCGACCTCCACCGCGGAGCCGAGGTCGCGCTTGACGGCGATCGGGCGCAGGCTGACGCGGTCGTTGGCGTTGACCGTGGCCACCTGCAGGCCCTTGGACTTGAACACCAGGGCGGTGGCCGGGATGCGCACCACGTTCGGCTCCGCCGGCAGGTCGAGCTCGACCTGTGCATAGTCGCCCGGCTGCACGGCACCGCCGGTATCGCCCAGCATCAGTTCGACCAGCACCGTGCCCGATTCGACGTTGACCGCGCCGGCGATGTTGGTCACCGTCGCCGTGAAGGTCCGGTCGGGGCGCTCCGGCACGCTCAGCCTGGCCGTCATGTCCGGCCGGATCGAGGCGGACTCGTCCTGCGGCACGCTGACGTAGACACGCAGGCGGTGGATGTCGGACACGGTGAACAACTGCGGTCCCACGCCGCTGCCGGCATTGATCAGCGCGCCGACGTCGGTGGTGCGCGCCGTGACCACCCCGTCGAACGGCGCCACGATGCGCTTGAATCCCTCCATGGCCTGCAGCTTCTGCACGTTGGCCTCGGCCGCCCCTCGCACCGCGCGCTTGGCTTCCAGGTCGCCGGTCTTCTCGTCCGCCGCCTGCTGCGACACCGAGTCCGCCTTCAGCATGAGCTGCCAGCGCTTGGCCGAAATCTCCGCCAGCGACTCGTTGGCGCGGGCCGTGGCCAGTTCCGCCCTGGCCTGGGCGAGCTGCTGGTCGAGGTCGGGGGTTTCGATCTCGGCCAGCACCTGGCCGGATTTCACCCGGGACCCGATGTCGGTATACCAGGTCTTGAGATAGCCGCTGACGCGGGCGTAGATCGGCGCGCGGTAGAACGCCTCGACCCGTCCCGGCAGCACGATGGCGCCGCCGACGCCCGCGGTCGAGGGCTTGATCACGCTTACCGAAGGAATCGCCTGCGCACGGGTCCATTCCACCACCGCGGCGTCGTCCGCGCGGCGGCTGACGATGCCGCCCACCACCACCACCGCTGCCACCGCCGCGGCGATGATGCCGGCCACCTTCAATCGCCCGGGGGAGATGCTGCGGCGGCCGTCGTCGTCGACCCCGGCCGGGGCGAGGCCCGGCGAGTCGCCTTCGCTATTCATGTCGTACTCCGTTTGCGTCCGGGGCGGCGGCCCCGCCTTTGCTGCCGTGGATCACGCTGAACACCACCGGCACGAAGATCAGCGTGGCGACGGTGGCGAACAGCAGGCCACCGATCACCGCCCGCCCCAGCGGTGCGTTCTGTTCGCCCCCCTCGCCCATGCCCAAGGCCATCGGCAGCATGCCGATGATCATCGCCAGCGCCGTCATCAGCACCGGGCGGAAGCGCGAGAAGCCGGCGTCGCGGGCCGCGACCGTCCCGTCGCCGCACTCGGCCAGCCGGGCCCGCGCGAAGCTCACCACCAGGATGCTGTTGGCGGTGCCCACGCCCATGCACATGATGGCCCCGGTCAGCGCCGGCACCGACAGCGTGGTGTGGGTGGCGAACAGCATCCACACGATGCCGGCCAGCGCCGCCGGCAGGGCCGTGATGATGACGAACGGATCGGACCAGGACTGGAAGTTCACCACAATGATCATGTAGATGAGCACCAGCGCGCCGAGCAGGCCGAACAGCAGCCCGGAAAACGAGCTGTGCATGGTCTGCACCTGGCCGCGCAGCGTGATCAGCGAGCCCTTCGGGACCTGGTCCGCCAGGTCGCGCAACACCTGGTGGATCCCCCCCGCCACCGCGCCCAGGTCGCGCCCCTGCGGCGTGGCGAAGATGTCGATCAGCGGCTCGATGTTGTAGTGGGACACCACCGCCTCGCTGGGAATGCGCGTGATGCTGGCCAGCCCGCCCAGGATCTGGCTGAACCTGCCGTCGCCGGTGGTGACCTGCAGGTTCCGCAGGTCGGACAGCGAGTCCAGCCGGTACTGCGGCTGTTGCGCCACGATGGGATAGGAGACGCCGTTCTTCGGATTGAGCCAGAACGCCGGCGCCACCTGCACGCTGCCCGCCAGGCTCACCACCATGCTGTTGGTGACGTCGCGCTCGGTGATGCCGAGCTCCTGCGCACGGGCGCGGTCGACATCCACCTTGAAGGTCGGCTCGGCCTGCGACTGCTGGATCCGCGCGTCCGCCACGCCCGGCACCTGCTCCACCGCGTGCAGCAGCTTGTAGGCATAGGCGTAGTTCTCCTCCTTGTGCGTGCCGACGACCTGGATGTCGATCGGCGCCGGCGCGCCGAAGTTGAGGATCTGGCTGATGATGTCGGCCGGCAGGAAGGCGAAGGTGGTGCCCGGGAATTCGCGCGGCAGCCGCTCGCGCAGCGTCTTCACGTAGCCGGTGGTGGGGTGGTGATCCTTCTTCAGCGTGACCTGGATGTCGCCGTCCTGCGGACCGATGGTGCCGGTGTTGAGATAGGCATTGTTGATGCCGCTGACCGGCAGGCCGATGTTGTCGACCAGGGCGTCCAGCTCGGCCGGCGGGATCGCCCGGCGGATAGCGTCCTCGATGCGCGCGAAGATCGCCGCGGACTCCTCAAGGCGGGTGCCGATGGGCGCGCGCACGTGGATGTTGAGCTGGCCCGCGTCGACCGTCGGAAAGAAGTTCTCGCCGAGCAACGGTATGAGCAGGAAGGACACCAGCACCACCGCCAGGAACGAAGGGATGAACAGGCGCGGGTTGGCCAGTGCCAGTTCCAGCAGGTCGCGGTAGCCGTGCCGCACCGCCTCGAAGCGCCGTTCGAAGGCACGCTGGAAACGCACCAGGGGATTGCGGTGCCGGCTTTCGACGGCGCACTTGTTGCCCTGCTCCCAGGCGTATTCCAGCTCGCCGGAGGCGTGCCCTTCCGAGGCGTGCGCGCGCAGGATGTAGTTGGCCATGGTCGGCACCAGCGTGCGCGACAGGATGAAGGAGCTGATCATGGCGAACATCACCGCCTCGGCCATCGGCACGAACAGGTAGCCGGCGATGCCGCCGAGGAAGAACATCGGCACGAACACGATGCAGATGCACAGCAGCGAGACGAAGGCCGGCGTCACGATCTGGTGGGCGCCGTCGAGGATCGCCGTCGTCACCTGCTTGCCCTGCTCCAGGTGCCAGTTGATGTTCTCGATGGTCACCGTGGCGTCGTCCACCAGGATTCCCACCGCCAGCGCCAGCCCGCCCAGGGTCATGATGTTGAGCGTCTGCCCCAGCGCCGACAGGCCCAGGATCGAACCCAGCACCGCCAGCGGGATGGAGGTGGCGATGATCAGGGTGGAGCGCCAGCTGCCCAGGAACAGCAGGATCATCAGGCTGGTCAGCGCCGCCGCGATCACGCCTTCGCGAGCCACCCCGGCGATGGCGGCCTTGACGAAGATCGACTGGTCGCCGACCAGCTTGAGGTCCAGGTTCTCGGGCAGCTCCTCCTTCAGGCGTGGCATCAGCTTCTTGACGCCGTCGATGATGGCCAGGGTCGAGGTCGCACCGGACTTGAGAATGGTCATCAGCACCGAGCGGCCGCCGTCGACGTGCACCACGTTGATCTGCGGCGGGTAGCCGTCGCGTACGTGCGCCACGTCGCGCATGAGGATCACCGTGCCGTTCACGGCCTTGATCGGCAGGTCGTTGAGCTCCTCGATCCGCTCCGGGCTGTCGTTGAGCTGGATGCTGTACTCGAACGGCCCGATCTTCTCCGTGCCCACCGGGATGATCTGGTTCTGCGCCGCCAGCGCGGTCTCGACGTCCTGCGCCGACAGGCCGCGCGCCTGCAGCGCGTGCGAGTCGATGTCGATCTGCACCTGGCGCACCTTGCCGCCGTAGGGCGAAGGGATGGCGGCGCCCTGCACGGTGGTGAGGCGCGGCCGGATCAGGTTGGAGGCGAGATCGCCCAGCACCTGCTCCGGCAGCTTGGCGCTGGACAGGGCCAGCTGCACGATCGGCACCGTAGAGGCGTTGTAGTTGAGGATTTGCGGCGGCGTGATGCCGGGCGGGAGGTACTTGAGCACCGTCTGCGAGATCGAGGTGACCTGCGCGGTGGCGGTGCGGATATCCACGTTCGGCTGGAAGAAGATCTTCACCACTGCAATGCCGGCCAGCGACTGCGACTCGACGTGCTCGATATCGTTGACCGAATTGCTGAGCTGGCGCTCGTAGTAGTAGACGATGCGGCCCGACATGTCGGCGGGCGGCAGGCCGGCGTAGGTCCACACCACCGCGATCACCGGGATCTTGATGTCGGGCAGGATGTCGGCCGGGGTGCGCAGCGCCGCCAGCACGCCGAACAGCAGGATGCCCAGCGCCATCACCACGAAGGTGTAGGGCCGGGCCAGGGCGACGCGGACGAACCAGATCATGCCGCGGTCCCCGCGGCGGCGCTGCGCTGGAATCTCCGGTTACGCCTGGACAGAGGCACGGTGCCCGCTCCTGAATGGCCGAGACTGGGATTCTGGAACGGGCCAGGTAACAGGCCCCTTGCAGCTTGATAAATAGATTTTTATGTTCGGCGCCCGCGCCGCGCCGACGCAACAGCCGGGCTCATTGGTCGCGTGATCCCCGGTTTCCGCGCAAAAGCCGGAGAAACACGGGCGTCACATTCGCCCGATACGATTTGCCCGCCATAGACCGCCAAGCAACACCGTCAGGAACATTCGGCGGAAAACGTTTCCTTCCAACAGGGAGTAGTCGCCACCATGAAAAAGATTCTTCTTGCAGCCGGCGCGGCCGCGCTGTTCACGGCCGGCAGCGTCAATGCCGCCCAGGGTCCGGTCCCGGCGGGCATTCCGGCGCTCGATCACGTGTTCGTGATCATGATGGAAAACCATGCCTATGCCCAGATCGCCGGGAACCCGCAGGCACCGTTCATCAACTCCATGATGGCGAAGGCCAACGTGGCGAACAACTACTACGCCATCGCCCATCCGAGCTCTACCAACTACCTCGAAGTTGTCGGCGGCTCTAACTTCAACAACCTGTCGGACCAGTATCCCAACTGGCACAACACGACCTGCGTTCCGAACATCGTGCCGGGGCAGCCGACCAACACCGACAACCCCAGCACCGGCACCGTCTGCCCGATCTCCGGCAAGAACGGCAAGGACGCCGCGACCCCGGTGGTGGACAACAGCGACAACGAGACCTCCGCCCCGCCGCTCACCAACATCGACGGCGTCGCCTCGATTCCGGCGAGCACCAACATCGACGGCATCTCGATTGCCGACCAGCTGGTCGCTGCCGGCCGGTCCTGGAAGAGCTACCAGGAAGGCCTGCCGCTGATCGGCGCGGACGGCGTCAATGTCAGCGATGGCTTCTACAGCATCGGTGGCAACAACGCTGCCGGCACCAGCGTCACCTCCGACTTCGCCGCGCTGTCGACCACCGGCAACCCGGTCAGTGCTTCGAACGTGGTGTTCCTGTATGCGGTGAAGCACAATCCGTTCGCCTATTTCGCCTCGGTGCAGAGCGGCCAGGATCCGCGGCTCAGCCTCAACCAGATCGTCTCCTTCGAAGGGCAGCACGGTCTTTACGCCGACCTCAAGGAAGGCACCGTGCCGAGCCTCGCCTTCATTGCGCCGAACCAGTGCGACGACATGCACGGCCGCGGCAACGGCACCGCGTTCTGCAACTACGACGCCGACGACAACGGCACCCCGACCGGCCTCAACCCCTCGCTTATCCTGCAGGGCGACCTGTCGGTGCAGCGCATCGTCACCGCGATCAAGGCCTCGCCGGTGTGGTCCACCAGCCGCAGCGCCATCGTGGTGGTGTGGGACGAGAACGACTACAGCACCGTCACGTCGAACAAGGTCGTGCTGATCGTCGACACCAACTACGGCACGCACAAGGTGCAGAGCTCCAAGTTCTACGACCATTACTCGCTGACCAAGACCCTGGACGGCGCCTTCGGCCTGCACTGCCTCAACCATGCCTGCGACGCCGGCACGAACGTCATGTCCGACCTGTTCCAGGCCGAGCCGCTCCTCGACCTCTCCATCAACGTCAACGTCGGCGTGGGGAAATAGACAGAACGAAGCAGAGTCGTTGAACATGGAGGGAGGCTGCGCCTCCCTCCATGTTTTTTTGTTCAAGAGAAATGACCCTTTCTTGCAGGGCCTTCCGCATCGTCCTCGTCGTTGCCGCCCTCTCCACCTGCGGCGTCGCCGCGAGGGCTGAGACGGATCCTCAATTCGATCCCCGCAGCACAGCCGCCGCCCCCTGCGGCGTCGGTACGCCGCCCCCAGGCCACCTCATCCCGGAACTGCGTCCCGGCCCGGAGGGGATCGGGCTGACGGTCCGGCAGGACGGCAACCGCCTCTGCTACGTCGCCGACGGCGGCGCCGATGCGCCGGTGATCCGGGTGCGCCAGGGGGCGGACTTGAAGATCACGCTCAGGAACGAGATCGTCGATCCCGCAGCGATCGACGCGGCCACCGCCGGCGGCAAGCTCAAAGCGCCGAACGAGCCGGTGCCCAGGACTGCGGGATTCTACGAGGTGATCCCCGGCATGAGGCACCATGCGACGGGAGCGACCAATCTTCACGTCCATGGCTTCGCGGTACCGCCGGTGAAACCGCAGGACGATGTGCTGACGGTGTGCACCGATCCGGCCGTCGGCCCCCCCGCGTGCGGCCGGCGGGAGTTCACCTATCGCTACCATGTGCCCGCGGACATGCCGGCCGGGCTGTACTGGTATCACCCGCATATGCACGGCGAGGTCCAGGCCCAGATGCTGATGGGCCTGACCGGCGCCATCGTCGTCGAAGGTCCGGCGGACGACGCCCGGCGCGCCGCGGGGATCGGCGAGCGCGTTCTGGTGGTGCGCCAGACCCAGGACCTCGACGCGGGAAAGACGCAGGGGTCCGTCATGACGGCCGCCTCGTCGTCAGCACCCGCTGCCGCGGCGTCGGCGGCACCCGCAACCGCCATCGACACGGCCCACGAACCGCTGTGCGCGGCGAATTCCGGAGTCGATCAGATCAGCCTGAACGGGACGCCGATACCTCTCGGCGAGGCGCCCGATTCCGCCCTCGCGCAATTCGAGATCGCGGCGGGCAGCCAGCAGCTCTGGCGGATCCTGAACGCCGCCACCGACGCCTTCCTCGACCTGGCGATCGTCGACCAGAACGGCAAGCCACTCTCCTTCCAGGTCGCGGCCCGCGACGGCAGCGCCCTTACAGACGACGGCGGCGCCCCGCTGCATCCGCCGCCGACCCTGGACGCGCAATCGGTACCACCGTCGGGCCGCATCGAGATCCTGGTGACAGCCCCGCCGCCCGGGGTCAAGGCCTATCTCGTCACCCACGCCGTCGACACCGGCTGCGCCGGCGACCGGCTCCCCGAACGGCGCCTGGCCGTGATCACCACCGCCTCGCCTGCCGACGCGCCGTCCCCACCGGCAGCGCAGACGGTGCCGACGGTGGAGCCCAGCCTGTTCTCCGGCCTGATGGCGCGCAAGACCGACCGCGAGCGGGTCATCGCCATGGCCGAGTACCCCCGCCCAGGCGGTGACGATCAGACCGACTTCTACATCGTCGAGCGCAAGCCCGGCGCGGTGCTGAGGCCGTACATGATGGGCGATCCGCCGGCGATCACGGTGAAGGCGGGGACGACGGAAGAATGGGTGATCGAAAACTGGACCAACGAGCTGCACGCCTTCCACATCCACCAGGTCCACTTCCGCGTGCTTGCGGTCGACGGCGAAGCCATCGCCGACCCACCGCTCCTCGACGTGGTCGAGGTTCCCTACGCGACCGCGACCGGCTACCACAGCAAGGAGGGCCCGGTGCGGCCGGGGCGGGTCCGGATCAAGTTGAGCTTTCCCGCATCCCTGGCCGGCGACATCCCGTTTCACTGCCATCTCGTCGACCACGAGGACAACGGCATGATGGCAGTGCTGCGGGTGCTTCCGGCAAAGCCTCCGCGAAGCCGGCGGAACCGCTGAGGGGACCTGGTTCGACTGCGTTATAAAAATAGAATTGTTCCGCTGAGCATGTCAGTTACGTTGTTTTCATCACTCTCCGGGCTACTCTGAAGGTCATATCCCATGTCGCCTTCACGAGATGCTCTTTTTTTGCAACACCGTCAAACTATTTCCCCGCGCGGGCGTGGATCTCCTCCCGCGCCTTGTCGGCCTCGGCGCGGAACTCCGGGCTCTGCAGCATCCGCGCCAGCACCGCCTGCGACAACTGCTTGCCGGCCGCCAGGTCGGTGGGGAAATGTACCCCGCCCACCACCCGCGCCCAGGCGCGCTGCCGTGCCTGTGCCTCGAGCTGGGCGCGCTTGTCCGGGAACAGCTCGGCCAGCACGCCGTTGGTGACGTAGACCTGGGTCGCGTAGCCGCTCGGGTAGGAATAGCCGCCCGGCTTGTTGACGCAGGGCTGCACCTCGGCGCTGACGGAGTAAGGCCGCTCCCGCTTGAATACGTCCTTGGCGGCGTCGACCGCGGCGCCGGCATCGGCCTTCACCTTCTTGAACAACTCGGCCGTCACCGGCAGGTCCTGCGCGCTGAACCAGGAGCCGATGATGTCGCTGCTGCTGAAGGCGTCGCCCTTGATCACCGTCCCGGCCCACTCGGCCTCGGCGGCGGAACGCAGGCCTTGCACCTGCAGGATCGTGTCGAGATCGGTCATCGCCTCCAGCGACCCGGCGGCCGGCGGCGCAGGCAGCAACTTGGCGTAGTCGAAGGCGGCGGGGTCGATGAAGGTCGCATGCGGCGGCGCCTTGGCGGCCGGCATCGCCGCCGCGTCCATACCCTCGGCGCGAACCGGCAAGGACTGCAAGCCGAGTCCGACCGCGAACGCGACCGCGACCAGGGGCATCCCCAGCACAGGTTTCTTCAGCACGTGGCGTTTCCTCCGAACATACCTGCGATCAGACGGCCAGCGCGCCCTTTACCCTCCCCACATGGGGCCCGACGGTGGGGTGATCGACGCGGCCGACGTCTGAACAGTAGGCCACACCATGCGCCGTGCCGAAAACTGTACAGGAGAGCCATGCGGCCACTCGCCCGGAGGAACCGATCATGAACGAGTCCCTGTCCCCCACGAGCGTCCCACAGGCGGCCGAATCGGCCGAGGTACGCCAGTTGTCCCGGCGCATCTCGGTCGCCCAGGCCTGGCTCGGCGCCGGCCTGCTCCTGCTGTGGCCTCTGTTCAATCTCTGGCACCCGAGCAATTTCCCCTGGCACGCCACGCTGCACGCGCTGTCCGCCGTCGGCATGGTCGTGTTCGGCAGCTATGCCGGCCACCACGCGATCTACCTGATGCGCGGCGCTGCTTCGCGCCTCCCGGCGATCCGGCGGCTGAGCCTGTGGTGCGTCGGCCTGTCCGCGCTCGCGGTGGTCAGCGGCAACTGGGCGTACATGCCCTACCGTGGCACCGGCGGTGCGCGCCAGCGCCTGCTCGACACCGCGCCTTTCTTCCATAACGTGCTGATGGAGTTCAAGGAATTCATCTGCCTGATGCCATTGCCGCTCTACATCGGCGCCGCCTTCCTGCTCTGGTACTACGACACGCGGGCGGCGCAGGACCAACGCATCGCCTCGGTGATCGGCGTCCTGCTGATCACGGCCTGGGCGTTCCTGATCGCGGGCGCCATCGCCGGCATGTCGATCGCCAAGGTCCAATTCCTGTAACACCCCTTGTAACACGGTACCCATCGATGAGCACACCGCAAAGCACGCTGGACTCCGTCCCCGAGCCGCGCAGCACCGGCCCGATGGTCGCCGCGCTCCTGGCGGTCCCTTGCGGCGAGTTCGCCTTGCTGCTCGCCGACAAGATCGCGAACCGCTCGAAGGCGATGGAAACCCTGGTATACGGAACCGGCAAATGGATCCCCGGCGCAACCGGCTCCGGCCCGGGCGGCGCCATCGGCCCCTATTCGGGCAAGGAGACCATCGCGCTCGCGGTGTGGTTGCTGAGCTGGGCCGCCCTGCACGCGTTCCTGCGCCATTCCTCGCCGAGCATCACCAGGAGCATGCGGATCTTCCTCATCGCGACGATCCTGATCACGGTCAATTTCATCGACCCGGTGGCGGACGTGACCTTCGCCTTCGTGAACTGGTTCCCGAAGTAGACCGGACCGCCATTCCGGCGTCATTCCGACGCGAACGCGGCGCTGTGGTTCCCTGGTCCCCGGCTTTCGCCGGGGCGACGATCAGTGTTTGCCTAGCTGGTCCACTGGAAGGCCAAGTAGTACGCGAACGGCATGGTGATCCCCGCGCCGTCCACCGCGTACTGCTGGCCACCGCGCCCAGCCGAAAACAGCAGGTGGTGGCGCTCGGTGAAGTCGAACACCCCGCCCAGGTTGAAGCCGCTGACACCATTGCCGCCGTCCACGCTCGGGGTCTGGTGGAAGACTTCGACGCCGAGGGCCAGGCTCTTGGTCACCTGGCGCTGCAGCAGCCAGCCGAAGAACCAGTAGTTGCGGTTGCCCGGACCCGGATTGATCCAGTAGCCGCCGCCGCCGTACGTGGTCCATTCGTCCCAGTCCTTCTGTAGCCAGACCGGCAGGAACGCCAGGGTCTGGCCGGTGCCCAGCCCGTGGCTGGCATCCCCGGTCGGCACCTCGAGCAAGGGGAAGATGCCGACCTGCGGGTACCAGTCGTCCTTCTCCGGATTGACGAAGCGGTACTTGAGGCCCAGCTCGGTATCGCCCAGGCCGCTGTGCCAGGAACCGCCGCTCGGCACATCGTAGGCGTAGTTCAGGATCGCGTGCAGTTGCAGCCCGGGCGCCGCGCCGTAGTTGACTTCCAGACCCGGGAGCACGCCGCTGGTATTGGCGGAGTGTTGGTGCGCGCCGGCGGTGAAGCCGTATACCTCCCAGTGACCGAGTTCCACCGGCTCCGGATCGTCCGTCACATAGGGCGGGCCGGCCTGCGCGGCACCCGCCGCCAGCGCCGCCAGTGCGGCCAGCATTGACTGCGCCCAACGGCGCGACCGCAACCGCTGCATGATCGACCCCCACTGTGTTGAATGCCCGCCAACCGGACCGGTGGCGCGCCGCACGATAGCTGATTATTGAGACGTCCGCGGCCGCGCCCACCCCACCGATCAGGCGAGCCGGTAGAGGCCCTCGGCCCGGTAGCCGACATTCCTGACACTGACGATGCGGACCGGGCAGCCGCCCAGCTTCCGCCGCAGGCGCAAGACCGCCTGGTCGATCAGGTCCGGATTGGGCTCCTGCGCCTCGCCCCAGATGCCGTGCCAGATGGCGGCGCGCTCAAGCGGCGCACCCTCGGCACGCAGCAGCAGGTTGAGCAGTTCGAACTCCCGCGGCGACAGCGCCAGCCGGCGGCCCTGGAATACAGCGCTGCGCATCCCGGGTGCGAGAACGAGCTGCCCGCTCGCCGAATCCTCGTCGGCGGCGCCTTGGTGCTCGCACGGTCTGCCGCGACTGCGCCGGCGGAAGAACGCATCGATCACGGCGCCGACCTCCAGGATCGACACCGGCCGGCTCAGGCAGGCATCGGCACCGGCCCGCAGCGCCGCAACGCGCAGGTCCTTGTCGTCGCGCTCCAGCACGGCGAGGAGCATCGTATCGGGCGGCAGTGCCGCGGCGATGCCAGCCATCGCGTCCGACTCCTCGCAGACGATCACGTCGCAGGGCTCGCATGCCAACGCCCACTGCGCCTCCCGCACCTTCGCCGTGCGGCAGCGGCCGCCTCCCTCGCGCAAGGCCCGCAGCAAAGCCGTATCGGGGCAGTCCGCCAGGTAGAGACAGCGTTTCATGCCTGAGCCGCGGCGGCGGCGGGTGACGGCGGCCAGCAACGCACCGTCAGGCAGGCGCCGGCCGGCGGGTCGCCGACCTCCACCTGGAAGTTGTGCAGGCGCACGATGGCCTCGACCAGGCTCAGGCCGAGCCCGAAGCCGGGTGAGGCATGGCTGCGGTCGATGCGGTAGAAACGGTCGAACACGATGCGCCGGTGCTCGGGTGCGATGCCCGGCCCGGTGTCCTGCACGTCGATCCGCGGCCCGGCCGGTTCCTGCGCCGCCCGCACCGTCACCTGACCGCCCTCCGGGGTGAACTTGATCGCGTTGGCGACGAGGTTGCTGAACGCCTCCACCAGCAGCAGCCGGTCACCGCGGACCGGCTGCAGCGGAGTCACCTCGAGCTGCAGCCGGATCGACTTCTCCTCGGCCAGGGGCTCGTACAGCCCGTGGACCTGCTCCAGCACCTCCGCCAGGTCCACCGGCGCGAACGCCGCGCGGCGGTGCTCGTCCTGCAGCTCGGAGATCCGCAACAGCGCGGAGAAGCGCGCCAGCAGGTCGTCGGTTTCGGCGACGGCGCGCTCGATCGGGGCCAACCGCGGATCGTCGGCGGTGGTCTGCTGCTCGATACGATAGAGCGCGGTGCGCAGGTGGGTCAGCGGCGTGCGCAGCTCGTGGGCGATGTTGTCGCACACACTCTTCACCTCGAGCATCAGCCGCTCCATCTCGTCGAGCATGCGGTTGACGATGCCCGCCAGCATGTCCAGCTCGTCGCCGCGGCGCGACACCGGCAACCGCTCGTCCAGACTGCCGGCCACGATGCGGTCGCTGCAATCCTGGATCTCGCGGATGCGGCGCAGCGGCCGCACGCTCAGCAGGATGCCGCAGACGATGCCCGGCACGATGGTCAGCGACAGCCCCCACATCACCGCGCGCAGGATCAGTTCGTGGATGCGATCGATCAGGCCGGCGTCACGCGCCAGCAGCAGCTGCTCGCCGTCCGGCAGGCGGACCGCCAGGATACGGACGCTGCCCGGGCTGCCGCCGTCGGCCGGCACCTTGTACAGGTGGCTCTCGCCGTCGAGGCGCAGGCCCTGCGGCGGCTTCACGATGTGGCCGGCGACGGCATGGCCCTGCGCGTCGAACAGACCGTAGGCGTTGATGTGCAGCAGGTCGAAGTCGTACATCGCCTGCAGCCGGTCGCGCAGCAGCGGCGGGTCCATCGCGGCGAAGTATTCGGCCCTCTCCTTGAGCTGGTGCTCGGCTTCATCGGACAGGCGGTTGGACACCTCCCAATAGATCAGCAGGACCAGCAGCAGCGCCCATGCCACGAAGAACAGCCCATAGCTGGCGACGACCCGGGTGGTCGTGCTGCGCCAGGGATTAGGCCGGACCAGCACGTATCAGCACGCCCCGGCTTCGAGGATGTACCCCGACCCGCGCACGGTGCGGATCAGCGGCGTTTTCCCCGGCGGATCGACCTTTTTGCGCAGGCGGCTCATGTGGACGTTGACCACGTTGGTGCCCGGGTCGAAGTGGAAGCCCCACACGGTTTCGAACAGCATCATCCGCGTCAGCACCTGGCCGGAGTGGCGCATCATGACTTCCAGCAGCTTGAACTCCGTCGGCAGCAGCTCGAGGGTGATTTCGCCGCGGCGGGCGGTGCGGGCGATCAGGTCCAGCTCGAGGTCGTCGACGCGCAACACGGTGACGTGATAGGCGGGGCTGCGCCGCCGCAACAGCACCTCCACCCGTGCCGACATCTCGTCCGGGGCGAACGGCTTGGTCAGGTAGTCGTCGCCGCCGGCGCGCAGTCCGCGCACCCGCTCGTCCACGTCGCTGAGCGCACTGATCATCAGCACCGGCGTGTGCACCCCCACCTCGCGCATGGTGGTGACCACCGCCAGGCCATCCCGGTCGGGCAGCATGCGGTCCAGGGTGATGAGGTCGTAGGAATCGCCCACCGCCTTGATCAAGCCCTCGCGGGCGGTGGTGACCCAGTCGACCGCGCAGCCGCGCCCCCGCAGCTCCGCGATGATCTCCTGGGCGGTCTCGGCGTCGTCCTCGATGGTCAGGATCCTGGGCACGTGCTGATATTAGGGCCTCTCCCGCCACCTGTGGCGTCCGCTTCATCGCGGAACATGGATAACGGGGATAACCGGCCGTTCGGCGCCGCGTTATTCTATTTGGATATTTATTAATCTGTTTTTATTCCTTCCAAATCTTATCGCCGACAGGCAATTTCTCGTTCGCGTCAGGCCTGCAGGCGTGAGCCTGCAGGCCGGGGAACGCTTCAACCACAGACTTCGGGAGATCAACTTGAACAAGAGCATCCGCTATGGCGCCCTCGCCGTTTTCGTCGGCGCCAGCGGCACGGCCGCGGCCGATAGCGCGAAAACCCTCGGCGGCATCGTCGTCACCTCGGACGACGGCAATTACGTCGCCTCGCTCGGCGGACGCGTGCATTTCGACTACACCGGCATCCTGCCCGACAAGGGCAGCGGCTTCGACAGTGGCGCCTCCGAAAACGACAGCGGCTTCTACTTCCGCCGCGTGTACCTCAGCCTGGCCGGCAAGATCTACGGCTGGCGCTACCGCATCGACTACGACGCCTCCAACACCAGCAACCCCGCCAACGGCTTCCAGGACGTTTACGCCTCCCACGACATCGGCGACTACGGCACCATCCGCATCGGCCAGACGCGCGGCTGGCGCGGCCTCGACTTCCTGACCAGCAACAACGACAAGATCTTCACCGAGCGCAACATCAACTCCGAGACCGGCATCCAGGGTGGGCGCGACTACCTGCCGGGCCTCTACTACCGCTACTCGCGCCCGCACACCTTCACCGCGAACGATAACCTCTGGGGCGGAGTGGCCGTCTATTCGCTGGCCAAGGCCGGCGCCACCACCAACCAGGGCACCGGCACGCCGACCCAGGGCCTCGGCTACGACGCCCGCATCGCCTACGCGCCCATTGTGACCCCCACCCACTGGATCCACCTGGGCAGCAGCTTCTCCAGCGTGCACGCCGACAACGGCGCCGCGCTCACCGCCGGCTCCAGCGTGTGGTATTCGTACAAGGGTGTGGCGCAGAACATCGTCAGCATGAAGGGCACGCAGCCGGCGACCGCCGGCACCCTTGCCAACATCGGCGGCGGTAACAACCCGGAGGCGAACACCGTGCTGGGCGAACTGGCCGGCGCGTTCGGACCGGTCTACCTGCAGGCCGAGGGCGGCCAGGCCATCTTCCGGCAGCCGAATTTCTCCGCCACCAATCCCAACAAACAGACGGTCGACTCCTATTCGGTGGAGGCGAGCTTTTACCCGACCGGCGAAACCAAGCGCTACGACACCACCGTGGCCACCTATGCGGCGCCCAAGCCGATCCACGATTACGGCGCGGTCGAACTGGCACTGGGCTACAACTTCATCAAGAACCACGACATCCCGGCGAAAGATGTCGGTGCGTCCGGAGCCGCTTGCGCCCCAGCCCTCGGCTCGATACCCAAGGGCAGCACCATTACCAAGTGCGACATCTCGTACATCACGGCCGGGGTCAACTACTACGTCAACTCGAACGTGCGCTTCATGCTGGACTACTACTACGGCACCTTCGATCTCGGCAACGCCGGCAAGGACCTGCCGAAGGCGATCAACGCCCGCTTCCAGATCGTATTCTGACTGTTTTGCCCCCACTGCCCCGCGTGCCGTCTCTCCCCGGCACGCGGGGCCTTTCTTTGCGCCGCCCGCAGCGGCGCATGCGGACCACGGCGCCGTGCCTGGGGTACGATAGCTGCCCCTCACCGCATCTTGTCCGCGCACATGAACCGAAAGACGACCTCGGCCCTGCTTTTGCTGCTGGCCTCGCCGCTGGTGGCACCGGCGGCGGCGCTGGAAGACGAAAACGCACAGCTGCGGGCCCAGATCGCGGCGCTGAAAGCGCGCAACGAGGTGCTCGAACGCGCCTGTCCCGCGGCGGCCGCGTCACCAGCGCCAGCTTCCGCCGCGCCTGCGCCCACCCCGCAGGCGCCAGCGACGATGAGCTTCGCACCCGCCGCGAACCCGCCCGCGGCGGCTCCGCTACCACCTCCCGCTCCGCCACCACCGCCACCCGCTCCGCCACCACCGCCACCCGCGTCGACACCGATGCAGCCATACGCGGAAGCCGGCTGCGACCGCGGGTTCCTGCATGGCCCGGCACCCGGCAAATGGCAGCAGGCCAACGCCTGGAAGGCGCTCCACAACGGCATGAGCATGGCCGAGGTTGAAGGCCTGATCGGGGTGGAGCACTACGACGTGGCCAAGGGAACCGATACGGTTCAATGGCAGTACGGCCGCTGCGCCGCGAGTTGGCAAGGCAGCGTCACTTTCCGCAACGGCAGTCTGGTGAGTTCGGACGCGCCGTAAGCCAAAAAGAAACCACGGCGCGGCGAAGGCCGCGCCGTGGTCAATGCTGCAAGGAATACCGTTCGGGAGCCGCGCTCAGAACACGTACTTGGCCGAGAACTGCAGGCGGTTCAGGCGCCCCCTGTCACCCGCGACGTCGGCGCGATCCGCGTAGCGGTACTCACCGCCGACGGACAGGTTCTTGACCGGCGAGTAGAACAGGTTGGCCGCCGCGCTTTCGGTCCGCTTGGTGGCGTTACCGCCGATGTTGTCACCACCCATGGCGTCGCCCTCGATCGCCGACAGCATCAGGTTGGACCGCCACTTCGCGCTCCATTGATGGTGGTAGGCGACGAAACCGTTGTAGGTGGTCACCGGCTTGAACTTTCCGCTGGTATCGATGCCCGTGTCGGCGATGGTCGCCAGCGCCACGTAACGGCCGAGTCCGCGCCCGGCGGTGAACATGAAGCGCACATCGTCGCCGGGCAGGAAAGCCAGCGGCATCTTTCCGGACAGGCTGCCACCGTAGCCGAACGCGGTGTCGTCCGCGCCGGTGATGGCACCCGCCGCCGAGGGACTCTGCACCTTGAGCTGCCGGCCTAGCCCGGCGACCGAGAAATCACCCACCCCGGTCTTCAGGTTGTAGCGCAGCACCAGGTCGGGCAGCACATTGTCGTCCGTCTTGTTCGCCGTGCTGGCACCCTTGGTCGCCGGGGTGTAGGCCCAGGTTTCCGGGTTCTCAAGCGACGCCTGGAAGCCGCCGTAGGTATAACGGATCTGCGGCTGGCGCACGAACACCGTGCCCTCCTCGACGCCGATAAAGTCAGCGGTTTCCGGCAGCGCGGCGACGTTCTGGAACGTAGTCCAATCCTGCCCGAACAACCAGTTGTCCACCGTGATGAAGGCGCGCCGCAGGGCCGGGTTGTAGGCGTTGGTGATCCTGGCGTCCGGCGTCGTGCTGCCCGCCGTCTGCGGATTCTGGCCGCTGAGGAAGTCGGCCTCGACGTAGGCGCCGACCTTGTAGCCCTGCACATCGGTGTTGGTACCGAGCCAGAGCCGGGTCTCCTTGGCGGAGAAGTTGAGATAGCTGTGTCCGGTCGCACCCGGCGTGGTCACCGGCGTCGACCCCGGTACATAGAAGTCGCGCGCGAATCCCTGCGCGACCGGGCCGTTGCCGAAATGACTATAGAGCACGTCCAGCTTGACGTACCCGCCAAAGTCGACCGGCGGGAAATCGGAAGCCTGCGCAAGCTGCGGCATCGTGGCGACCGCGCAGCCCAATACGCCGGCCATGCCAAGCACCCGTCTACTACCTGGTTGATTCATATTTCCCCTTTGCTCAATTTGCATGTTCGGTCCCACAGGACCGCTTTCTGGTCGCTGCCGACGCCTGCCGTAGCCATAGCCTGAGCCCACGACACTGGATCGCAGCCAAAAAAAAAGACGCCGGACCGCGCTTTCGCGCGGACGGACGTCTTTGCCCACATCGCTGCTTAGTCGCTCCAACCCGCCATTGGGTCCTTGCGCGACTCACGCGCAAGCCGGAGCAGAGCTAGGGCAAGCAAAAACCATACCGAGACGTGCCAGCCCAAGGCCGGCACTCGAAAATAGTTTAATATTACATGTTATCTAATTGATACATATATATATTAACCATGTCATGAGTTCGACACATTCGACTATTAGCTAATTGTGCCATCCCGGTCTCTCCTGCACTCTGCCGCCCGTGGACTGCGGCCCGCCGTCCACAAGGGGACTTCATCCCGGTGCCTTGCAGCAAAGCGGTGCAACCGGGACCAACTCAGGAGAACGCAATGTACAGAGCGAAAGATGCGCGCCGGGAGCAATCGATAGCCTTATCCGCTGTCCTGGCATGCGGGGCTGCATGCTGGACCGTACCGGGGAGCGCTGCAGCTGGCGACTTCCCTCCCGTCGACTTCGGCGGTTACGTGAAGCTGGACACCCTTTACAGCCACTTCAGCGACGACGCGGTGGCGCAGGGTTTCGCCCGCGACTTCTACGTGCCCGGCTCGACCCCGGTGAGTGGTAAACCGGGGCATAGCTATTTCAATTTCTCCGCCAAGGAAACCCGGCTCTGGCTCGGCTCCAACACGGAAGTGCAGGGCTACAAGGTTGGCGCCTACGTCGAGGCTGACTTCCTCAGCGGCCAGAATCCGCAGACGGCGGGCAGCACGACGCCGGATGCCAGGATCACCAACGCCTACAACCCGGCCTTGCGGCGCGCTTACATCACGCTCGACAATTGGTTGTTCGGACAGGACTGGAGCACCTTCCAGAATGTCGCGGTGCTGCCGGAAACCGCAGACTTCATAGGCCCGACCGAGGGCACGGTGTTCGTACGCCAGCCGCAGATCCGCTACACCTACGGCGGCTTCCAGTTCGCGGTCGAGAATCCGGAGACCTGGGCCTATGCCCACGGTGCCAGCACTGCCTCCAAGACCGATGACGCGGTGCTGCCGGACTTCGTCGCCCGCTACAACCTCAAAAGCGGTTTCGGCGACTTCTCCGCAGCGGCCCTCGCCCGGCAGTTGAAGGTGCAAAGCCCCTCGGCCGCAAGCGGCATCGCGGGAGCCGACGACACCGCATTCGCCTGGGCCGTGAGCCTGGCAGGGAAAATCCCGGTGCAGCCACTGCCTGGCGACGACATCCGCTTCATGCTCAATGGCGGCCGCGGCATGGGGCGCTATGTCGCCCTCGCCTCCGTCGGCGACGCCGGTGTCGATGCGAACGGCCATTTCACGCCGGTCACGCTGTACTCGGGCTTTGTCGCCTACCGCCACCAGTGGGACCCGCGGTGGCGTTCGACCTTGATGCTGGAAGCCCTGGAAGGCAACAACATGGCGAACGACAGCATCGGCGCCACCGCGACCAAGCGCTCGGAAAGCGTGGCCGGCAACCTGTTCTATTCGCCCTTCAAGAACATGAACATCGGTGGCGAATACCGCTACGGCTACCGTACCGATGTCGCTGGCGCGAACGGCAGCCTGAGCCGCTTCCAGTTCTCGGTGAAATACTTGTTCTGATCCATCCGGCAAAAAAAAAGCCGGCCCGGAGTGATCCAGGCCGGCTTCTATTCCTTACAACCGCCGCAAGTGCCGCGCGGCGAATGCGCGCTTACTGGTACGGATAGTAACGGAAGGACAGCATGACCATCGTGTCGTCGGTACGGCCGACGCTGCCGTCCTTGCCGACATAGGTCGCATTGTTGAAGTATTCGACCTGGGCGCCGGTCGACAGGTAGCCGAGCGAGCCCTTGTAGAATTTCCACCAGGCGCCGCCGGTGATTTCGCGAACGGTGCCGATGCCGCCGCAGCTTCCAGCCAAAACGCCGCAGCCCCCGTTGCTGCCGGGGATCAGGCTGTTGCTTGCGGTCTCGTGCTCGATACCGGCATACATGTAGGTATCCAACCGGCTGGTGGCGTGCGCCACGAGGCCGACCAGCGCCTGCTGTTCCTTCAGCGCGGCGATGGAACCGTTGCCGGTGTTGAAGGTCGAGTCCGCCAGCGAGCCGGAACCATAACGTCCGTTGCCGTGGCCGATCAGGCCGGAAGCCTGGAAGTCCAGCATCTTCGGCACCAGCGGCAGGATCATGCCGCCGCCGATGCTCTCCGCCGTCGTCGTATGGTTCTCCGTGGTGGCGACCGAACCCGGGGTGGAGGGGGCACGGTCGTGCAGGAAACGCGTCAGGCTGTACAGCTCGTAGTGTCCGAAGCCGGGATCGACCGCGTACTTGACGACCAGGTCCGGCGCGATGTCGTCGCTGTAGGTGGTGGTGCTATTGAGCAGCGAACCGCCGGAGCTGTTGCCGTTGGCGCCCGTGGGAGGGGTTCCCTTGATCACGTTCTGCGGCTCTTCCAGCGAGAGGCCCAGTGCGCCGAAATTGCCGAAGCTCTTCACCACACGGAACTGCGCCTGGCGCGCCCAGTTGAAGCCGGCGACGTACTGCGCGTCAATGGTAGCCGGAACGTTTTCCTGCCGGATATCCAGTCCCTTCTTGTAGAGGGTCGCAAGGCTCCAGTTCTGGCCCGCCAGCACATACCAGTCGTCGTGGTGCCAGTCGGCATAGAACACGCGCATGCGCAGGGTATAGCTGTTGCTCTCGTTCGAATTCGAGGTGACGCCCGCGCTCAGGAAGTCGGTCTCGAAATAGGCTTCGGCCTTGTTGTGAGCGTCGGCAGGCCCTTCCACCTTCATGGCGAAACGGCTCTGGCGCGCGGATTCACGGAATTCGGGTTCGAAGTACTGGGGAGCGTTCGGGAACGGCAGGCTGTTGAAGCTGGAACCGACGTCCGCGGTCTCGTTGCGCTTGCGGTAGATACCGGCCAGCTCGGTGAAACCGCCGAAGGTGATTTTGAGCGGACCGGCTTCGATGCCTGGGTCGCGCTTGTCCATCTGAACGGCAGGATCGGCCAGGGCGGAGACACCCAGTCCCGAGCCCACGAACGCACCCAACACGCCGTAACGTAGCAACTTATTCACATGCATCTCCCGTCTTGGAAATTAGATGAGACTGCAGGGTTCTTGAAATTTCCCGATTGCCTGGCCCTGAGGTCCTTATGCCGACGGTCCCGGACACTCCCCGGCCGGCAGCGGCGCCGAGGCTACCACGGCGCCCGGCCGAAGTCGACCGACCGAAGCAGCAAAAAACCCTCCGCATAACAGACCCCTGAACCAAGCATAGCGCCATAGTGTTCCGGCGCTTTGTCGATGATATGAACGCATGATGAAGTTTTTGTGACAATGCACCGCCTTAATGCGTGTGCGAGCGAAATTCGTTGCGCGCCGCACCACGAGAGACGCGGTGCAGGGGGAAATTGCAAGTGAAAGTACTGCCCACGCCAAGCTCGCTTTCGACCTGCAGCTTGCCTTCATGGTGCTCCAGGGCATGCTTGACGATTGACAGCCCCAGGCCGGTACCTCCGCTGGCGCGCGAACGGCCAACATCGACCCGGTAAAAGCGCTCCGTGACGCGCGGGATGTCCTTCTCGGCGATGCCGATGCCGGTATCCGCCACCGACAGGTGGGCGCCCTTGTCATCCCCCCACCAGCGGACCCGGATGATGCCGCCCGCCGGCGTGTACTGCACGGCGTTGCCGATCAGGTTGCCGCAGATGCTGTGCAGCTCGGATTCCCTTCCGAACAGGCGCAGGTCCGGCTGGATGTCGGCCTCGAAGCGATGCGAGCCCTTCGACATCGCCTTGGCCTCTTCCAGCACTTGGCCCAGGATGCGCGGCACCTCGAGCAGATCCTGCCGGCTGTGTACGACATCGGACTCCAAGCGCGCCAGCTTGAGCATGTCCGCGATGAGCGACTCCATCCGGGTTGCCTGGTTGCGCATCTCGGCCAAGGGCATGTGCCAGGCCTGCAACGGACCCTCGCCGCGCGATTCGGCCTCCATCACGTCCAGGTAGCCGCGCAGCACGGTCAATGGCGTGCGCAGTTCGTGCGAGGCGTTGGCAACGAAGTCGCGGCGGGCGGTCTCCATGCGCTTCAGCTCGGAGATGTCGCGCACGATCATCAGGCGCTGGCCGTTGCCATAGGGGATGATGCGGAACGCCAGGGTGATGGTCGGGTTGAGGGCCGAAGGCGCTTCGACGTCCTCCGAGTAATCGCCCCTGGCGAAGTAGCCGGTGAACGCCGGGGCGCGCACCAGGTTTGCCACCCGCAGGCCCAGGTCCTGGGGCAGACGCAAGCCGAGCAGGGCCTGCGCCGCGGCGTTGAACCAGACGATTTCGCCGTTGGGGCCAAGCACCACGGCACCGTCCGGCAGTGCCTCGGTGGAGGCCTGGAACTCGGCAAGGATGGCCGCGAGCTTTTTCTTGCGCTTGCGATTACGCTTCTGCAGGTTGAGCAGGCCGTCGAACACCTCGCCCCAGGTGCCGCCCACGATCGGCAGCACCACCTGCTTGGGACTGTCCAGCCAGGCGCGCAAACCCGACAGGTAGCGCAGATGCAACAACAGACGCAGCGCGAGGGAGACGGCGATACCCGCCCAGATCGCACCGACCGCCCAGCCCCCCAGGGCGCCCAGCACCACCCACGACACCGCCCTGATCAGCTCGCGCCTCAGGGTCCGGCTGATCTGCACGCTAGGGCCTTAGACCTTTTCCGAGAAACGGTACCCGGTGCCGCGTACGGTCTGGATCATGGCGTCGTAACCATGCGGCGCCAGCGCCTTGCGCAGGCGGCGGATGTGCACGTCGACCGTGCGTTCCTCGACGTAGACATTCTGGCCCCAGACGCGGTCGAGCACCTGTTCGCGAGTGTACACGCGTTCGGGGTGGCTGACGAAGAAGTGCAGCAGGCGGTATTCCGTGGGTCCCAGCCGCACCGGCTCGCCCTTGGCGGTCACGCGCTGGCTGGCGGCGTCGACCTGCAGCCCGGCCACGGCGAGCTGCTCCTCTTCCCCGCCCGGCAGGGTGCGGCGCAGGACCGCCTGGATCCGCGCCGTCAGCTCAGGGAAGGAGAACGGCTTGGAGATGTAGTCGTCGCAACCGACATTGAGGCCGCGCACGGTGTCTTCCTCTTCCGAGCGGGCGGTGACCATGATGATGGGGATGTCCTTGGTCATCGCCCCGGCCTTGAGCTCACGGGTGAACTCGAGTCCGGAAACGCCCGGCATCATCCAGTCCAGCAGGATCATGTCCGGCCTGGACTCCGCAATCCGCAGCCGCGCCTCTGGAACATCGTTCGCGAGGCTTACCCGGAACTCCGCGCGCTCCAGCGCAAACCGCAGCATGTCGCGGATGGGTGCCTCGTCTTCTACCACCAGGATTTGTTTGTTTTGCATGCCCATAGGCCGATTTAACGCCATAAATCAGGCTATAAGCAACACGTTACAGGCATTTGACAAAGTTTCACGCGAATTCCGGCCGGGCGGTGCTTCCGGCCGGTTCGTGCAGGGTGAAATCACATGCGCCGAAGGACGACGCTGCCTGCGGAATAGCCGGCCCCGAATGCGCACAGCACACCGACATCGCCGGCCGCCAGGTCCTGGTGGTGCTTGTGGAAAGCGATCACCGATCCGGCGGAGCTGGTATTGGCATATTCGTCCAGGATCACCGGAGCTTCTTCCGGGCCGGGGTCGCGTCCCAGCACCCGCTTGGAGATCAACTGGTTCATGCCCAGGTTGGCCTGGTGCAGCCAGAATCTCTTGACGCTGTCGGGCGGCACGCCGACCTCGTCGAGGTGATGCACCAGCATCTCCGACACCATCGGCACCACTTCCTTGAACACCTTGCGCCCTTCCTGGCGGAACAGGAGGTCGTCCCAGCTGCGCTGGGGCCGCTCCGAGGCGTTGAGGAACCCGAAATTGTTGCGGATGTTGCTGGAGAAGTGCGTCAGCGTGCGGGTGCCGAGCACCTCGAAACAGCCTTTGGCCTGGACCCGGTCGGCCGGCTCGATCAGCAGCGCGGTGGCGGCGTCGCCGAAGATGAAATGACAATCGCGGTTGCGGAAATTGAGGTGGCCGGTGCAGATCTCCGGACTCACCACCAGCGCCGCGCGCACCGTGCCGCGCGCCACCGCGTCCACCGCGGCCTTTACGCCGAACACGGCCGAGGCGCAGGCTACGTTCATATCGTAGCCGTAGCCGCCGGCGCCGAGGTAATGCTGCAGCTCCACCGCCATCGCCGGGTACGCGCGCTGCATGTTGGAGCAGGCCACCAGCACGGCATCGACGTCCTTCGGCTCGCGTCCGGCGCGCTGCAACGCCTCGCGCGCGGCAGCCAGCCCCATCTCGACCAGCAGGCAGGGTTCGTCGTCAGCGCGCTTGCGGATCTGCGGGCGCATCACCTTGGGATCAAGCACGCCGGCCTTGTCGACGGTATAGCGCGCCTTGATGCCGGAAGCCTTGACGATGAACTCGGTGCTCGACATCGGCAACGGTTCCATCGCCCCGGCGGCGATGGCGGTTGCATTCTCGGCGTTATGGTGTTCGGCGTAGGTGTTGTAAGCGGCGACGAGTTCGTCGTTGCTGATGGATTCAGACGGCGTGAACAGGCCACTGCCGCTGATGCAAACCTTGATCATTTAATTGTAGAACCTGAAATCTTCAATGAAACAGTTTACCGCGCCCCGGGCCGTCGCGCTCAAACGCCCGGACGCCAGCCGGCGCCGGCCATGGCGGCCAGGATGCAGCGCTCGACCCCGGGTTCACCACGGAACGTGAGGTGGCCGCCGGGATACCACTCGACGCTGCGGCCCCAGTGGCGGGCCAGCCGCAGCGGCTGATCGGGAGGGACGACGCGATCGGCGCTGCCGGCGAACAGATGCAGCCGCTCCGCCGGCAGTTGCGGCGCGCAGGCCAGTGGCGACACCGGGTGCAGGATGCTGCGGAAGCGCTCTTCGCCGAGGCCGTGCGCCTCGAAGTAGACGCGGTGTGGCAACGGCAGGTGACCCCACAGCAGCGGCACGAAATCCGCCACCGGAATTCCCGCGACCACGAAATCCAGCCCGGGCTCGTGTGCCGCGAGCAGGCTGGCGTTATAACCGCCCAGGCTGTAGCCCAGCACGCCGATGCGCGCTCCCGGATCCTGCGAGCGGATCCAGGCGATGCTGCGGCGCAGGTCCCACAGCGCCTGGGTCTGGGCGTGGAACAGTTCGAGCAGATCGCCGTCGAGATAGCGGTCCCCGCTCTGCCAGCCCACGCGTCGCGGACCATGCAGAGGCAGTACCGGCATCAGCAGGTTCAAGCCCAGATCGCGATGCAGGATCTCCGGCTCAAACAGGCGCAGATCCATCAGCGGCACGCCCATGCGGTAACCGTGGATGCAGACCAGCCAGGGACGGCCTGGCGCATCGTGGCGGAACAGCCAGGCGGCGCACTTGCGGTTGCGTTCGTGGCTGGACCAGCGCTCGGCGCCGGGCAAGGCCGGATCTGGAATGAAGCCGCTGGGGAAGCGCAGGCGCTGGTAATCGAAGCCGGCGCCTCGTGCGGGGCTCTGGCGTGTCGCCTCCGGCGCCGTCGGAGCCTGGTGGAAGGTGGCCGGATGGTCGAGCCAGCCGCGGCTGCGCAACACCTCTTCCAGCTTGACGGCTTCCGTGCACATGCGTTCGGCCAGGTCTCCGCTGGGCGATTTGGCCATGGCGACGAAATAACCGGTCAGCGCCTCGTCCAGCGCCGCCTTGGCGTATACCTTGGGTTCCATCGGCGGCGGCGGCGCGCCTTCCGCCCGGGAGGCATAGCGCAAGGCGGTACGGCCCGCGACGAAGTAGGACACCACCGACAACAGCAGCGCGACCAGCGCGGCACCGGCGCTGCCGGTCCAGGCCGCCGGCAGCCACAGCAACGCTCCGGCGATGGCGCCGACCGCCATGTACTGGGTCTGCTTGCCGATCTCGTGCCAGAGCAGCATCGACATGCCGCTGGCCAGCAGCAGCAGGCCCGGCAACAGACCCCACAGCAGCCAGCCCGGCCCGTGCGCGGCCAGCAGCCACCACAGGCCGGCCACGATGGGTACCAGGCTCAGCCAGTCGTAATGTCGCGGGGGCTTCGCTTCGATGGGGAGGGACATGGGGCTTGACGGAATGGATGCGCCACTGCGGCCATGGGCGCGGCGGAGGCGCCGCCGTTCACGGAGTATCGAGTCTGGCGCGCACGATCAGGTAGAGGGTGGGCAGCAGCGCCGCCAGCGCGCCCTGCGCCGCCCAGTTCCAGCGCCGCCGCTTCCACAGGGCGTAAGTGGCGCAGCCGGCGACCACCGCCAGGGTCACGAAGCAGGCGGAAATGGCGAGGAGGTTCGAAAAGCTGTTGCGGAACTGCGACTCGCCCAGGTGCAGGGCGTAGACCAGGCAGACGAAGCCGATGGAGACGCTCATCGCCACGCCGAGCGCAGTCAGCGCGGCATCCAGGTAAAGCAGGTATTTCATCGCTTGCGTGCCGGCCGGCGCAGCAGCCGCAGCACCGGGAACAGCTCCTTCGCCACCTTGGGCTGGGCCAGCCCGGTGCGCAGCATGATCAGCACCAAGCCACGGGCGATGCGGTCACGGCTTTCGAACACGCTGCCGACCAGCGGCACGCGGCGGTCGTCCATCACGGTGATCGCTTCCTCCGGCGTGTCGCCGAAGTTGAAGCGCATGGTCAGGCGGATTTCCAGCGGCTCGCGGTCACGGCGCCGGCGCACTTTGGATAAGATGCCAGAGGTCTTCTTACCGGCCCTCACTGCATGACCATCCCGGATGCCCTGGTGTGCTTTGCGCACGGCAAAGAAAGCGGTCCCTGGGGGACCAAGATCACCCACCTCGCCCAGACCGCGAGGAACCGCGGCTACGAGGTGATGAGTCCCGATTATAGCCATACACACGACATGCGGGCGCGCGTCGCCCAGTTGCTCGAACTGGCTCCGCAAGCGGGCAGGACATTGGTGCTGGTGGGCTCGAGCATGGGCGGCTACGTCTCCGCCATGGCCTGTGCGGCGCTGCAGCCGCAGGCGCTGTTCCTGATCGCCCCGGCGCTGTACTTCCCCGGTTTCGACGAGGAACCGCGCGGGATCCCACCCCTGACCGCAGTCGTCCATGGCTGGCACGACGACATCGTGCCGGTGGAGCGCGCCATCCGCTTCGCCCGCACCCACGCCGCGGCCCTGCACGTACTAGACAGCGGCCACACGCTCAACGACCAGTTGCCGGCGCTCGCCCTGCTGTTCGACGATCTGCTGGTGCGAGCGGGGTGAAGCCGGGAGGCGGGAGGCAGGAGGCGGGAGGCGCAAAAGCGGCCCTGGAGGAGGCGTACCGGCGCGCTCTGTACTGCGTGCGGCTTGCTGGCGGAGAACTGGTGTTGCGGGTTGGAGAATATCGCTCGGAACACGACCTGCGGCTGCGCTCCGAAGCCGGCGTTCAATCTCACTGGGCCATCGTCACGCCCTGCAATCCCGGCTCGGCCCGGCTGGAGCCGGCACAAAACTCTGCCCGCCTGGAACAGATGGCGGAAGATTTGCGGCGCCACGAACTTCGCAGCGCCCCGAGCTTGAACCGCGATCCGCTAGGGCGATGGCCGGACGAAGCAGGCTTTCTGCTATGCGATGCCGGCCCAGGCGTCCCGGAGCAACTGGCGCGGCAATTCGGACAAAACGCCATCGTGTCCGCCTGCCTGGGCGAAGCGCCCGGCTTGATCTGGCTCGCCTAAGCTTCCGCGCCTCCCGGCTTCTCAGCAGGCCGATACGCCGCCACGAACTCCGGCGGCTGCCGCCGCGGCCGTCCCGTCTTCAGGTCCACACACACCCAGTGGGTGCGCCCGCGCAGCACGGTCTTGCCGTCGCCGGCGCGGATGATCTGGTAGCCGCGCCACATCGACAGCCGGCCGTCGTTCTCCTGGATGTAGGTGGCCAGCAACAGCTCGTCCCCGGCAAAGGTCGGCGCCAGGTAGTCGAGCTCGTGGCGCCGCGCCACGCAGCCGCAACCAAGTCTTTCGTAGGCGGCGAAGTCCAGCCCCAGGCGCTGCGAATGCGACCAGGCCACGCGCTCCAGCCAGCTCAGGTAGACGACGTTGTTGGTATGCCCGAACAGGTCGATGTCGGCAGCGGCGACGGTGACGCGCTCGATGTAAGGCGCAGGGACGTCCCACGGATATTCGCAAAGCTCCATCCAGGAATCCTAGCTTTTTTGAATAGTCTGGGCACGGATGCCCGGTTCTTGTACAGGGACGTTCACTGCGGATCGAACGTGTGGCTCGAAGCCAGCGACCAGTACGTCTCGTACACGATATGGGCGGACGGATTCGTGAGCAATTCGCCAGGCTTGAGAAACTTGTACAGATTGGCCATCAGCCGGATCTCGTTGCCCGACACGCGCCGCACGATGTGCCGAGGGCGAATTTCGTTCGGGTGCCGCAACCCGGCCGCGCCTGTCAGCTCGCCCAGTGCGTGCAGGGTGTTGCGGTGGAAGTGGTACACGCGCTGCGACTTGTCGCCGACCACCAGGGCGCGCTGCCGCAAGCGATCCTGGGTGGCGACGCCGGTCGGGCAATGGTCGGTATGGCAGGACTGCGACTGCACGCAGCCCAGGGCGAACATGAAGCCGCGCGCGGCGTTGCACCAGTCGGCGCCCAGCGCCAGGGTACGGGCCATGTCGAAGGCGGAGATGACCTTGCCGCTGGCGCCCAGCCGGATGTGCTCGCGCAGGTTCAGGCCCACCAGGGTGTTGTGCACCAGCAGCAGCGCCTCCTGCAGCGGCGTGCCGATGTGGTCGGCGAACTCCAGCGGCGCCGCCCCGGTGCCGCCCTCGCCGCCGTCGACGACGATGAAGTCCGGCAGCAGGCCGCTCTCCAGCATGGCCTTGCAGATGCCGAAGAATTCCCAGGGATGCCCCAGCGAGAACTTGAAGCCGACCGGCTTGCCGCCGGACAGCTGGCGCAGGCTGACGACGAACTGCAGCAGCTCCAGCGGGGTGGAAAACGCCGAGTGCCGGGGCGGCGAAACGCAGTCCTGCCCCAGCGCGACACCGCGCGCCTCGGCGATCTCCGGCGTCACCTTGGCCGCCGGCAGCACTCCGCCATGGCCCGGCTTGGCCCCTTGCGACAGCTTGATCTCCACCATCTTCACCTGCGGCGAGGCGGCGTTGGCGGCGAACTTGTCGGGGTCGAAGCGGCCGTCCTCGGTGCGGCAGCCGAAATAGCCGCTGCCCAGCTCCCAGATCAGGTCGCCGCCGTTCTCGCGGTGATAGCGGCTGATGGAACCTTCGCCGGTGTCGTGGGCGAAGCCGCCCAGCTTCGCCCCCTGGTTGAGCGCGCGGATGGCGTTCGCCGAGAGCGCGCCGAAGCTCATGGCCGAGATGTTGAGCAGCGAGGATTCGTAAGGCTGGCGGCAGTCGCCGCCGCCGATCCGCACGCGGAAATTGGTATCGGTGACCTTCACCGGCCGCATCGAGTGGTTGATCCACTCGTAGCCGGTGGCGTACAGATCGAGTTCGGTGCCGAACGGCCGCTTGTCCTCCACGTTCTTGGCGCGCTGATACACCAGGGAGCGCTGCGCCCGTGAGAACGGCACCGCCTCGGTGTCAGCCTCCAGCAGGTACTGGCGGATCTCCGGCCGGATGGTTTCGAAGAAGAAGCGGAAATGCGCCAGCAGCGGATAGTTGCGGCGCAGCGAATGGTGGGCCTGGCTGAGGTCGTAGAGCCCCACCAGGCACAGTACCCCGGCGATCCCCGCCGGCAGCAGCCAGTAGCGGTTCACCAGGCTGGCGGCGCCTGCCGCCAGCGCCAGCAGGACCACAATGGCAAACGCGTAATAACGGGACGGCAAGACCGGCGAAGAGCTGCTCATGTGGCTCCTTGGGTGTTCCCTGGCTGACGCTTGTAATCGTCTCCCCCGCAGCCTTATACCCCGGACGCCATGACTCCTCCAAGTCACTGGCCACCCCGGCTTTTGAGTATGGGCCGGGTTGGGAGTAGACTATACCGTACTAATTTAGTCTTGATTAATCCGCAAACCCCCACCATCTTGATCTTCGACCATGTTCAAGCTCGGCAAGCTCACCGACTACGGCACCGTGGTGATGACGGCTCTCGCCGCCACCCCGGAGGCTGTGCGCAATGCGCATGAGCTGGCCGCGGAGACCCGCGTGGCGGCCCCCACCGTGTCCAAGCTGTTGAAACAGCTGGCCCGCAGCGGCCTGGTGGAATCGATCCGCGGCGCCCATGGCGGTTACCGGCTGGCACGTCCACCCGACCGTATCAGCGTGGCCGAGGTGGTGAGCGCCCTGGAGGGTCCCATCGCTCTCATTCAATGCGCGGTGCACCACGGCGGCTGCAACATCGAGACGCACTGCGGGGTGCGCGCCAACTGGCGCCTGATCAACACCGCCATCCGCGAGGCGCTGGAAGCGGTGACGCTGGCGCAGATGGCCGCGCCGCTGCGCCGGGACGGCCTGCCGCACGGCGACACCCCGATCCAGTTCGTACGCAACCCGGCGCAGGTCCAGGCCGGGGACTGAAGGAGCGATTTCTGCAGATGGCCAGTCAACCCCAGGACATCCACGAACTGATGCGCCGGCGCGAATACAGCGCCGGCTTCGTCACCGCGATCGAGTCCGACACCGTCCCACCGGGACTGTCGGAGGACGTGATCCGCATGATCTCGGCCAGGAAGCAGGAGCCGGAGTGGCTGCTGGAGTTCCGCCTCAAGGCCTATCGCCGCTGGCTCAGGATGGAGGAGCCGAAGTGGGCGCATGTGCACCACCCGCCCATCGACTACCAGGCGATCTCGTACTACTCGCAGCCGAAGTCATTCAAGGACGGCCCCAAGTCGCTGGACGAGGTCGATCCCAAGCTGCTGGAGACCTACAAGAAGCTCGGCATCCCGCTCAAGGAGCAGGAGATGCTGGCCGGGGTGGCGGTGGACGTGGTGTTCGACAGCGTGTCGGTGGCGACCACGTTCAAGAAGAAGCTGGCCGAGGCCGGGGTGATCTTCTGCCCGATCTCCGAGGCGGTGCGCGAGCATCCGGAACTGGTGCGCAAGTACCTGGGCAGCGTGGTGCCGTTCGGCGACAACTTCTACGCCGCGCTCAACTCCGCGGTGTTCACCGACGGCTCCTTCGTCTACATCCCGAAGGGCGTGCGCTGCCCGATGGAGCTGTCGACCTATTTCCGCATCAACGAGCGCAACACCGGCCAGTTCGAACGCACCCTGATCGTGGCCGAGGAAGGGTCGCAGGTCAGTTACCTGGAAGGCTGCACCGCGCCGCAGCGTGACGAGAACCAGCTCCACGCCGCGGTGGTGGAACTGGTGGCGCTGGACGACGCCCAGATCAAGTACTCGACCGTGCAGAACTGGTACCCCGGCGACGAGCAGGGCCGCGGCGGCATCTACAACTTCGTCACCAAGCGCGGCGACTGCCGCGGCAAGCGCAGCAAGATTTCCTGGACCCAGGTGGAGACCGGCTCGGCGATCACCTGGAAGTACCCGAGCTGCATCCTGCGCGGGGACGATTCGGTGGGCGAGTTCTACTCGGTGGCGCTGACCCACCACCGGCAGCAGGCCGACACCGGCACCAAGATGATCCACGTCGGCCGCAACACGCGCTCGACCATCGTGTCCAAGGGCATTTCCGCCGGTGAGGGCCAGCAGTCGTACCGCGGCCTGGTGCGCGTGCTGGAGAGCGCCGACAACGCGCGCAACTACACCCAGTGCGACTCGCTGCTGATCGGCGACCGCTGCGGCGCGCACACCTTCCCGTACACCGAGGTGCGCAACCCGAGCGCGCGGCTGGAGCACGAGGCCACCACCTCGAAGATCGCCGAGGACCAGCTCTATTACTGCCGCGCGCGCGGCATCGGCGAGGAAGAGGCCGTGTCGATGATCGTCAACGGCTTCTGCAAGGAGGTGTTCAAGGAGCTGCCGATGGAGTTCGCGGTGGAGGCCGGCAAGCTGCTGGCGGTGAGCCTGGAAGGGGCGGTGGGATGATACCGCGCCACCCCAGGCGAGTCGTAGGGCGGGCCATGCCCGCCATGGGCTTTCGCGCGAATTTCCCGGCGGGCACGGCCCGCCCTACCGTAGATCGAGTTAAGCAATGCTTGAAGTAAAAGGGCTGCACGCCAAAGTCGAAGGCAAGGACATCCTCAAGGGTCTGGACCTGTCCGTCCGCGCCGGCGAGGTCCACGCCATCATGGGCCCGAACGGCTCCGGCAAGTCCACGCTGTCGCACGTGATCGCAGGGCGCGAGGGCTATGAGATCACCGCGGGTTCCGTGCAGTTCGACGGCCGCGACCTGCTGGCGCTGCCACCGGAAACGCGCGCCTGCGAGGGCATCTTCCTGGGCTTCCAGTACCCGGTGGAAATCCCGGGCGTGAGCAACCTCACCCTGCTCAAGGCGGCGCTCAACGCGCGCCGCAAGTACCGCGGCCAGCCGGAGATCGACCCCGGCGACTTCCTGGCCTGGGTACGCGACCGCGCCAGGCTGGTGAAGATCGATCCCAAGATGCTGTCGCGTGGAGTCAACGAGGGCTTTTCCGGCGGCGAGAAGAAGCGCAACGAGATCCTGCAGATGCTGGTGCTGGAACCGCGCCTGATGATCCTCGACGAAACCGACTCCGGCCTGGACATAGACGCCCTCAAGATCGTCGCCGACGGCATCAACGCCCTGCGCTCGCCGGAGCGCGCCACCTTGCTGGTGACGCACTACCAGCGCCTGCTCGACTATGTGCAGCCCGATTACGTCCACGTGCTGGCCCGCGGTCGCATCGTGCGCAGCGGCGGCCCTGAGCTGGCGCGCGAACTGGAACAGAAAGGCTACGGCTGGCTGGAGGCCGCCTGATGAGCCTGGCCGCCTACGCCGAGCGCTTCGAGCGTTTCGCCGCCGCACTGCCCGAAGCCGAGCGCGCTGCGCGTCGGGCCCAGCTGCAACGCTTCGTGGCGGACGGGTTTCCCACGCCGCGGCTCGAGGAATGGCATTACACCGACCTGGCGCCGCTGAGCCAGCGTGCGTTCGAGCCGGCCGCCGGCGGCAATGCCGCACTGGCGCCCCACTTTCTGGCCGGAACCGACCGGCTGGTCTACGTCGGTGGGATGCTTGTTTCCGCCGACAGCACGGCGCCCGAACGTCACTCTGCTGCGGCGCCGGCGCAGGACGAAGGCGTCTATGCCCTCAATGCCGCGTTCGCGCGCGACGGACTGCTGCTGCGCCTGGGACGCGGCGAACGGCTGCCGCGGCCGCTGCAAGTGCTGATCGCCGGGGCCGACGGAGCCGTCGCGGCGATGACGCACCAGCGGCACCGCATCGAGCTGGCGGAGAACACCGAAGCGACCGTGATTTTCCAGTTCCTTAACCAGGGCGGCGGCGGCCTCGCCACGCACGTGATCGACGTACGCCTGGCCCCCGGCGCCCGCCTGAACCTGTTCCGCATCCAGGACGAGCGCGCCGACGCCACCCTGTTGACCCGCTGTGACGTGCGGCAGGAACGAGACAGCGTGCTGCACGCCGTCAGTTTCGACTGCGGCGGCGGGCTGGTGCGCCACGATCTCAACATCCTGCTCGCCGAGGCCGGCGCCGAGACCGGGCTGTACGGGCTCTACCAGCCTGCAGCCGGCGCGCACCTGGACAACCACACCCGCATCGTCCATGCCGCGCCGCAATGCCGCAGCCGCGAGCAGTTCAAGGGCATCGTCGACGCCCGCGCCCGGGCGATCTTCAACGGCAAGGTGGTGGTGCAGGCCGGCGCGCAGAAGACCGATTCCGAACAGCGTGTAGCCAACCTGTTGCTATCACCCAAGGCCGAGGTCAACGCCAAGCCCGAACTGGAGATCTACGCCGACGACGTCAAGTGCGCCCACGGCGCCACCGTCGGCCAGCTCGACGAGACGGCCCTGGAATACCTGCGCAGCCGCGGAGTCCCACCGGCCGAAGCCCGCGCGCTGCTGCTGCGCGCCTTCGCCACCGAGGTGCTGGACCATGTACCCCTGGCTCCGTTACGCGCGGCCCTGGCCGCCCGGCTTGGCCTCGCCGGCACCGACGCATGGGAGCTCGAAGCATGAACGCCGCAGTGCCACGCCCGGCGATGGCGCCGCTCGACCTCGCGCGGGTTCGCGCCGACTTTCCCATCCTGGCGGAGCCGGTGCGCGGCGGACGTCTCGCCTACCTCGACAACGGCGCCACCACGCAGAAGCCCGAGTCCGTGCTGCGGGCGATGGACCACTACTACCGGCACCAGAACGCCAATGTGCACCGCGCCGTGCACGACCTGGCGGAACGCGCCACCACCGCCTACGAGGGCGCCCGTGACCGCATCGCCCGCTACCTCGGCGCGGCGCGCGAGGAAATCGTCTTCACCCGCGGCACCACCGAAGCGATCAACCTGGTGGCCTACAGCTACCTGCTGCCGCGGCTGAAGGCCGGCGACGAGGTGCTCGTCACCGGCATGGAGCACCATTCAAACATCGTGCCCTGGCAGCTGGTCACCGCGGCGGCGGGAGCCCGGGTGGTGCCGGCGCCGGTCACCGATAACGGGGAGCTGGATCTCGACGGCTGGCGGACTCTGCTCAGCCCGCGCACCCGGCTGGTGGCGGTGACACAGGTGTCCAATACGCTCGGCACCGTCAACCCGATCGAGGAAATCGTCCGCGAAGCACATGCCCGCGGCATCCCGGTGCTGGTGGACGGGGCCCAGGCCATCGCCCATCTGCCGGTGAACGTCAAGGCGCTGGACGTGGATTTCTACGCCTGCTCGGCCCACAAGGCCTACGGCCCGACCGGTTTCGGCGCGCTCTACGCCAGGCGCGAACATCTGGAAGCGATGCCGCCCTGGCATGGCGGCGGCGACATGATCCGCACGGTGGCCTTCGAGGGCAGCACCTGGAACGACGTTCCTTACAAGTTCGAAGCCGGTACGCCGGACATCGCGGGCGCGATCGGCTTCGCCGCTGCGCTCGACTACATCGACGCGCTCGGCCTGCCTGCCATCGCGGCCCACGAGCACGCCCTGCTCGACGAGGCCACCGCCCGCCTGTCCGAGATTCCCGGCCTGCGCCTGATCGGCACGGCGCGCAACAAAGGCGGGATCCTGTCGTTCGTGATGGACTGCGCCCATCCCCAGGACGTCGGCACGGTGCTCGACCAGTCGGGCGTGGCGGTGCGTGCCGGCCATCACTGCACCATGCCGCTGATGAAGCGGTTCGGCATCCCGGCCACGGTGCGCGCCTCCCTGGCCGTCTACAACGGCTCCGACGACCTGCAGCAACTGGTCCGCGGACTGCACACCGTGCGCCGGTTGTTTACTTAAACTACTGTTGCTAACCTTCTAACCTTAGGAATACAAGAATAATTTAAAACCATCCTCTTCCGTTCACCTGCGCTCCGACCGAGGGAGCCGGAGGAACGGGCCGACAAGGGACTGAAGCGAGCCGGGGGGGAGAAGGGACGTGCAAGCTGTGTCCGTAAATCGGGAAAACGGTGCCGCCGGTCGGGAGGCCTGCTCGTTCATCGGGCAGCCGTTCGCGTTTGTCGGGCGCCCGTCTCCATCCGTCCAAATTGCCACGCCGACGGTTTGCCGCACCGATAGCGTGCGCACTATGGGCTACGTGTACGGATACACGCTGATCGAACTAATCACCGCGATCTCCATCGCGGCGCTGCTGCTTGCGCTTGCGGTCCCGTCCTTCGTTTCGACCGTGCGCAACAACCGCGGCGTGGCCAACGGCATGCTGGCGGTGATCATGCTCGCCCGCAGCGAAGCGGTCCGCCGCGACCAGTATGTTTCCCTGTGCGTCTCCACCGACGGCGCCAGCTGCGCGACCAGCGGCAGCCTCAGCTGGGACCAGGGCTATGTGATGTTCGTGGACAGCAACAACAACGGCGTGCTGGACAGCGGCGAGACGCTGATCCGCACCGAGGTACCGCTGACCAAGAGCAGCACGATCACCTACACCACCACCGGCAACAGCCCGACCGCGCTGACCAAGCTGACGTTCGTGGGACTGGGACAAATCGCTTCGAGCCAGGTGGGCTATTTCAAGGTCCTGCCGAACCAATCCGGGAGCCATAACTATGGCGAACGCTACCTGGTGTTGAAGCAGATCGGCCGCGCGGTAGTGTGCGACCCCACCAGCGACACCAACTGCACCGGATCATGAAACGCGAAAGCGGCATTTCCCTGATCGAGGTACTAGTCGCCGTGCTGGTGCTGTCGATCGGCCTGCTCGGCATTGCCGGCCTGCAGACGGCCGCGCTCACCACCAATTCCATTTCCTACCAATACAGCCAGGCCGCATTGATGGCGGAAAGCATGGCCGAACGGATGCGCGCCAATCCCCAGGCGTTTGTCCTCAACAGCACGCCCGGATACAGCATGACGGCGGGCACGGCACCCGGCGCATCCAGCGCGAACTGCATTTCCCAGAGCTGCAGCAACCCCAGCGACCAGGCTCTCTGGGACGAGGCCATTTTCTATTCCCAGGTCACGGGCGCCGCCAACAACAGCGGCGCGCCGGTACTGACGGTGCAGACCGGCGGGTCCGCGGTCGCCGGCCTGCCATCGGGCGCGACGTCGATCTCCTGCACCAACCCGTTCCCCAACAACGGCACCTGCCTGATCACGGTCTACTGGGACCCCGGCCGCACCGCCACTTCCACCAACTACACCTGCAACAGCACCGATCCCACCGCCCTGCGCTGCTTCACCCTGGTGTTCGCGCCATGAACACCCGTGCCCGCGGCTACACCATCGTCGAGCTGCTGGTGGCGGTCACGCTGGGCCTGCTCATCCTGGCCGGAGTCCTGCAGGTCTTCATCAACAGCAAGCAGGGTTACCAGGTGCAGCAGAGCGTCGGGCGGGCGCAGGAGAACACCCGTTTCGCGGTGGAATATCTCAGCCGCTACATCCTGGTCGCCGACTTCTGGAGCGGCGTGGATGCCGGCGCCCCCCACGGCGGCCTGAAATACATCGCTTCGGGCACTCCGTCGAGCGGCACGACTTGTGCCAGCAACCTGGCCGTCAACAACTGGGTCGTCTCCCTCAACGACGGCATCCACGGCTATGCCGGCGCTTCCAGCGCATCCTCTCTGACCGATCCCCCGAAAAGCTGCGTGGGCTCGAATTACGTGCCCAACAGCGACGTGCTGGTGGTCCGCTTCGCCAACCCTGATGCCTTCACCCAGACGCAGTGCCTGACCCTGAGCGGCACCAGCAGCGCCTGCCCCAACGGCAGTCCCGCCACCGCCGGGATCGGCGGCTACTGGGTCCGTTCGCAGGTCGGCGCCCGGGCCGACATCTTCAACAGCGGCAGCACGACCAGCGTCAACGCCGCGATCGCCGACTTGCCGGGGGAATACTCGGACGGCGTGCTGAATTACCAATACCAGACCGTCGTCTTCTTCCTGCAGAACGTGGACAACGGCGAAGGCGCCGTGCCCACGCTCACCATGCTCTCCGTGAACGGCAGCTCGATGGTGCAGCAACCGATCGTCGACGGGGTGGAGATGCTCAAGTTCGAGTACGGCGTGGACACCAACAGCGACCTCTCGGTGGACCAATACCTGCCCGCGGGGTCCGTCACCAACTGGAGCCAGGTCCTGAGCGTGCGTTTCAGCATGATCGTGCGCGGCGACACGCTCGACAACTACACCGACAGCCAGAGCTACCAGATGACCGACACGTTCTGTTATGGACCGAGCACCAGTTCGAGCTGCAGCGGTGCAAGCTATGCCGGCTCGACCAGTTACCAGCGCCGTCTGATCGTGCGCGAAGTGCAGCTACGCAACCGGGTACGTTAATGAACACTCCGATCCCAACCCCACGCAAGTCGCCCCAAGGCGGCTATGCCCTGATCACCGCCATCCTGTTCCTGGTGCTGCTGACGCTGGTGGCTCTCACCAGCGTCAAGAACAGCGGCCTGGAGGCGCGGATGGGCACCAACAGCACGCTGCACACGCAGGCGTTCGAGTCGTCGGAGATCACGCGCCACCTGATCGACAAGGTGCTCGACGCCAACATCGCCACCCGCGGCTGGCCGGCCCAGGTCGGCGGCACGGTCAACAACGGTCTGTACGATTCACCCACGCTGAAGCTCCTCGCCGGCGCCGCAAGCTGCCCTACCACGTCGACCACCTACGGCTTCACCCTGTGCCAGAACTCGAGCGGCCAGCTCTACAACTGGTATCTCGCCAACACCGAGTGCAGCGGCGCCGGCGGCTGCGCCTCGTTCCCCAACAACCTTGACCAGGACGCATCGTTCTCGGCGCCGCTGTCGACATCGAGTTCCGCCAGCACCACCAATCACATATCGGGGACCTTGAGCGTGTACTTCCTCTCCACCGCGCCCGTCCCCGGACAATCCGCCAACCAGTTCGAACCCAACGTCGGCATCAACATTTCCGGCACCTACCGGTACTACTACATCAACGGTACCGGCCTCGACTACACCGGCAGCGGCAATGCCGCGGACACCTCGGCGGTGTTCCGCGACGTGCCACGCAGCTAAGGCAGGCGCACATGAACAGTCAACCATGGAAGGACTGGCGCGGCAACGCCCAGGCAGGCAAGGCCGCACTGCGGCAACTGGCGCTCGCCGCGATGGCGGCGGTGGCGCTGGGCTCGATGCTGGCCACGGACCGGCCGGCGGAGGCTTCCAGCCTGGCGGCCCTCACGCCCCTGGCGGGGGCGGAAGCCACCTACGACATGATGCCGCCGTCGGTGGCGACCGGCGCCCCGCCGCTGGTGATGCTGGTGATGTCCCGCGACGAGCAGCTCTACAACAAGGCCTACACGGACTACACCGATATCACCGGCGACGGCCGCGTCGACACCACCTACGTGGATTCGAACGACTACATCGGCTATTTCGATCCGCATCTGTGCTATTCCTACAACGGCACTTTCGACGGCAGCAACTCCAACAGCTCGAGCAACTACTTCTCGGCGGCGGGCAACGCCAGCGTGGCGTCCAACACCAGCAACCCCGCGCATCAGTGCGGCGGCAGCTACTGGAGCGGCAACTTTCTCAACTGGGTGTCGATGAGCCGCCTCGACCTCCTGCGTTTCTCGTTCTACGGCGGCTACCGCAGCACCGACGCCACCGACAACACGATCCTGGAGCGCGCCTACATCCCCGACGACGCTCACGCCTGGGCCAAGGTCTACAGCGGCAGCGACCTCACGCAGTACGTGCCGTCGACCTACGTCAACACGCCGTCGATGTCGTTCTGCAACGCCACCATCACCAGCAGCAACTCGATCACCGACGGGCAGCCGCCGGTCATCCGTATCGCCAGCGGCAGCTACACGGAATGGGCGGCCACCGAAAACGTGCAATGCCAGTGGCGCAGCACTTATGCCGGCGGGACCAACGGCTACGCCAAGGTCAATGTTCCGAACGACACCAACGTCAGCCAGACCGGCACCAAGTGCCCGACCGGCGACACCTGTACGCCCAATACCATCAACTCGCCGAGCTGTCCCGCGGGAGCCACCTGCACCGGCCCGACGCAGCTGAACTCGGCAACCTGCCCATCTGGCTATTCGTGTACGTCGGCGAGCCTGACCGGGCAACCGAGCTGTCCGTCGGGTTACACCTGCACCTCGGTCACCACCAGCAACGTACCGACCTGCCCCAGCGGCGACAGCTGCAGCTCCACCAACGTCACCTCGCAGACCTGCCCGTCCGGGTTCAGCGGCTACTGCAACGCACAGAACCTCACCGCGCAGCCGAGCTGCCCGAGCGGCTTCACCTGCACTGCGCACAACTACTCAGGGGAAACCAGCTGCCCCTCCGGCGATACCTGCACGCCGACCAACGGCTCGTCAGGCGTCAGCTGTCCCACCAACGATACGTGCGTGATGACCACCGCGTATTCCTCTACGGGCTGCCCCACAGGCGCCACCGGCTGCTCAGGATCGACTACGTTCAAGCTTCCGACTTGTCCTTCGGGGATCACCTGCACCACCAAAACCGCCCAGAGTTCCGGGAGCAGCGCGACCTGCCCTGTCGTGTCCTACGAAACGCCTGGTAGCTGCAACTGCACCTATCCGGGACGCTACTACGATACCTGCACCGACTCGTACCAGCAGTTCACCGGTTACAGCTACAACTGGTACACGGTCCAGCTTTACAGCTACACGGAGTACGACTATACCCAGGACACCTACACCGAGTACACCTATACCCTGTACAGCTACACCCTGTACAGCTACACCCAGTATTCATACACGCAGTACACCTACCAGGGGCCGGACAAGATCGGCGAGTTCACCGCCCGGATCAAGGTGTGCAACGCCAGCGCCTCGGTGCAGGAAAGCTTCTGCCAGACCTATACCGACAACTCCCAGGTGGATCACCTCAAGCCGGTGGGCCTGCTGCAGCAGTACGGCGAGTCCGGCGCGCTGCGGTTCGGCCTCATCACCGGCAGCTACTCCAAGCCCCGCACCGGCGGACAGCTGCGCCGCAACATCGGCAAGCTGGCCAACAACACGCCGGGAACCGTCTGCGCCAGCGGCGACGAGATCGACCTGACCACCGGCAACTTCTGCACCAGCGTTACCCAGGGGGTGATCAAGACGCTCAACCTGCTGCACCAGCCCGGCTGGAATGGCAGCGGCTACTCGGCGAGCTACTCCGGTACCGGCGGCGCCAGCGGCGATTGTTCCACCTACGGCATCCTCAACCGCGACGGCATTTCCTACGGCAACGGCGCGATCGTGGATCCGGGCACATCCAGCAGCGACTACAACTGCGCCGGGTCCGGCAATCCGCTGGCGGAGATGTACGCCGAGGCGGTGCGCTATATCGAGGGCCAGGGCAAGTCCGCCACCGCCGCCTACGTAGGCGACGACACCAAGTACCTCACCGGGATGCCGAGCAGCGTCACCTGGACCGATCCCTACAGCAAGGCCAACTGGTGCGCCAAGTGCTCCATCATCGTGATTTCGGGCACCGCCACCTCGTTCGATTCGGACGAAATACCCAGCGACCTCGGCTTCACGGTGACCGGAACCTCGGGGGCGACCCACTCGATCGGTGCCGACCCGAACTTTTTCGCCCCGGGTGTGTCGGCCAACGGCAACCAGTTCGTCATCGGCCGCGTCTCCGCCCTGAGCAGCACGACGTACGCCGACTACTGCCAGGCCCAGACCATCAGCGACCTGTCCAGCGCCTTCGGCGTCTGTCCCGAGGGCCCGTCCCTGGAAGGCTCCTACAACGTCGCCGGCATCGCCTGGAAAGCCTGGACGACAGACCTGCGGCCCGACCTGGTGAGCACTGCCGGGACCAACGACGGCAAGCAGTCGAGCTACGTCAACAACATCAAGACCTACGCGGTCGCCCTGGCGGACAGCATCCCCACCTATACGATCAAGCTGTCGTCCGGCAACATCGCGCTGGCGCCGCTGTGCCAGGCCAACAACACCGCGCCCGGCAGCACCAGCGGCACAGCGGTCACCGCCAGCACCGCCGGCTGGCGCTCCTGCGGCTTCCTGTCGCTCACCGTCGGCCAGCGGCTTTCCACCGTCAGCCCCAACTACGTCTACGGCCTGCCGACGGCCTACGATTCCAACGGCAACCAGACCAGCGGCAGCTTCAGCGTGGTCTATGACGATTCGACCTGGGGCAACGACCACGACCTCGACGCCAACGGCATGATCACTTTCTGCGTCGGCTCGGCCTGCACCGTCTCCACCAACAGCGTGAACAACGGCATCTGCTGGAACGTGCCGAGCGGATCGGTCTGCGACGGCAGCGGCAACATCAAGTCCGGCGTCACCGTCGACGGCAACACTCTGCTGGTCCGCGTCGAGGGCTTGTCCGTATTCGCTTACAACTCGATGCTGCTGGGATTTTCGACCTCGGGCGTGGCCACCTCCACGGACAGCGTCACCAACGGCGCGCACCGCCTGTTCGTGCGCCCCGGCTGCACCGGCAACAACGACGCCAGCCTGTTGACGCAGGTCGCTACCATTTCAACCTCGGGCAATTTCTCGGGCTCCTGTACCTGGAGCACGGCGCAGGTGGTCAAGCTCACGGCCGGCGGTTCCTCGGCGGCCAACTTCCTCCAACCACCCTTGTTCTATGCCGCCAAGTACGGCGGCTTCGCCAGCAACTCGAGCTGCAGCAATCCGCTGTTGCCGTGCCAGACCAGCCAGTGGAGCACCGGCATCAACGGCGCCAACGTGCCGGACAACTATTTCCTGGTGCGCAATCCGACCCAGCTGCTGACCCAGCTCGGCACGGTGTTCAAGAACATCCTCAATGGCGCGGGCTCCGGCACCGCCGCGGCGGTGGTCTCCAACGAGAGCAACGGCGACGGCGCGCTTTACGAGGCGCTGTACCTGCCTTCGCGCTCCGACAGCTACGGCAGGAAGGCGACCTGGCTGGGTAACATACAAGCGGTCTTCGTCGACGGCGAAGGCAACTTGCGGGAGGACACCAGCACCCACACCGCGACCTTGAACCCAACCGACTTCAGCGCCAACCCGGCGGTACAGGTCGCCTACAACACCACCTCGAACTCCGCCGAGGTGCACCGCTACACCTGCGACCCCGCGCAGTCGAGCTGCACTTCATATACCGTCGATACGCTCGACAACCTCAACGCGATCTGGCGCGCGCGCGACACGCTGGCCAGCGCGGGTCTCAGCTCGAACATCACCTCGAACCGCTCCAACTATACGGACACCGCCGACACCGGCCGCTACATTTTCACGTTCATCGACAAGAACCTGAATGGTACCGTCGACAGCGGCGAGCAGGTGCCGTTCGTCGCCAGCTCGTTCCAGAACGGCAGCAGCAACTACTACGGCATCCTCAACGTCGGCGACGCCACGTCGGCCACTACGCTGGTCAATTACATCCGCGGCCAGGACACCAGCACCCTGCGCAGCCGCACCGTCGACTACTACGGCACCGGCAACCCGCTGACCTACCGCCTGGGCGACATCGTCGACTCCTCGCCGGTCGTGGTCAGCACCCCGTCGCAGGCCTTCGACCTGCTCTACAACGACCAGACTTATGCCGTCTTCCGCAGCACCTACCAGTTGCGCCGCAACATGATCTACGTCGGCGCCGACGACGGCATGTTGCATGCCTTCAACGGCGGCTTCTACAACGTCAACAGCACCAAGTTCCAGACCACCAGCCTGGACAGCACCGTCACCTCATCGGCACATCCGCTCGGCACCGAGGTGTGGGCCTACGTGCCGTTCAACCTGCTGTCACACCTGATCTGGCTGAGTTCGCCGAACTACAACCACGTCTTCTATTTCGATGGCTCGCCGCGGGTGATCGAGGCGCGCGTCTTCAACAACGACGGCGCCTGCACGCCGGCCAGCAACAATAATGCGCAGTCCTGCCATCCCTACGGCTGGGGCAGCCTGCTGGTCGTCGGCATGCGCTTCGGCGGCGGTGAACTGTCCCTGCCTGCCTGCGGCTCCAGCACGAAAGCCGCCTTCAGCGCGTTCACCGGACTGAACTCCTGCGCCAGCTCCAGCACCACCATCACCACCCACTCCGCGTACGCCATCCTCGACGTCACCAACCCCGAACAGCCACCGACGGTGCTGGCGGAGATCACGGGGACGACACCTCTCAACGCTTCGCAGCTCGGCTTCACCACCTCGCGGCCGAACATGGTCTTCTTCAGCCAGAACAACAACAACACCGTACCCACCAGCGATGCCTGGTACCTGATGCTCGGCAACGGTCCCGACTCGCTGCCCACCGCCAGCGGATTCGGCAACGGCACCAGCAGCCGCGATGCCAGCATCTACGTGTACAAGATGTCCGGCAGCACCACGCTCTCCAGCAGCGCGCCGACGGCCAGCATCGATCTCAATAGCAGCTCCCAGTCGACGGTCGGCAGCGGCGCAGCGAATTCCTTCGTCGGCGATGCGGGCGTCATCGACTGGAACCTGGATTTCAAGGTCGACAACGTCTACGTCGGTCTCAGCAGCGGCTCGTCGTTGAGCGCGCCGAGCGGCCGGCTAGTCAAGATGGCGACCGGCGCTTCCTCCTCGACGCCGTCGCCGGCGCCCAGCAGTTGGACCTTCTCCACCCTGCTCAATCCCGGCTTGCCGATCCTGCAGACCCCGCTGGGAACCACCGACAGCGGCGGCAATCGCTGGATCCTGGACGGCACCGGGCGTCTGCTGGTAGCCGGCGACAAGGTCAATCCGGGCGAGCAGCAGGCCGTGTTCGGCGTGGTGGACGGCAGCACCGCCCCCACCTACGCCAACCTCACCGACGTCACCAACGGCCTGGTCGAGACCGACATCAGCACCAACAACATCACCGGCATCGGCTCCTCGGCCACCAGCGAAAGCACCCTGGAAGCCACGGTACTGGGCACGCTCGGCTGGAAGCTCGAACTCAATGTTCCGGCGAGCGGCGACACCATCGACGCCGCGGAGCGCGTGATCAGCGGCTCGCTGCTGTACGGCGGGACCCTGTTCACGCCGGCCTACACTCCAAACACCAGCTTGTGCCTGGGTCTGGGCGCCAGCCGGCTGCTGGGCGTGAACTACCTGACCGGCGTGGCCAATCCCCTGGTTCCGGCGCTCGGCACCTACGTCAACAGTTCGAAGACCTACGCATACAATTCGGTCTCGCTGGGGGCCGGAAGCGCGGCTACGCCGACGCTCCACATCAACAATCAGACGACCGGCGCGAACAGCAATGCTACGGGCACGGTCAACTCGGATATGAGTGGCACCAATATCTCGGCAGTGGGGGTTACACTGCCGGCGTCCCTGCGGAGCACGGAAATCGACTGGCGCCAAACTCATCCGAGCACCGGTAAATAACCATAGTGCCTTGAAACAGAAAGGATTTTATCTGGCGTGAAGGGCGGTCTCTGCGCCGGTCGCCCGACCGGCACTGGCTCGTGCGGCCGTGGCCGACGGGCAGGCGCGAGGACGGGCGTCCGGGACACGCGCCTGCCTTAACGCGGTCGGTGCCATGGGGACGAAAGCTTCCGCGCTCGCCAACCGTGCGGTCATGACACGGCTACACCCTGACCGGGCTGCCGGCCGGCGGCTGCCGACCGCCGGCCACCGGCGGCGGACATGACGCCTCTTGCTTACCTCAACTGTCGCTGCCAAGCTATGAGGAACAAAGAATAATTTTGCTACCCCCGCCGTTCGGGTCGGGCTGCGGAAACGTGATCGGCAGGAGCGGCAACCCATAGGGATTTGGAGGGGCCGCGCCCAGTCCATCGCGGCAAGGTTCTAAGTTGGGGATCAAAGTGCCAGGCTCTCTCCGGGAATCGGCGGAACGGCACCGCCGGTCGGGTCGAACACCCGCATTCGTCGGGTCGCCGTGCACGCTCGTCGGGCGCCGATTCGCGTTTGTCGGCCACCGCTTTCCATCCATCCAAATTGAAACGCACACGCAAGGTAACCCCTTTAGCGTGCGTAACATGATCCGTCATTCGGGATATACCTTGATCGAGCTGATCGTCGCGATTGCCATCGCGGCGCTGCTCATCGCCATCGCCGTTCCGTCGTTCCTGACGACCGTTCGCAACAACCGCGGCGTGGCCGACGCGAACGGCATGCTGGCGGTGCTTACGCTGGCGCGCAGCGAGGCGATCCGGCGGGACAACTACGTCTCCATCTGCGTGTCCACCACCAGCACACCGAACTACTGCGCCAGCTCGGGCACCTGGGACCAGGGCTACCTGATGTTCGTCGACTCCAGCGCTTGCGCCAGCCCGCCCAGCAGCGCCGTGAGCTCGACCCAGCTGATCCGCACGGAGGCCCCGCTCAGCGAGGGCAGCACCATCAGCTACATCGTGCCGGGAGGCAGCACCACCCCAACCTGCCTGACCTTCAATGGCCAGGGACAGCTCAATTCCTCGGCCTGGGTCAGCTCCACTACCAACGTCGGTTATTTCTCGGTGCTGCCCAACCAGTCCACCAAGTACAGCTACGGCAAGCGCTACGTCGTGCTCCGGCAGATCGGACGCGCCGTCGTCTGCGATCCCACCACCAACACCACATGCGGCACCAAATGAGCCGACAGTCCGGTATTTCGCTGATCGAGATCCTGATCGCCGTGCTGGTGCTGTCGATCGGGCTGCTCGGCATCGCCGGTCTGCAGACCGTGGCCCTGAGCGCCAACTCGATCTCCTACCAGTACTCCCAAGCTGCGCTGATGGTGGAGAGCATGGCCGAGCGGATGCGGGCCAACAAGCTCGGCGTGGTCAATGGCGGCGGCACCAGCCTCTATGGCATGACCGCCGGCATCGCGCCGGGCGCGCCGTCCGCAAACTGCGTCACCTCGAGCTGCACCCCGGCAAACCAGGCGGTGTGGGACCAAGCCGTCTTTTATTCACAGGTGACCGGTTCGTCGGTGGGCACCGGCAGCAACACGGCCCCCGTCCTGGCCGTGCTGAACGCTTCCGGGTCTCCCGCCAGTTCCAGCTCCTGCGCGGCGAGCTACGCGTCGAACGAGGGCACCAACGGGGTCAGCGGGCTGCCCTGCGGCACAGCCTCGATCAGCTGCAGCACCAACGCGACCACCAATACCACCCAATGCGTCATCACCGTCTACTGGGATCCCGGCCGTGGCGGTGCCACCAACTACAGCTGCAGCAGCAGCGATCCCACCGCCCTGAAATGCTTCGCCCTGGCGTTCCAGCCATGAAGTCCGCCCGCGGTTACTCCATCATCGAACTGCTGGTGGCCACCACTCTGGGCCTGGTGATCCTGGCCGGCGTACTGCAGGTGTTCATCAACACCAAGCAGGGCTACCAGGTACAGCAGAGCGCCGGCAGGTTCCAGGAGAATTCCCGCTTCGCGATCGAATACCTCAGCCGTTACATCCTGCTGGCGGATTTCTGGGATGGGGTGGAACCGAATTTCATCAATTTCACCAGCGGGGCCAGCCCGAGCTCGGGCACGGCCTGCCCGTCTTCTGGCCTCAATAGCTGGGTGGTCAATCCGGCCAACGGCATCTACGGCTACGCCGGCGGCAGTTCGACCTCCGCCTCCAGCCTGACCGAGCCGCAGGCCTGCATCGGGTCCGGCTACGTCCCCTACAGCGATGTGCTGGTGGTGCGCTTCGCCAATCCCGAGATCTACACGCCCACGGCCTGCCTGAGCGGAGGCAGCATCGGCAACTGTTTGGCCGTCTCCTGCCCCAACGGGGACCCGGTCGCCGCCAGCAGCTCCGTCCACGGCGGCTACTGGGTCCGTTCGCAGATCGGCAGCCGCGCCGAGATCTTCAATGCAGCCACCGAAACCCAGGTGCAGAACGACCTGTCGGGCGAATATTGCAACGGTGTGCTCAACTACCAGTACCAGACCATCATTTTCTATCTGCAGAACATCGACAACGGCGAGGGTCTGGCACCCACCCTGACCATGCTGACCGTGCAGGGAACTCAAATGGTGCAGCAACCCATCGTCGATGGCGTCGAAATGCTCAAGTTCGAGTACGGGGTGGACACCGACAACGACCAGGTGGTGAACCAGTTCCTTCCCGCCAACTCGGTCGTCGCCTGGTCACAGGTGATCAGCGTACGGATCAGCATGGTCGTGCGCGGCGACACCATCGACAACTACAAGGACAGCCAGACCTACCAGATGACCGAGAGTTTCTGCTACGGGCCGCAGTCACCGTGCACCGGCCAGTCGACGGGCGTCAGCTACACCGGCTACGAGAGCTACCAGCGCCGCCTGATCGTGCGGGAAGTGCAGATTCGCAACAGGGTGCGCGGATGACCGGCTCATTTTCCAGGACCGGACTGCGGGCCCAGGGCGGCTATGCCCTGGTCACGGCCATCCTGTTCCTGGTGCTGCTGACCCTGGTGGCGCTCACCACGGTCAAGAACAGCGGGCTGGAGGCGAAGATGGGCACCAACAGCGCGCTGCACACCGAGGCCTTCGAGTCCTCCGAAGCGGGGCGCCATACCATCGACACGCTGATCGACGCCCACGTATACACCCGCGGCTGGCCCAAGACCGCGGCCGGAGGCACCGTCGACGATAGCCAGTTCGACAACTACACCAAAGCCCTGATCGCCGGCGCGGCCGCCTGCCCCACGACGTCCACCTCGCCCGGCTATACCTTGTGCGAGGACAGCGGCAGCAACACGCCGCGCAACTGGTACAACGGCAACAGCGAGTGCAACTACGGCGCCACCACGCCCTGCAACAAGTTTCCCGGCAACCTGGACCAGGACGCCTCCTACGTCTCGTCCTTTACCCCGGGTGGCAGCAGCTCGACTCTCAACCTGACGGCCACGGTCTCCGTGTACCGGGTATTCATCACCCTGGCCGCCGGCGAAGGCGCGCAGATGGCGGCGGGCTACCAGGGACTGGGGCGTGCAGCCGCCGCAGGCGGCAGTAATCTGTATTTCCTCATCAACGGTCACGGTAAGGACTACAGCAACTACCAGGAAGCGGCGGACACTTCCGCGCTGTACCGGGAAGTCATCAAGAATTGAGGTAGACGATCATGGCCAAAGGATCGGATGGGAAACTCATGAAACACGCCCAGCTTGGGCGCGCGGCGCTGCGGCAGCTGACGCTGGCCGCCGCGGCGGCGCTCGCGCTGGGCTCCATGCTGGCTACCGACCGCCCGGCCGAGGCCTCGTCGCTGGCGGCCCTGACCCCGCTGGCCGGGGTGGAGTCCACCTACGACCGACAGCCGGTGACCGCCAGCACCAATGCACCGCCGCTGGTGATGCTGGTGGTCTCCCGCGACGAGCAGCTCTTCAACAAGGCCTACACCGACTATACCGACCTCACCGGCAACGGCACGATCAATACCACGTACACCGACTCGTTCGACTACCTCGGCTATTTCGATCCGCACATCTGCTACACCTATAACGGCGACTACAGCGGCTCCAATACCAACGCCTCGGGCAACTACTACTCGGCAGTCGCTTCCGCGACGGTCGGCCCTACCAGTTCCCTGCCCCATCAATGCGGCGGCACCAACTGGAGCGGCAACTTCCTCAACTGGATCTCGATGAGCCGGCTGGACCTGCTGCGCTTCACGCTCTACGGCGGCTACCGCAGCACCGACGCCACCGACAACACCATCATGGAGCGGGCTTACGTGCCCGACGACGGCCACGCCTGGGCCAAGACCTACAGCGGCAGCGACCTGTCGCAGTACGTACCGTCGAGCTTCGTCAACACGCCGTCGATGTCGTTCTGCAACGCCACCATCACCAGCAGCAACTCGATAAGCGACGGCCAGCCGCCGCTGATCCGCATCGCCAGCGGCAACTATACCGAATGGGCCTCCACCGAGAACCTGCAGTGCCAGTGGCGCAGCAGCTATGTCGGCGGCACCAACGGCTACGCCAAGCCCAACGTGCCCAACGACACCAGTGTCGGCCAGACCGGCACCAAGTGCCCTAGCGGTGATACCTGCACCGCGAACACTTATACCGGGCCGAGCTGTCCCTCCGGCGCCAACTGCACGTCCTCCAACCTGACGGCGCCGACCTGCCCGTCCGGCTATTCCTGCTCGTCCAGCGGGCTGACCGCGCAACCCACCTGCCCGACCGGCTATACCTGCACCACCACCACCATCGGCCCGGTATCCAGTTGCCCGGCCGGCTTCAGCTGCAGTTCGAACAACTATACGGGCGCCAGCTGCCCGTCCGGCTACTCCTGCGGCTCAAGCACGCAGATCGCTCCAAGCTGCCCCTCGGGCTATTCCTGCAGCTCCAGCACGCTCACCAGCCAGACCAGCTGCCCTAGCGGCTTCACCTGCACCGCCACCAACGGTAGTTCGGGCGGCAGCTGCCCCACCGGAGACACCTGCACCCAGAGCAGCGGCACGCCGTCCGGCACGTGCCCAAGCGGCTACACCTGCACGAGCACCAATTTCACCGGCCAGCAGACCTGCCCGTCCGGCTACACCTGCACCCCAAGCACCCTGACCGCGCCTTCCTGCCCGTCGGGATATTCCTGCAGCTCGGGCGCGCAGACCGGCGGGAGCTGTCCCACCGGCTACACCTGCTCCAGCACCAACTACAGCGGGCAGTCGAGCTGCCCCAGCGGCTACAGCTGCAGCTCCACCACCCAGTACGCGGCAAGTTGTCCCTCCGGCTATAGCTGCGGCTCCAGCACCCAGTCCTCGGGAAGCTGCCCCTCCGGCTATAGCTGCACTTGCACCTTCTGGTTCATCGTCTGCCTGCAGTATTCCTACACCCAGTACTCGTACACCCAGTACGCCTACACCAAGTACAGCTACACCCAGTACAGCTACACCCAGTACGCCTATACCCAGTACACCTCGACCATCTACACGGTGCAGCTCTACAGCTACACCCAGTACAGCTACACCCAGTACGCGTATACGCAATACACCTACAGCCAATACGCCTACACCCAGTACAGCTATACGCAGTACAGCTACACCACCTACACCTACCAGGGCCCGGACAAGCTCGGCGAGTTCACCGCCAGGGTCAAGGTGTGCGACCCCACCGCTACGGTGCAGGAAAGCTTCTGTACCACTTATACCGACGCCAGCCAGAAGGACCACCTGAAACCCACCGGCCTGCTGCAGCAGTACGGCCAGACCGGCGCGCTGAAATTCGGCCTGATCACCGGCAGCTACACCAAGCCGCGCAGCGGCGGCCAGCTGCGGCGCAACATCGGCCTGTTCTCCAACAACACACCGGGAACGGCCTGCGCGTCCGGCGACGAGGTCGATCTCACCACCGGTAACTTCTGCACCAGCGTGACCCAGGGCATCGTCAAGACACTCAACCTGCTTCATCAGCCGGGCTGGAACGGCAGCGGCTACAGCGTCAGCTATTCCGGAACGGGGGGCAACTCGAACGGCGACTGCGCAACCTACGGCATCCTCAACCGCGACAATATCAGCCAGAGCAACGGCGCCATCATCGACCCGGGCACAGCCGGCAGCGACTACAACTGCGCCGGTTCCGGAAATCCGCTGGCGGAGATGTATGCCGAGGCGGTGCGCTACATCGAAGGCAACGGCAAGAGCGCCACCTCCGCCTATGTCGGTAACGATGCCAACTACATCTCCGGCATGCCCAGCAGTGTCACCTGGACCGATCCCTACAGCACCTCCAACTGGTGCGCGAAGTGCTCGATCATCGTCATTTCCGACAGCTCATCCTCGTTCGACACCGACGAACTGCCAACCGACCTGAACTTCGCCAACGGCAAGACGGCGACCACGGCTACCGACTACGTCGGCACCAGCGAAGGCGTCAACGGCACCAACCAGTACATCGTCGGCCGCAACAAGGCCCTGGACAGCACCACCTATGCCGATTTGTGCCAGGCACAAACCCTGGGCTCATTGTCACAGGCCATCGGCATCTGCCCGGCCTTCCCCTCCGTGGAAGGCGGTTACGACATCGCCGGTCTCGCCTACGAGGCCTGGACCAACGACCTGCGTCCGGACCTGTTCGCCAGCAACAGCGGCAACAACAACGTCGGCAAACCCACGGGCTATGTCAACACCGTCAAGACCTACACCGTGGCCTTGTCGGATCCCCTGCCGACCTACAACATCCAGCTCTCCGGCGGTACCGTCAACCTGTCGCCGCTATGCGAGGCCAACAACACGGCGCCTGGCAGCACCTCCGGTACCGCGGTGACCGCGCCCAGTTCCACCCCCTCCGGATGGCGCTCCTGCGGCTTCCTGTCGCTGACGGTCGGTCAGCGCATCTCCAGCGTCAGTCCCAACTACGTCTACGGCCTGCCCACCAGCTACAGTTCGAGCGGAGCCCAGACCAGCGGCAGCTTCGGCGTGGTCTACGACGACTCCTCCTGGGGCAACGACCACGACCTCGACCTGAACGGCATGGTCAGTTTCTGCGTCGGCTCGACATGCAGCACCTCCACCAACGGGGCCAACAACGGCATCTGCTGGAACGCCCCCGCCGGCAACGTCTGCGACGGCAGCGGCAATATCAAGTCCAGCGTGGCGGTCGACGGCAACACCCTGCTGGTCCGGGTCGAACCCCTGTCGATCTACGCCTACAATTCGATGGCTTTCGGTTTTTCGATTGCCGGCGCCAATACCTCCTCGGGATCGTCGCTGTATGGCACAACCAACGGCCCCTACATCCCGTTCGTACGTCCCGGCTGCTCCGGCAACAATGACCTGAGTCTGATCGCCGACAGCGCCACCGTCCCCACCACCGGCAATTACTCCGGGGTCTGCTCCTGGGGTACGGTGGTGACCGTCATGAAGTTCACCGGTGGCGGCACCGCGGCCTCGAACCTGCAGAGTCCGCTGTACTACGCTGCCAAGTATGGCGGCTTCAGCGGCTATTCCACTTCAAGCTGCAGCAACCCGCTGCTGCCGTGCCAGACCGGCCAGTGGAGCACCGGCGTCAACCCCCCGTTGAACGGAGTTACCCAGCCGGACAATTATTTCCTGGTGCGCAACCCGTCCACCCTGTTGACCCAGCTCGGCACGGTGTTCAAGAACATCCTCAACAGCGCGGCTTCCGGCACTGCTGCGGCGGTGGTCGCCGACTCGCGTGGCGGCCAGGGCGCAACATACCAGGCGTACTACGTGACGACGCGGTCCGACAGCAACGGCAAGAGCGCGGCCTGGCTCGGCAACCTGCAGTCCATGTTCATCGACAGCAAGGGCAACCTGCGGGAAGCCGTCGTCGACTCTTCCGGCAATGCCACGCTGACCGAAAGCGACTTCACTGCAAATCCCGCGGTAGCGTTCGCCATCGACACGAACAACAACCTGCTGGTCTACCGCGTCACCTGCGATCTGTCGCAACCCAGCACCTGTCCCACGCCTAGTCCCACGACATCCAACGGCAATGCCACGCAGATCACGATCGATCAGATCAAGACGATCTGGAAGGCCCGCGACAATCTGGCCGGCCTGACCGACGCGCAGGTCATCACCGACCGCAGCTACACGAGCCCTGCGCAGAACGGCCGTTATATCTTCACTTTCCTGGACAAAAACCTGAACGGCGTGGCCGAGAGCGGGGAACAGGTCTCCTTAGCCGCCAGCTCATTCCAGAGCGGCAGCAGCAACTATTACGGCGTCCTCAACGTCGGCGACGCCACCTCGGCGAGCAACCTGATCAACTACGTCCGGGGGCAGGACAGCAGCACCTTGCGCAACCGCAGACTGGATTACTACGGCAACGGCAGTACGGCAACCTACCGGCTGGGCGATATTGTCGACTCCTCGCCGGCGGTCGTCGGCACGCCGGCGGAGGCCTACGACCTGCTCTACAACGACGCCACGTACGGCGCGTTCCGGGCCGCCTACCAGCTGCGCCGGCAGATGATCTACGTGGGTGCGAACGACGGCATGCTGCACGCGTTCAACGGCGGCTTCTACAACGCCAACCTGACCCGCTTCCAGACCAGCAGCCCCGACAGCACCGTGTCCTACCCACAGCACGGGCTCGGCCAGGAGATGTGGGCCTACGTGCCCTTCAACCTGCTGCCGCACCTGATCTGGCTGAGCAGCCCCAATTACAATCACGTGTTTTACTTCGACGGCGCACCGCGCATCGCCGACGTGCACATCTTCTCCGACCACACCAGCAGCACCTGCACACCGAGCAGCGATAGCACGCCGCAGTCCTGCCACCCCTACGGCTGGGGCACGATCATGATCGTCGGCATGCGCTTCGGCGGCGGCGAGATCTCGCTGCCAGCATGCGCGGCGGCCAGCAAGGCGGCATTCAGCGCCTTCAGCGGACTCAACTCCTGCTCGAGCTCCAGCACCTCAATCACCACCCACTCGGCCTATGCGGTGCTGGACATCACCAACCCGGAGGAACCGCCGGTGGTGCTGGCCGAGCTGTCGGGAACCACTCCGCTGAGCGCCAGCACGCTTGGCTTCACCACCTCCTACCCGACCATCGTGCCGTTCAGCCAGATCAACAACAGCACGGGCTCGCCGCCGAGCAGCGACGTGTGGGACCTGCTGTTCGGCAGCGGTCCTGACTCGCTGCCGACCGCCAGCGGCTACACCAACGGGACCAGTACCCGCGATGCCACGCTCTACCTGTACAGGCTGGCCGCCTCTGGCATGTCGAGCGGGAGCCCCGCGGCCAGCTTCGACCTCAATACCAACTCCCAGTCGTCGGTGGGCAACAGCGCGGCCAATTCCATCGTCGGCGATCCCATCACGGTGGACTGGAACCTCGACTTCAAGGCCGACGACATCTACGTGGGGCTGGCTACGGGCTCCTCCCTGTCCACTCCCAGTGGGCAGCTCGTCAAAGTCGCCACCGGCAATTCGCTGGCCGCCTCGTCGTCGACCTACGGCAGCTGGACCCTCTCGACCCTCACCAACCCCGGGCTGCCGATCCTCGACGCGCCGTCCGCGGCCTTCGACCCCAACGGCAACCACTGGGTCTACGCCGGTACCGGGCGCCTGTTCGCGTCCGGCGACAAGGTCAACCCGGGTGAACGGCAAGCCTTGTTGGGGGTGATCGACGGCACCACCACACCGACCTATTCGGGCCTCACCGATGTCACCCACGGCGTGGTCAACGTCAGCACCGGCGCCATCACCAACGTCACCTCGGCGACCAACGAGAGTACGCTGGAGTCCACCGTGCTGGCCGCCCACGGCTGGAAGCGCTCGCTCGACCTGCCGACCGACGAAAGCCCGCCGAGCACCACTGACTCCTACGAGCGCGTGCTGAGCGCCACCGCGGTCGCCGGCGGCATCCTGTTCGCGGACAGTTACATCCCCAATGGCACACTCTGCAGCGGCGCCGGCGCCAGCCGCCTCTATGGCCTCAACTACCTCACCGGCCTGCCCAATCCCGCCATTCCGGCGGTCGGCACCTATACCGTCAGCACCACGGTCTACGCCAACAACTGGACCAGCCTCGGAGCCGGTCTGGCCGCGGGACCGAGCCTCCATCAGGATGCGTCCGGTAGCCAGAATGGCGTGGTGACGGTGGTGAACCAGACGTCCCTGGGCTCGCTGAACACGATCAACGCTCCGGTTTCCTCCGGCCTGACCAACGCCGAGGTCGACTGGCGGGCGACACACCCGAACACCGGACCATGACCGGAGTACCTATGCGGCAGAAAGGATTCTCCATGAAGGAGCTGATGATCGCCGTGCTGATCCTGGCGATCATCACCACCCTCGCCGTGCGCAACTTCGGCAAGTCGCGGCTGAAGACCAACCGCGAGAACGGGGTCGCGTGCCTGGTCGAGGTGCAGAAGAGAATCGAGGACTACTACAACCGGTACTTCGCCTATCCCACCCTGTCGCAGATCGGCTATTCGTCGGGAAACTGCCCCATCACGCAGGGCAGCACGCAGCTCTATACCATCTCTATCAACACCACTACGGCCGTGGCCAACTGCACGCTCTGCTACAGCCTGACCGCTTCGCCCTCGGGCGTACAGGCGCAGGACGAATCCAAGCTGCTGCTCACCATCGACCCACGTGATCCTTCCACTTCCGGCTTCACCACCGCTTATCACAAGCAGCACGTGACGCCGGCTGGCGTCACGGAGGACGGCTGGATCTTCCAGCCGGGGCAATAAAATGCGCAGACACACGGCCGGCTACACGCTGATCGAGCTCGTCATCGCGGTCAGCATCGCGGCGATCCTGGCCAAGATCGGTTTCGACAACTACCGCAACTACATCGTCCGCAGCAACCGCGCCGTTGCGCGCGTAGTTCTGACCGGGCTGACAGCCAAGCAGGAGACATATAACCAGCAGAATCAGGCTTACGCCACCACCTTCACCCCGCTGAACGGCTACAGCGGCTCGCCCACCACCAGCTTCTACATCAACCGGGACGGTGCCGTGCAAACCGCGAGCGATGGCAACACGATCTACCAGATCTCTCTTACTACGTCGGCGACGACCCCGTACACACTGCAGGCCGTGGCCCAGGGCAGCCAAGCCAACTGGGATGCCTCCTGTCAGACTCTGGCCATCAACTCGACCGGCCTGAAAACGGCGACGACCGCGGCCGGCACGAACGTCACGGATCCCACCCAATGCTGGGAAAAGTGAAGGACGGGTCACTGCTTCGCAACACAACCGGAGGGCGTAGCTCTTGCCCACTGCCAACTGCGCTGCATCCGTGTCAGACTTCAAACCCACGCAATCGATCGTTGGTTCAGGAACGCGCGGGGGAATCAAAGAAAGGGGGAAAGGTGCCGCGTAAACAGTTACCGCTGGTAGTAACGGTGCCCGTGGCGTCGCCGCTATGGACGCCTGGTGATTCAATTGTCATGTTTCATGTCGGGAGCCGGCGTTCCGGCGTCGTTCCCGACTGGCCAATCCTGGCCCTGTCGGCGCTTGGCTAAGCGCCACTCCGGGATCCTGAATGGGTATGCCCCAGCCTTTGCAACAAGTACAGCACCGGACTGAGCGCAAGCCTGACTTTTCCGTCACATTGATCCTGCTTTTGATCGCGGCTTGCCTGCTGACCGTGGCGCTGCTGCCGCGCTACAAGGACTACACGCTGCGGGAACACCGCAAGCTGGCCAAGAGCGTGCTCGAGGAGGTGCTTCTCCGCAGCCAGGACTGGCAGACGACGCATCGCGGACGCCGCATCACGTCGCTGGAGGACCTGGGCTATGGCGCAGCGGCCGTCTATGTCACGTCCGACGGCACGGTGCGCGGCAGCGCCAACCTCAGCTCCATCTACCGCGTGGGCCTGACTTTTCCCACCACGCGCACGCCCGATAGTTGCGGGCTGATCTCCGATCATGCCCAGGGCGGATTCGTGGTCGTCGCGGTGCCGATCCAGACCCAGCGCATCGACACCCAGTGCGCCAGGCTGTGTCTCGGATCTTCCGGCCAGCACCAGACCTCCGGCACCGAAAACGCGGACAAATGCTGGAATCGGACACCATAAAAGAGCCCTAGCACAGCGCCGGCCGCGCGGCAAAGCCCTAAGTGAAACAAAAGAGCAGCCGCAGACACCTTGAAAATGCTGTCTGATGCAAATCCAGAAATCCGGAATGATCCTCGATTCGTGTATCTCGAGAAGTTGCTGGCTGCCAAATAGTTCGACGAGTGTATCCGTCCGAAAATCCGCACCCTGGTAAATTCCTGCGATCCTGATTGAATGCGCTCCGGCCCAATCCCCGGAGGCAGCATGACATCGTTGGTTAAGCGGAAACGGATGCGCTCATCCACGGCGCGCCTCTTCTGGCAG
>JARLJS010000272.1 GCA_031291075.1 Nevskia sp. | reverse complement strand
CTTCGCGGGCGGTGGCGGCGGCACTGGCGCGGCAGCGGCAGCTTCCGGACCGGGAGGCGGCGCGGCCGCTGCAGGGGGTGCCGCCGGCAGTGCGGCGGCGGCGGTCTCGGTTTCCTTCGGCGCCGGGGCGGGCGCTTGTGTCTCCGGCGCCGCCGGCGCGGTCAGGTCGAACAGCACCGGTACCTCGCGCACCATCTGCATGCCGGCCAGGTTGACCCGCAGCAGCAGGATGGTGGCGGGCTCGCGCATGGGTTCGAGGCTGGTGATGTCGATCCAGCCGCCGTTGCCGTGCTCGGTGTACTTGAGCGCGAAGCCGGAGCTTTCGATGTGCTGGGGAGCCAGCCCGTAGTGCTCGTATTCGGAGTCCGGCAGCAACTCCATGCGGATGTTCTTGCCGTTCACCTGCTCCTTGTCGCTGCTGTAGCTTACCGGCACCCGGACGTGTAGCTGCTCGCCGTATACCGAAACCACTTTCGGTTCGCCCAGGCCCAGCGCCAGCGCCAACGGCGAGCCGAGCGCGAAGCAGGCTCCGAGCGCGACACGGATCATGGGAGAGGAGAGCGAAGGCTTCATCCCGGGTCCGGACCCGTCTCCCGACAATCCAGTCGTTCCGGTGAATTTTTGCATGTCTTGTGTCCTTCCACGCGTGGACCGCTCCGCGTCTGATATTCCCCAGCCGGTTGATTATAGGGCGGTTCGCAACAGAACCGCCGCGAGATCCACAGCATTTTTTATTGTTGCATTAATCCGCTGCCGGCCGCTCCGCCCATTTTCTCCAAGGGTATGTTTTATCTACAAGTCTGCCGGAAGTCTGCCGGCCGCGAGGCAGCGCGCCCGGCGGAGCGGCGCGCGCCGTGACCGGGGCCGATGCTTGCGTTGTCCCGGCAACGGGACGGGTGGGAAAGAAACCGGCGGCCGCGTCAGGCGACCGGATCGTCGCGCTGCCCTAGGGGACGAACACTTCCGCCGGGTGCTGGCACGGCCCCGCGATGAGCCTGGCCAGATGCGGCGCGACGCCCAGCTCCCGCAGCCCGTCCACTGTCATCGCCGTCTGCGGCGCGAGCCGGGCCTTGGCTTCGGCCTCGACGGGTCCGGATTCCTCGGTTCCGCCGTGGATGAGGGGTTTGATCGGGTGATGTTCGCGCAGATAGGCCTCGATGCGCTGCATATGACGCTGTGCCAGCGCGGCCAGCGACGCTTCCGGGGTGAGCCGCTCGATATCCGCTTCCGGGGCGGCCAGCCGGTCGGCGGTGACCGTGACGATGCGGCGGCCGTCGTTGAAATCGGTGGTGAACTGCGCGGTGCGCATGGCACCGCGCAGTTCCCCCGTCTTGAGCAATTGGCGCAGGCTGTCGTAGAGCCCCCGGCGCAACGTGCCGATCTCGGCCCACGTTGTTCCGTCCGCTGAAAGCGCCCTGCCCGTGGCTCCCGAGCCTTGGGTCACGAGGTTGCCAACCGGCTGAAACCCACAGCGTTCCAGTTCCGCCATAGCGTTCTGGAGTTGTCCTTCCTGGCTGCCGCTGTCCATCCCTCTTACCGCCGTATCTACCGTTTGGCGGATTTATAGTGCCACTGATCGGTTCCACTTTGCAAAGCAATACATGATTCATTGTTCATGTACGGGCGGCTGCCAATGTCGGCCGCCGCCGCGGGCCATCAGAATTCGACCACCTCGACGTCGCCGGAATAGCGGCCGTTAAGGGACTGCGCGAGCGACAGGGCTTCGTCCAGAGTACCGTCGACATGGCTGCAGGTGAGCGCTGCTTGGCCTTCGCCGTCGCCCAGGCAGAGCTCGTCGATGATGTCCTCGATGATGTCGCAATCCTTGCCGACAACCGCGATGAACTGCACGCCGTCACGCTTGAATTCGGCGATCAAGGTGTCGAGCCCCGGGCGGAAACCCCAGCGGGAACGCAACACGATCTTCTTGGCATATGGCACTTGCTTGTGCTCGGTGATGTGTAGTTCGAGCATGACCGCCAATTGCTGCAGAAATTCGATCAACCGCCAGGCTTGGCCGTGGTTCCGTCGCCCGAACTGTGAACCAGTTCCAAATCCGTATACTGGGAGTGCGCGTCCCCTGCTTCCGCTGGAAGCCGGTCGGCGACGATACCGCCGCCCGGAGCGGCAGGAATAGTTATGCCTCTGTTCGTTCCCAAAACACTGTTGCAGGCCGCCCAGGGTGGCGCCCAGACCAAGCGCTACCGCGATTTCGTGATCGCCTACTTCGAAGGCGAAGGTGCCATCGCGGTGCCATTGCCGGTCTGGCAGCCGGCCGCGGCGTGGGCCGGCGGCCGGCAGCCTTGCGGCAACCGCATGCGCGATCGCGGCATGCTGCTGCAGCGGCTGGATGTGCTGGTGACGCGCCGCGGCACCACCATCATCTCCACCACCGGCGGCATGGTCCCGCTGGCCCGCTTGCGCAACGCCATGAAGTCCGAGGGCGTCGACCTGACGGAATGGAATTTCCCGCCGAACGACGTGCTCGACAAGGCGCTCGACCCGACCGCTGGCGCGGACGCCGACGCCGGCGGCCCAGGCACGCTGGCGCGGGTGGACGAGCACTGCGTGAAGAGCAGCAAGGGCTTCGAGGTGCGCCGGACCGACGAGTACACCGTGCAGTACAGCGACGGCAAAAGCGTCCTGGTCATCCGCGGCGTGCCCGCTGCGGCCGGCGGCAAGCCCAGCTTCAGGCTGCGGCCCGGCGCCTTCGCCGCGGCCGAGGAACAGGACCGCGCCCGCCTGGTCGGCAACTTCGTGGCGGCGATGGCGTTCCTCGGGGTTTCCGTTTCGCTCTAGGGTTTCCCCGCAAGCAACGGCCAACACGCTGACCGCCAGTGGTCACTGGCCACTGTTCCTGGCGTACTTCTGCGCCAGCACCGCGCACACCATCAGCTGCATCTGGTGGAACAGCATCAGCGGCAGCACGATGACGCCGACCGCGTGGCCGGCGAACAGCACCTTTGCCATCGGCACGCCGCTGGCCAGGCTCTTCTTGGAGCCGCAGAACACGGTGGTGATCTCGTCGGAGCGGTCGAAGCCGAGCGCACGCGCGGCGTAGCGCGTGCCCAGCAGGGCCAGCGCCAGCAGCACCGCGTTCACCACCGCCAGGCCGGCGAGGGCCCGCGGCGGCACCTGGTGCCACAGTCCCTGCAACACGGCGGCGCTGAAGGCGACGTACACCACCAGCAGGATCGAGCCCTGGTCGACGAACTTGAGCATGGCGCGGTGGCGGTCCACCCAGCCGCCGATCCAGGGGCGCGCCAACTGGCCGGCCATGAACGGTACCAGCAGCTCCAGCACGATCCTGCCGACCGCGTGCAGGGTGCCGCCGACGGCGGCCGGCGACTGCGCGCCGAGCAGGGCGCCGGCCAGCAGCGGCGTCAGCACGATGCCAAGCAGGCTGGAGGCGGAGGCGCTGCACACCGCGGCGGGCACGTTGCCGCGCGCTATCGAGGTGAAGGCGATCGACGACTGCACGGTGGCGGGCAGGGCGCAGACGAACAGCACGCCCAGGTACAGCTCCGGTGTCACCAGCGGCGCCAGCAGCGGGCGCAGTGCCAGCCCGAGCAGCGGGAACAGGCCGAAGGTGGCGGCGAACACGGTGAGGTGCAGGCGCCAGTGGGTGGCGCCGGCGACGATCGCTTCGCGCGACAGCTTGGCGCCGTGCAGGAAGAACAGCAGGGCGATGGCGGCCACGGTGGCGTGCTCGAACAGCGCGGCGGCGGCGCCCCGCGCCGGCAGCAGCGTGGCGGTGCCCACCGTGGCGAGCAGGGCAAGGGTGAAGCGATCGAAGCCGAAGTCGAAGCGTGCCATCCGTGCGCCGTGAGCTTGCTGACGGTGCCTATTTCAGCGCTTTTATATTTAGAATACAAATTGATTTATAAAATAACTTGATGAGTTTTTAGCATGAATGTATCGCTGCGCCAGCTGAAGGTGTTCCTCGCCGTGGCGCGGGCGCGCAACTTCAGCCGCGCTGGCGCCGGCGTGGGCCTGACGCAGCCGGCGGTGAGCCGCTGCGTGCGCGACCTGGAAGGCGAGCTGGGCCTGAAGCTGCTCGACCGCACCACGCGCGAGGTCGAGCTGACCGAGGCCGGCGCCAAGCTGGCCGGCGCGCTGGAGCGGGTGCTCGAGGAGCTGGAGGGCGTGCTGCTGGAGACGCGCTCGGCCGGCGAGCGCCATCGCGGCAAGGTGCGCGTGGCCAGCGCCCCGACGCTTTCCGCCGGGCTGATGCCGGAGTGCATCTCGACCTGCGCCCAGGCCCATCCCGGCATCGCGCTGGTGGTGCGCGACCAGAGCCAGCAACTGGTGCTGGACAGCGTGCGCGGCGGCGAGGTGGATTTCGGCGTGGCGATCGATCCGCAGCAGGCGGACGACCTGCACGCGCAGCGCATCATGGTCGATCCGTTCCGGCTGGTCTGCCGCGACGACCATCCGTTCGCCCGGCGCCGCGGCGTGCCGTGGACGGCGCTGCATGGCCACAAGCTGGTGCTGCTGGACTACACCTCGGGCAGCCGGCCGCTGATCGACCGGGCGCTGGCGGAGCGGCAGGCGCGCTGCGAGGTGGCACAGGAGGTCGGCCACCTTGCCACCGCGTTCCGCATGGTGGAGGCGGGCATCGGCCTGAGCATCGTGCCCGCGCTCGGCCTGCCGTTTCCGCAGCCCGGCCTGGCGGCGGTGGCCCTGACGCCGCAGGTCCGGCGGGTGATCATGCTGGTGCGCCGGCGCAACCGGTCGCTGTCGCCGGCGGCGGAGGCGGTCTGGCGGCTGGTGGCCGCGATCGCCGGCAAACGCAGGCAATGAAGCGGTTTTGCACTGCTCCCATCCCCTGTTTGCGCGGTGGCATGGGTGCCGGTTATCGGCGATGATCCACCCGTCCGGCGGCAAACCGCCTACGGCGGGCGGCGTTATCTGGTTCACTTGCGACATGCGCTTTTCGAGACTGCTGGTGGTGGCGTCATGTGCCTGTTCCGGCGGGGCTTTCGCCCTGTCGATCGACGGCGACACGCAGCTGCACGCCGCGGTCGGACAGCGGCTTCAGGTGGCGGTGCCGGTATCCTTCGCCAGCGACGAGGTGTCGCGCCTGTATTACCGCCTGACGCCGGCCGCTGGCCTGGCCGATGCGGAGGAAAGGGCCGCCGCGGCGGTGCACGCGTCGTTCAGTCCCGCCGGGCCCGCCATCGTCCTGACCACTTCGACGCGCGTCACCGTGCCGGCGATGCGTCTGCACCTGGAAGTGGGCGCCGGGTCGATGGTGGTGAGCCGCGATCTGACGGTGCTGTTCGACATCCCGGATCTGACCAGCTCGGCGCCGCTGGACGCGCCGGCCACGGCCACCAAGCCGGCCGCCGACAGCGTACCCGCGCAGTCCGACAGTGCGGTGCCCGCGGGGGCGCGGGCGATCGCGATCCAGAAGGAAGAGGATCAGAAGACGCCGCTCAGCTACGGCGACGGCGCTCTGCGCAGCGGCGAGGCGGCCAGCGCCACCGCGGCCCAGGCTGCGCCGCGTGTCGCGCATGCGCCGGTGGCGCGGCTGGCGCCGCGGCCGCACTATTTCAACACCTACCAGGTCAAGCCCGGCGATACGCTGGGCAGTATCGCCGAACACCTTTCCAGGGCCGGCGCCGGCGGCACCGACGCGGTGATGCTGGCGGTGTTCGAGGCCAACATCGAGAACTTCCCGCTGGGTGACCCGATGCATCCGCTGGTGGGGCACAAGCTGGGCATCCCGACCGCCGCGGCGATCGCCGGCGAACCCGCCTACCGCGTCGCCGAGTTCAAGGACTACCTGCGCGACCCGATGGGCGAGTGGCAGGTGCCGGTGAACCTGCTGCCGTGGCGGGACGCGCCGGCTGAGCCCGTCGAGCGCAAGCCTTCGTTCTGGCGCCGGCCGCACACGCTGATCGGCGCCGGGGTGCTGTCGCTGCTGCTGTGGGGGCTGCGCAAGTTCTTCGCCGGCGGCGCGCACACGCGCACCCACGTCGCGCGCCGCGCACTCACCACGGCCGGCGTGCCGGCGGTGCACCCCAACGCCTTCACGCCGCCGCCGTCCGACTCCTCGCGCGACCGCAAGCTGCTGCTGGTGCCGGAGCCGCAGGACTCCGAGTCCGAGCAGGTGGAGATCAGCCGCCTGCGCAGCCTGTTGAACCAGCAGCCGACGCGCGCCGACCTGCGGCTGCGGCTGGCGCAGCGGCTCTACGAGGCGCGCCGCTCCGCCGGCTTCGCCGAGGTGGCGCTGCCGTTGGAGGAGTCGCTCAGCCCGGAGGCCTGGGAACGCGTGCGCGTGATGGGGCACGAGCTGCTGCCATCCGATTTCCGCTTCCAGCCGCAGGCGGGCATCACGCCCGCCCCCGAGCTGCTATCCATGTTGCAGCAGTCGCAGGCGGCCAAGAAGGCGCCGCCGTCCGTGCCCGGCAGCGGCGCCGTGGAGTTCGACCTGCAAGCCGAGATGGAGCTGGTCGAAAAGAGCCGCTCCAAGGTGTTCCGCGGCGGCGGGCAGCCGGCTTAGGTTCCCGCCATCGCCGCGACCGATCCGGTTGCGGCCGCCGAAACCCGACGATACTCTGCGACGGCCGTGGCCGGATCGCCAGGTTCGGGTCTTGTCAGGACGGGACGCGCGGTTCGACGGATGACCCGTCCGCAGCGGCTCCGAACTCATTCACTATAACTTCGCTCGCGGGACCCATCGCTTGAACCCAAAAACCTCAGTTGGGGGTCGGATGACCGGCGAGCCCGCGGCGCTGGATGGCGCCTCGTTCTCCACCGCGCCGCCGCAGGGGAGCATCGGGCGTTGAGCGGCGGCATGGCGCGCACCTTGAGCGGAACCTGGCACACCGCGCTCAAGTTCGCGGGCGTCGGCGTGATCAACACGCTGGTGTGCATCGCCGTCATCTTTGGTCTCAAGGCCGGGGCCGGCACCGGCGACATCGCCGCCAATATCGCCGGCTACGCGGTGGGGCTGACCTGCAGCTTCCTGCTCAACCGCAGCTGGACCTTCGCCCACGGCGGCCATTGGCTGCCGGCGCTGCTGCGCTTCCTGCTGGTGTTCGCGGTGGCGTACCTGCTCAACCTGGCCACGGTGCTGTACCTGATCCACGCCGGGGTCAATGGCTACCTGGCGCACGTCCTCGGCATGCCGTTGTACTCGATCGTGTTCTACCTTGGCTGCCGCTACTTCGCCTTCGCGCACCGGCCGGCGGTGGCGCCGTTGTCCGCCGAAGGGGACGGGGCGCCGAAGTAGCCGCCGCCCGCTACACTCTCGTTCCATGCATACGCCGCCCTCGATCGCCGCCGTAGCCGACCGCGCTCTCGCGCGCGCCGAGCATTTCCTGCGCTGGGCCTTTGGCGCGGTGCTGCTGATGCGCCTGCTGTTCCCGTACTTCGACTCGCCGCTGCACCATCTGTTTTCCGATCCGGGGCGACACTGGGAGAACGGCCAGCGCCTGCTCCATCCCACCTTCATGGGCAGCAGCGATCCGATCCTGTACCAGGTGTGGCTGTTCCTGCTGCAGCAGATCAAGGGTGACGTCAACGCCGTCGTTCCCGCCGGCTGTGGCTTCCTCTGCGCGGCGATGCCTTACGGCTGGTACCGCGCGTTCAAGGAACTGCTGCCCAGGTCCTGGGCGCTGGGCGGCGCGCTGCTGATGGGGCTGGTGCCTGGCTTTCTCGGCATCTACGCTTATTTCATGAGCGAGACGCTGCTGCTGTCGCTCACCGGCTTCGCCTTCTGGGCGACCTTCCGCGCCATGCGCAAGCGCAGCGTGGCGGCGTTCGCCGTGGCCTGCGCGCTGTGGCTGGCCTGCGGCTTCACCCGCAGCGTGGCCCTGCCGATGGCTCTGGTCTGCCTGCTGTGCCTGTGGCTGCCGCAACCGGGCAAGCTCCCCAAGGCGCTGATCGGATCCGCGATGCTGCTGGCGGTCGCGGTGCCGGCGGGCTACCACGCCAAGCTCAACCTGCATTTCTTCTCGCCGCTGGGCAACTCTTATCTGAACGAGATCTACCAGGCCAGCGGCCGCAAGGTGATCAACCTCGATTTCGGACCCAATGGCCGCTACGAGTTCGGCTCGCCCAGTTTCTACAACCCGACCTTCTATCCCTTTTCCGACTGGACCACCGATCGCGACGGCACCGTCTCCGTGGTGGTCGACCTGTCGAAAGGGCGCGAGCAGTGGCTCAGCGAGAAGGCGCGCGTGCAAAGCATCCGTACCTTCCCCCGCATCCGCGGTTACTGGGAGAGCTTCCTCTACGTGAGCTTCGGCCAGGCCTGGCCGGATAACGATCGCGGCAGCCTCAGCGGCTGGCTCACGGTGTGGACGCGTTGGCTGTATCCACCGCTGATCCTGGCGGTGGCGGTCGGTGCGCTGCGCCGGCGTTTCCGCGGACGCGAGTGGCTGCTGCCGGCGTGCGGGCTCGGCCTGTTCCTGTATTTCATCATCCAGGGCAACGGCGTGATGGAAGCGCGCTACCGCAAGCCGGTCGATCCCTTGTTCATCGCAGCGGCGGTGCTGATGGCGCATCGCCGCGCTTCGCAACGCGGCATCCAGCCGGTCCCGGTGCCGGCCTGAGATTCTACTTGCGCGCGCCGATGCTGGCGGTGGTGCCGGAGCGGCCGGTCTCCTCCACCGCCGGCGCGGTGCCGAACAGGCGGTCGCCGAGCCCCATCGACACGCCCCACCAGTAGTTCTCGTTGCGGAAGTGGTGGTAGCGGTGTTCGCGCACCCGCCGCCGGTAGTAGGCGAGCCCCGGGCACCAGGGGATGTGGGCGAGGTAGTGCACCCACTCGTAGTGCAGGCCCAGCAGCAGGTACATGCACAGGCCGCTGAGCACCGGCCCGCGCCAGGGTCCGGCGAGCCAGGCCAGCAGCGCGATCAGCGGAAACACCCACAGGTGCACGTGGCGCGGGATGAACACCCAGCGCAGGTTCCACGGATCGGCGTGGTGGCGGCGGTGGGTGACCGGCAGATAGAAGTCGATCGTGCGTCCGAACAGCCGGCGCGGCCGGTAGTGGAGCATGAAGACGTGGATCAGCCATTCGTTGACCGGGAAGTACGCCCACACGGCCAGCGCCGTCGCCAGGTCGGCCCAGCCGAAGCGGCCGATCAGCAGGCGCACGCCGAGCGCGGCGAGCACCGCCGCGGCGATCAGCTGCGGGCTGTGGTGGCGCACGAACAAGGCCAGCGCGCCGCGGCCGTCGCGCGGCAGCGTGTCCGGCGGGCGCATCGGGTTGCGCTGCGCGGTCTCCTGCGCGGCGATCATGACGCGGTCGTCGGCGCGGCTCATGTCATTCCTCCTCGGTCTCGGCGCTGTGACGCAGCGCCTGCTCCAGCGCCAGCCGGCCGATCTCGACGTGGCGCCGGCCGGCGCTGCGCGCGGCCTCGCCGTCGCCGGCGGCGATCGCCTCGGCGATGAGCTGCAGGTTGGCGAAATCGCGGAACTCCTGCGCCATCGGCAGGGTGAGCAGCTCCCACACCTGGCGGTAGGTCTTGTGCATGGAGTTGAAGGCCAGGCGGAAGGCGATATTGCCGCCGGCGCCGACCAGGGTCCGCCAGAACTCGAAACAATGCTCCTGCAAGGTTTTCAGGTCCGCCTCGGCGGCGCGCATGCGTTGCAGCCGCGCCTGCAGCTCCTGCGCCAGCGCGCCGCCGCCGCGCCGCGCGGCGGCGGCGATGTCCGGGGCGAGCGCCGAGCGCATCGCCATGATCGAGCGCACGGTGGCGGCGTTGAGCCGGCCGCGCTTGTTGACGAGCAGGCTGGGCAACAATTCGAGTCCTCCGTCGTCCAGGTAGTCCAGCACGGTGTGATTGCCGCCCTGGCGCACCGCCACCAAGCCGGCCTGCTGCAGGCGCTTGATCGCCTCGCGCACCGCGCCGCGGTTCACCGCCAGCTGCTCGCACAGCGCCCGTTCCGATGGCAGGGCGCTGCCCGCGGCCAACTCGCCGTGCACGATCTTGTCCTTCAACTGCAGGTACACGGACTCCGACAACGACTGCCGTGCGACCGCGTTGAAAGTGGTGTTATCTTCCATGTGGTCATCTTATCATACCAGTTGCCAGGACTGACCGCTAAAGCCCGCGCCAAGGCCGTTCATCACCGGTGCGGCGGCCGTTCCGTCCGACGGTATACGGGAGCGTATGGATGGCGCCCCTGCTGCGCTGCGGTCTGCAGTCAAATAAGGGGAGCCGGTGGATCGCGGATTGTTCCGCGGCCGGCGGATGTTGGAGGTTCGAGCGTGAAGACTGAAATGGCAGCCCGGGCGATTCCGCCGGGCAGTATCCGGGGCAGGCGCGGTGCGGTGGCCGGGTCCCGTTGGCTCCCTCAGGGGGCTGCTCCGTGCGGCGCGACTGGTGGCCTATGTCGGCATCTCGCTGCCGGCATTTCTGATCGGCAGCGTGGCGCTGGCCGTGGCCGTCTACCTGCGCTGCGTCGCGGAGCTGTTGCGCTCGATCTGATCGGCCGGCCGCCGGGCTGGAGCGGAACCATGCAGGTGCAATGTTTTTATGTCGTCACCCTCAGGTGCGACCGCGACAGTATCCACAGAGCCTGTCGATAACTTTTGGACAACTCGCCCGACGGTCTTCGCGAAAGCCCGTCGTTGCGTGCTCTTGTCCGGTTGTGACGAAATTATGATCAACGTGCGCTAAGCGCAGACCGAAGGCGCCGCAACCGACTCACGAGTCGGGTCGCGCCTGGTGCGTTTTCTCAGGGAAAATGCTCTAGTGTCATGTCTCAAAAGTAACGTGAACTAAATAGACCCATGGCTGTCGCATGACTTTCCAAGTGCGGGAAACTACAGCGATGGCCAGAACGGGACGCCCAGCAACGAAGCTTGCAATGACCGATGCGGAACGTGCCG
>JARLJS010000271.1 GCA_031291075.1 Nevskia sp. | reverse complement strand
TGTGTTGGTGTTTTGGCTTGGGCGTGGGGGGGGGGGGCGCGGGGGCCCGGCGCGCGGCCGGCGGCCGCCGCCCCCCCCCCCCCCCCCCCCCGCCCGCATCGCAGGAATGACTTTAAAAAGAATCGCTAACTATCTGGTATTAAAGGCAAACACGTTTTAACGCACAAATGCTGTGGATAACATTGTTAGCAAACCCTTTAGCAAATCGCCGATCGTTCGCAGTGATGCGGGTTTTAGCGCTCCCGGACATTTTCTCGTCACATCTTATTATCTATAAGAAACATACACTTATTTTCAAATTACTGCATTTTTGCAAAAATATGTCGTAGCGACGGGCTCTGCGGCCCATTGCTGCAGTGCAATGTGCATAAGTGCAAGCGCAAAGCCTCGGGCGCCATCGCGCGTTCCAGCCCGAAGCATCCGATACACTGCGCGCCATGCCGACGCGTCCCCTCGTCCTCTGCCTGTCCGGGCTCGACCCCAGCGGCGGGGCGGGCCTGCAGGCCGACATCGAAACGGTTGCCGCGCTCGGCGGCCATGTTCTGGGGCTGGTCACGGCGCTGACCGTGCAGGACACCCGCAACGTGGCCGAGGTGGCCGCGACCGACCCGGAACTGCTGCGGCGCCAGCTCGATCTGTTGCTGAGGGACTGCCGCCCGCAGGCCGTCAAGCTGGGTCTGCTCGGCTCGGCCGGGCAGTTCGGGGTGATCCTCGACCTGCTGCAAACCTGCGGCGTGCCGGTGGTGTGCGATCCGGTGCTGCGCGCCGGCGGCGGCGCCCGCCTGCTGGACCCGACCGCCGGCGCCGCGCTGCGCCGCACCCTGTTCCCTGCGGTCACCCTGCTGACCCCGAACGCGGCGGAGGCGCGGCTGCTCTGCCCCGGCGCGGCGGACCTGGACGCCTGCGGCCGCGAGCTGCTGGAGGCGGGCTGCGCCAACGTGTTGATCACCGGCGGCGACGAACCCGCCGACGACGTGGTCAACTCCTGGTATGCGGCGGGGCGGGCGCCGCAGCGCTACCGCTGGCCGCGCCTGCCGGAGACCTTCCACGGCGCCGGCTGCACCCTGGCGGCGGCCCTGGCGGCGCTGCTGGCGCAGGGCCTCGACACCGCCGCAGCATTGCAACGGGCGCAGGAATGGACGCTGCAGGCGCTGCGCCGCGCGCAGACGGTGGGGCGCGGGCGGCGCATCCCGGGGCGTGCAGCGTGAGCGCGCCACTCCGGCTGCACGGCCTGTACGCGATCACCTCTGACGCGCTGTGCGTCGATCCCGCTCGGCTCCTGGCGTGCGTGTCGGCGGCCCTGCGCGGTGGCGCCGCGCTGATCCAGTACCGCGACAAGCAGGGCACGCCAGCGCAACGCGCCGCCAACGCGCGGGCACTGGCGGAACTCTGTCATGAGGCCGGCGCCAAGCTGATCGTCAACGACGACGTGGCGCTGGCGCTCGGCTGCGGCGCCGACGGCGTACACCTCGGCGCCGCCGATGCCCCGCTGTCGCAGGCGCGCGCGGCGCTGGGGCCACGCGCCATCCTCGGCGCCAGCTGCGGACCGGTGCTGGCACGGGCCCACGCCGCTGTCGCCGGCGGCGCGGACTACGTGGCCTTCGGCCGCTTCTTCGACTCTCGCACCAAGCCGCAGGCGCCGCCGGCCACGGTAGAATTGATGGTCGAGGCGCGTCGGCGGCTGCAGGTGCCGATCTGCGCCATCGGCGGCGTCACCCCGGCCAATGCCGGCACGTTGCTCGAAGCCGGCGCCGACCTCATCGCCGCGGTGGACGGCGTGTTCGGCTGCGGCGAGCCGGCCGCGGTGGAAGCGGCGGCGCGGTCTTATGCCGCGTTGTTCACCCGGCCTCCCGGGCACTAGCTTTTACTGGACACCGGCCACCAGCCACTGGACACTGCCTTTTCAATGGACCGTTCCGAAGAACTCTTCAATCGCGCCCTGCGCAGCATCCCGGGCGGGGTGAATTCGCCGGTGCGCGCGTTCCGCGCCGTCGGCGGCGTGCCGCGCTTCATCGACCGCGCCGACGGCGCCTGGCTGTACGACGCCGACGGCAAGTCCTACGTCGACTACGTCGGCTCCTGGGGGCCGATGATCCTCGGCCACCAGAACCCCGCGGTGCGCGAGGCGATCCTGCGCCAGGCGCAGATCGGCGTCAGCTATGGCGCGCCCACCGAGCTCGAGATCGAGATGGCGGAGCTGCTGTGCGCCCGCGTGCCGGGGCTGGAGCAGGTGCGGCTGTGCAACTCCGGCACCGAGGCCACCATGTCGGCCCTGCGCCTGGCGCGCGGCTATACCGGCCGCGAGTACATCCTCAAGTTCGAGGGCTGCTACCACGGCCACGGCGACGCGCTGCTGGTCAAGGCGGGCTCCGGCGCGCTGACGCTGGGTGTGCCCACCTCGCCCGGCGTGCCGGCGGATCTGGCGAAATACACGCTGACCGCCCATTACAACGACCTCGATTCGGTGGAACGCCTGTTCCGCGCCCACCAGGACGCCATCGCCGCGGTGATCGTGGAGCCGGTGGCGGGCAACATGAATTGCATCCTGCCCGTGCCCGGCTTCCTGGAAGGACTGCGCAAGCTGTGCAGCGCCGCCGGCACGCTGCTGATCTTCGACGAGGTGATGACCGGCTTCCGCGTCCACCCGCACGGTGCCGCCGGGCTCTACGGCATCACGGCGGACCTGGTGACGCTGGGCAAGATCATCGGCGGCGGCCTGCCGGTCGGCGCCTTCGGCGGGCGCCGCGACATCATGCAGAAGCTGGCGCCGGCCGGCCCGGTGTACCAGGCCGGCACACTGTCGGGCAATCCGCTGGCGATGGCGGCCGGGTTGGCGCTGCTGCGCCAGCTCGACGACCCGGGCCTGTATGAGCGGCTGGCCGATACCACCCGCATGCTGCTGCACGCGCTGGGCGGGGTCGCCGCCGAGGCCGGCGTGCCGTTCACCACCTCCCAGGCCGGCAGCATGTTCGGCTTGTTCTTCACTCGCGCTGCGGCGGTGCGCAGCTACGCCGAGGCCACCGCCTGCGACGTGGAGGCGTTCAAGCGCTTCTTCCATGCCATGCTGGCACACGGCGTCTACCTGGCGCCTTCCGCCTTCGAAGCCGGCTTCGTCTCGGCGGCCCACGGCGCCAAGGAGATCGAGCTGACCGTGTCGGCGGCGCGCGCCGCCCTTGCCGGACTCACTTCCGCATGAGCGAGAAACAAGGCTTCATCGCCAAGCTGCGCAAGAACATCAACCGCGGCGATTCCTGGCTGACCTACGACCTGAATCGCCTTTTTACCGCGGACAAGCTGAACGAGAATGCTATCGACGAGCTGGGCGACCGCCTGCTGCTGGCTGACGCCGGCGTCGAAGCGACCGAATGGCTCACCGAGCAGCTGACCGCCGACCTGCGCGCCGGCCGCATCAAGAACGAGGCACAGCTGCGCGCGGCGCTGAAGAAGGCACTGCTGGAACTCTTGCAGCCGATCGCCAAGCCGCTGGTGATCCCGCCCTACATCAAGCCCTACGTGCTGTTCGTGGCCGGCGTCAACGGCGTGGGCAAGACCACCACCATCGGCAAGCTCGCCTTCCGCTTCAAGCGCGAGGGCCGCCACGTGTTGATCGCCGCCGGCGACACCTTCCGCGCCGCCGCGGTGGAGCAGCTCACCACCTGGGCCGAGCGCGCCGGCGTGCAGATCATCTCGCAGGGTGCCGGCGCCGACTCCGCCTCGGTGATCTACGACGCGGTGCAGTCGGCCAAGAGCCGCGGCGCCGACCTGGTGATCGCCGACACCGCCGGCCGCCTGCACACGCAGAGCCACCTGATGGAGGAGCTGCGCAAGATCCGCCGGGTGGTGCAGAAGCACGACCCCTACGCCCCGCACGAGGTGATGCTGGTGGTGGACGCCACCACCGGCCAGAACGCGCTCAACCAGGCGCTGCAGTTCCACGAGGCGATCGGCCTGACCGGCATCACCATCACCAAGCTCGACGGCACCGCCAAAGGCGGCGTGCTGCTGGCGATCGCGCGGCGGCTGGCGCTGCCGATCCGCTTCATCGGCCTGGGCGAGGGCATCGAGGATTTGGAACCGTTCGATGCGGAAGGCTACGTCGAGGCGCTGATTGGGGAGTGAGACGTGAGACGTGAGACGTGAGACGAAAAAGCCGAGGGGGGATTGAAATATTGTGTCAAGGGCTTCGACAATCTTTGTTTCATTTAGAGCGTAGAGCGCTGAGGATTACGCCGGTCATGCTGTTCCACGTCTCACGTCTCACGTCTCACGTCTCACCGCTTTAATGGCAGACATCATCCACTTCCACCGCGTCAGCCACCGCTACGGCGACGGCCCGCAGATCATCTCCGATGTCAGCTTCACGTTGCGCAAGGGCGAGATGGCGTTCCTCACCGGGCCCTCCGGCGCCGGTAAGAGCACGCTGCTGCGACTGACCGCGCTGCTGGCACGACCGACACGCGGCCAGATCGTGGTGGAAGGCCGCAACCTGGCCGATATCAAGCCGCGTGAGATCCCGGCGTTCCGCCGCCAGATCGGGCTGACCTTTCAGAATCCGAGCCTGCTCAACGACCGCAGCGTGTTCGACAACGTGGCACTGCCGTTGCTGATCCGCGGCCACAGCGGCGAGGACATCGGGCGGCGGGTGCGCGCCGCGCTCGACGCGGTGGGCCTGCTACCGAAGGAGAAGGCTTTTCCGCTCACCCTGTCCGGCGGCGAACAGCAGCGCGTCGGCATCGCCCGCGCGGTGGTGGCCAAGCCGCCGCTGCTGCTGGCCGACGAGCCGACCGGCAACCTCGACCCGCACATGGCGCTGGAGGTGATGCAGCTGTTCATGCGCTTCAACGAGGTCGGCGTCAGCGTGCTGGTGGCGACCCACGCGGTGAGCCTGATCAGCCGGCTGCCGCACCGGGTGATCCACATCGAGCACGGCAGCCTGGAGCAGCGGCGCAAGGCCGAGCTGATGGAGAAAACCATTGAGTTCTAGGGCCTCCAGCCGGGCGCGGCGGGTGGCGCAGCGGCCGTCATGGCCGGAACGCCTGCTGCAGGACCACGTGCGGGCGCTGCGCAACTCGCTCGGCGCGCTGGCGCGCAAGCCGGTGGGGACGCTGCTCACCGCTTTCGTCATCGGCATCACGCTGGCCCTGCCGGCCGGCCTGCATACCCTGGTGGCGAACCTTCACCAGGCCGGTAGCAGCGCCCTGCAGGGTACGCTGCGCCTGTCACTGTTCCTTGACGACGACGTGAACCAGGCCCGCGGTGAGGCCCTGACCCGGGAGATCGCACGGCGTCCCGGCGTCAGCTCGGCGCAATACATTTCGCGGGCCCAGGCGCTGGAGGAGTTCCGCGCCTTTTCCGGCTTCGGCGAGGCGCTCGACCTGCTCAAGGAGAACCCCCTGCCGGCGACCGTCGTGGTAACGCCGCGGAGCGGGCTGCCGCGGGTGGAGACCGAGGCCCTCCTGCGCGACCTGTCCGCCCTGCCCGAGGTGGCGCAGGCCAAGCTCGACCAGAAGTGGCTGGAGCGCTTGTATGCCATCCTGGAGCTGGTGCAGCGCGCGGTGCTGATGATCGCCGCGGCCCTGGCCCTGGCCGTGCTGGTGGTGATCGGCAACACCGTGCGCCTGGACATCGAGAACCGGCGCGAGGAGATCGGCATACTCAAGCTGATCGGCGCCACCCCTGGCTATATTCGCCGCCCGTTCCTTTACACCGGGCTGTGGTACGGGCTGGCCGGCGGCGCGCTGGCCTGCCTGCTGGTGGAAGCCGGGGTGCTGGCGCTGGCGGAACCGGCGCGCCAGCTCGCCGGTCTATACGACAGCCAGGCCGGGCTGCTGGGCCTGCGGTTCGATGCCGCGGTGGCGGTGTTCGGGGCCGGGATGGGATTGGGCTGGCTGGGGGCGTTCTGGGCGGTTTCCCGCCACCTGCGCCAGGTGGAACCGGCACCCTGAAACCGGAGTCGCCGCAAAACGGCGTCCCAGGCCGATTTGCCCGGATTTGGCCAGAATCGCACTGGCGGTGTCTTGAACCGTCGGCGGACGGCCGCATTTCTTCTCAGAGGGCACCGTCCGGCGGCCGGAGCAATGAACTTTTCCAGCATCTAGCACTCTAATAGGACGAGTGCCAAGCCCGTGTGGAGACCTGTTAAAATCGGGGGAATGAAACAGATGACCAATACCGCCCTTGCTGTCCGTCCCGCCAGCCTGCCGATGCCGCTGACAGGCAGCTTGGATGCGTACATCCAGAGCGTCGGCCGGATCCCGCTGCTGAGCGCCGAGGACGAGACGCGCCTGGCGCGCAAGCTGCACGACGAGAACGATCTCGGCGCTGCGCAGCAACTGGTGCTGTCCAACCTGCGCTTCGTGGTGCACATCGCCCGCGGCTACATGGGCTATGGCCTGCAGATGTCGGACCTGATCCAGGAAGGCAACGTCGGCCTGATGAAGGCGGTCAAGCGCTTCGACCCCGACGTGGGCGTGCGGCTGATCTCGTTCGCCGTGCACTGGATCAAGGCCGAGATGCACGAGTTCATCCTGAAGAACTGGCGCATCGTCAAGATCGCCACCACCAAGGCGCAGCGCAAGCTGTTCTTCAACCTGCGCAAGTCCAAGAACCACCTCGGCTGGATGACCCAGGCCGAAGTGGAGGCGGTGGCACGCGACCTCAAGGTGAAGCCGGAGGAAGTGCTGCAGATGGAATCGCGCCTGGGCGGCGGCGACGTCTCCTTCAGCGCCACCGCCGAGGACGGCGACGAGCATTCCTACGTGCCGGAAGACTACCTGGCCGCCAGCGATGATCCGAGCAGCGACCTGGAGCGCGAGGACTGGAACGAGCAGCGCGAGAGCAGGATGCATGCCGCGCTGGCCACGCTGGACCAGCGCTCGCGCGACATCCTGCAGCGGCGGTGGCTGAGCGACGGCGACAAGGCCGGCCTGCAGGAACTGGGCGACGAGTACGGCGTCTCCGCCGAACGCATCCGCCAGATCGAGGCCGCAGCGATGAAGAAGCTGCGCAAGGCGATCGAGGCGGAGGTGGTGGAGGCGTAAGCTTCCGCAGTGATGTCCCAAAAAGCCCGGCGCTGCCGGGCTTTTTTGTGGGCAGCGGGGTGAGGTCGGGCGCTGGTAACCCGTGAGGTCGGCGGCTTTGCCGCCTGTGAGGAGCGAGGTCGCGCCCTGCGGGCGCTGTGAGGAGAGAAGCCTGGCCTTGCTTGTCTCCTCACAGCAACGCGACAGCGTTGCGACCTCACAGCGAGGGCCGCAGCCCGAGCGCCCTCACAGGGCGCGCAGCGCCCGACCTCGCTCCATGGGCTTGCAGGCCGGCGCCCCGGCTACTAGAGTCACCGGACCGCAAAATCAGCGAGGTGCCGCTATGGCTACGGAACGGTACGCCCTCAAAGTGCCGGGCGCGCGCAGCGTGTCGCCGGATCTCACCGTGGTGGCGCCGTTCGACCGCAAGCCCATCGGCACCGTCGCCACCGCTGACGCCGCCACCGTCGAGCACGCGCTGGCCACGGCCCACCGCCTGTACCGAGACCGCGACGCCTGGCTGCCGCTGGCCAAGCGCATCGAGATCCTGGAAGGCGCCGCCAGCCTGATGCGCACGCGCGCCGAGTATCTCGCGGTGGAGGCGGCGCGCGAAGGCGGCAAGCCGCTGCCCGACTCCAAGGTGGAAGTGGCGCGCGCCATCGATTCGGTGCGCATCGCGGTGGAGCACCTGCGCACCCAGCAGGGCGAGGTGATCCCGATGAACGTGGGCGCCTCCAGCGCCGGCCGCCTCGCCTTCACCCAGGCCGAGCCGATCGGCGTGGTGGTGGCGGTGTCGGCCTTCAACCATCCGCTCAACCTGATCGCCCACCAGGTCGGCCCGGCCGTGGCCGCCGGCTGCCCGGTGCTGGTGAAGCCGGCCAAGGCCACGCCGCTGTCGTGCTTCCGCTTCGTCGAGATGTTGCGTGAGGCGGGGCTGCCGGACGAGTGGTGCATCCCGCTGGTGCCGGAGAACAACGAGCTCTCCACCCGCCTGGTGAGCGATCCGCGCGTCGCCTTCTTCAGCTTCATCGGCAGCGCCAAGGTCGGCTGGAAGCTGCGCTCGCAGCTCGCCCCCGGCGCACGCTGCGCGCTGGAGCACGGCGGCGTGGCGCCGGTGATCGTGGCGGCGGACGCCAACTGGAAAGCGGCGGTGGCGCCGATCGCCAAGGGCGGGTTCTACCACGCCGGCCAGGTGTGCGTGTCGGTGCAGCGCGTCTACGTGGAGCGCAGCCAGGCGGAGCCCTTCGCCCGCGCGCTGGCGGCCGCGGCCGACAAGCTCAAGGTGGGCGACCCCACCGCCGCCGACACCGAGGTGGGCCCGATGATCGAGCCGGCCGAGGTGAGCCGCGTCGGCGAGTGGATCGACGAAGCCGTGAGCAAGGGCGCCAAGGTGCTGTGCGGGCACCGCAAGCTGTCCGACACCTGCTACGCGCCGACCGTGCTGCTCGACCCTCCGGACGACGTGCGCGTGTCGACCCAGGAGGTGTTCGGCCCGGTGGTGTGCGTCTACGGTTACGACAAGCTGGACGATGCCATCGCCCGCGCCAACAGCTTGCCGGTATCGTTCCAGGCGGCGGTGTTCACGAAGAATATCGACACCGCGCTGCGCTGCTACCAGCGCCTGGATGCCTCCGCCGTGATGGTCAACGACCACACCGCCTTCCGCGTCGACTGGATGCCGTTCGCCGGCCTGCGTGTGTCCGGCCACGGCGTGGGCGGCGTGCCGCACACCCTGCACGACATGCAGGTGCGCAAGATGATGGTGGTGAAGTCGGCGGAAATCAGAATTTAAGTTTCCAAAACTGCGGGGGGGACAACGATGAACGATGTCGCGGGCAGCCCGGGCGCGGAGCTGATCAAGGCTTCCGACCTGTTCGTGAAGTGCCTGGAGGCGGAGGGCGTCGAATACATCTTCGGCGTGCCGGGCGAGGAGAACGCCGACATGATGATGTCGCTGATCGACTCGAAGATCCGCTTCATCCTCACCCGCCACGAACAGGGCGCCGCCTTCATGGCGGACGTCTACGGCCGCCTCACCGGCAAGGCGGGCGTGTGCCTGTCCACGCTCGGTCCCGGCGCCACCAACCTGGTCACCGGACTGGCCGACGCCAACATGGACCGCGGCCCGGTGGTGGCCATCATCGGCCAGGCCTCGACCAAGCGCCTGCACAAGGAAAGTCACCAGAACATGGACGCCATCGCCATGATGCGTCCGATCTCGAAATGGGCGCAGTCCATCATCGATCCCGACGCCGTGCCGGAGATCGTACGCAAGGCGTTCAAGCTGGCCGAGGCCGAGAAGCCGGGCGTGACGGTGATCGAACTGCCGGAGGACATCGCCGACCGCCAGACCGTCGGCGCGCCGCTCCACGTCTACCGCACGCGCCGCCCGGCCGCCGACCACAAGGCGATCCTGCAAGCGGTGGAGGTGATCGTCAGCGGCAGGAACCCGATGATCCTGGCCGGCAACGGCGCCCTGCGCAAACGCGCCGCGCAGCAGCTGCGCCGCCTGGCGCACAAGGCGGGCATCCCGGTGTTCAACACCTTCATGGGCAAGGGCGCCATGAAGCGCTCGGATCCGCACAACCTGTTCACCATCGGCCTGCAGGCGCGGGACTACGCCAACCGTGCGATGGAGGACGCCGACGTCATCATCGCCGTGGGCTATGACCTGGTGGAATACGCGCCCGAGCGCTGGAACCCGAAGCGCGACAAGAAGATCGTGCACATCGACTTCCTGCCGGCGGAGGTCGACAGCCATTACACGGTGGCGGTGGACGTGGTCGGCGACATCGCCGACGCGCTGTGGCAGATCAACATCGCGCTGGAGCGCGACTACGACGACAAGCTGCCGCTGAACGACATCGACAAGTGGCAGAAGCTGCGCGCCCAGATCCAGGCCGATCACGCCAGTGAGAAGGACGACACCGCTTTCCCGGTCAAGCCGCAGAAGATCCTGTGGGACGTGCGCGAGGCGATGGGCCCGCACGACATCCTGCTGTCCGATGTGGGCGCTCACAAGATGTGGATCTCGCGCTATTACCCGGCGGAGGAGCCGAACACCGTGCTCATCTCCAACGGCTTCTGCTCGATGGGCTTCGCCCTGCCCGGCGCCATCGGCGCCAAGCTCGCCTGCCCCGACCGCAAGGTGCTCGCCATCTGCGGCGACGCCGGCTTCCTGATGAACGTGCAGGACCTGGAAACGGCGGTGCGCCTCAAGCTCAACGTGGTCATCATGGTATGGGCCGACGGCGAGTACGGCCTGATCAAGTGGAAGCAGCAGAACGAGTTCGGCCGCCACTTCAAGCTCGACTTCGGCAACCCCGACTGGGAGCTGCTGGCGCAGGCCTTCGGCTGCTGGGGCCGTACCGTGCGCAAGGCGGGCGAGCTGCCCGGGGTACTGAAGGAAGCCTTCGCCCAGCCCGGCCCGGCCCTGATCGGCGTGCCGGTGGACTACGCGGAGAACCTCAAGCTGACCAAGAAGCTCGGCAGCATCGTGATGAACGTGTGAGGCCCGCTCACGGCGCCAGCATGCGGATGATCTCGTCCTGCTCCTCGCCGAGCAGGTAGAAGGCCACGAACCGCGCCGGTGCCGCGCCGGCGTTGTCGAAGCGCGCCACCCGCACGCCCGCCGGCTCGTGGAAGGCGTCACCCGCCTTGAGGTAGCGCACCCCCTCGCCCTCGATCTGGAAGGCGATCTCCCCTTCCGTCACCAGCCCGACCACCGGGCAGGGATGCAGGTGCAGCGGCACGTGCTGCAAAGGCCCCAGCGTGACTTCCTTGATTTCCACCCTGGAAACGGTTCTGCCGGTGCCGAGTGCGACCGCGAGCAGGTCCTTTCTGGTGACGGTGGAGGTCCGCGGCATGGCTGGCTCCTGGGCATGGCAAGAACTGCCGGGAAAGCAGGCGGCCTCCATCCATGGACCGGCCGCGGCGGCCGGAGTTCTAGGAAGGTCTGATCGTCATTCCGGCGCAAGCCGAATCCAGGGATTCAGCGCGCACTGCGGGCCCCCGGACCCCGGCTTTCGCCGGGGTGACGATTGGGCAGGCTTTCCCTAGCGGTCCCGCGGACCGAACAGGTACACCACCGAGCGCGAATGTCCGTTGCCGACGATCCGTTCCGGCGCGGCCACGGTCGGCTCGGCCGACTGCACGCAGTTGCGGCCGCTTCTCTTGGCGCGGTAGAGCGCGTCGTCCGCGGCGTTGAGCAGATCCTGCTGGGCCATGGTACCGGTGGGCGTGATGGTGGCCACGCCGATGCTGGCGGTGATGGCGATCTGCACCAGCTCGCCGTCCCGCTCGAGGGTGCAGGGCGCGTCGACCGCGGCGCGCAGGCGCTCGCCCAGCGCCATGGCCTCGTCGTGGTGCAGGCCGGGGCTGAGCACGACGAATTCCTCGCCGCCGTAGCGCGCAAGCAACTCGCTGGCGCGACGCACCACGCCCCCCAGCCGGCGCGCCGCTTCGACCAGGCAGTCGTCGCCGGCCGCGTGGCCGTGGCTGTCGTTGATCTGCTTGAAGCGGTCGATGTCGATCATCAGCACGCTCACCGGCATCTGGAAGCGGCGGCACTGGCTCCAGTCGTGGGCGTAGACCTCGTCGAAATGGCGGCGGTTGGCGATGCCGGTAAGCTCGTCCTTGCGGCTGATCTCGCCAAGCTGCCGGTTGGCGGCGTTGAGTTGTTCGTTGAGCGCGGTCAGGCGCGCGCTGTTGAGCCGCGCGACGGCGCGGCTCAACAGCAGCAGCCAGAGGAGCCACGCAAGCAGCAGCGACAGCACCGTACCGGCGAGGCGGAGCGCCGCCAGGTGCGAGCCCGACACACCCCAGCCGCCGGCGGGAACGGCCGCCAGGGTCCAGTGTCCGCCAGGGACGTCCAGCCGCATGCGCACGGGGTCGTCGGCCGTGGCCTCCGGCGAGCCGACGATGGCCACGTCCGCGCCGGGGGCGCCGGCGTTGTCGCCCTGCAGGTAGTAGTTCAGCCCGTCCACGGACGCCTGCAGTTGCACGTCGGACAGCAGCCTGTCGAGGTCGATGACGACGCTGATGATGCCCCAATAGCGGCCGTCATCCAGGTACACCGGTGTGCGGCAGACGATGCCGCGTCCGCCCTGGACCAGGTCGACCGGACCAGCCAGCACCGAGTGGCGCAGTTCCATCGCCCGCTGCACGCTAGGCCACTGCTTGGGAGTGGTGCGGAAGTCGAGGTGCACCGCGGCTTCGTTCCCCTGCAATGGATAGATGTAGGTCAGCACGTTGTCGGGCGCCAGCCCGACGTTGCGCAGGCGATGGTCGGCCTGCACCACCGCGCGCAGGGCCTCCTCGACGCTGGCGGGACGGATGGTGTCGACACTGCGGATGTAGGCGACCAGGCCCTGGGCCAGGAAGGCGGTCGAATCCAGCGCGCTTTCCAGGCGTGCGCGCATGGCCGCCGCATGCAGGACCGTCTGCTCGCGCAACTGTTCCCGCACCGTCTGGGCGTAGGCGGAGACGAGGTATTGCGTCAGCAGCAGGCCGGCGCCGAACACGGCCAGGGCGCTGAGCAGACGGGGGCGCCAGCCCGGAACGCGGCTGCCGCCGCTGCCGGTCAAGCTGCTGGATCGATTCGTCAATGAGTCAACAAACGGCATGGCATATCTTCACTATAGCTGTGTGCGCTGCATCCCGGTGCCCGGCACTCCGCGTCGGCCCCTCCCGCCGACCGGACCCGCACCGGCGCCCAAACCACCCGGACACCGCTGCGTTCGACCTGGATGCAGTTCACACTTTGCGGCCGCCCGCGCATGGGGGGAATCCGTACTTGCCACAGTTGATCCTGCGGCAAATACCTAGCCCGGGCCCGTGGCGCAAGCGAGCTAACCATCACCGGCGGAGCCGCGTGCCAGCTTGCGCAGATAATCAAGCAGATCGCTGCGATCGGCATCGGCGGGGTTCTGCCCCAACGGCATGCGCCGGGCTCCCGCCTGTGGCGACATCCGGAAGACGATTTCCTCCAGCAAAGTCCCGCGCGGATATCCGGCGCGGCCGAGCTGCGCGCCGAGCAGGTCGGGACGATCGAAGGGGATCGGCGGCGCCGCGGCGCCGCCGGCATGGCAGGCGACGCAGCGCTGCAGAATTCCCGGTGCGGCGGCCGGCAGGCCGACAGCCCGGCCCTGGTCCGCGGCGCACGGCTGCGGCGGCTCCGGCATCGACTGCAGCGCGCTCAGGCTCCGGCGCCTCAGGTACGCGCAATACTTTTCGTCACCCGCCGCGCTGCGGGCCTGCAGCGCGGCGCCAAGAGCCGGCTCGTCCGGCACTGCCGCGGCGGCCAGCGTCCGCTCCAGCTCGCCGCGCGGCGAACCCTGTATCGAAAAATCGTAAGTATCCTTCTCCAGCGACAGGGTCCACTGCGCGGTGGTGATGCCCAGGCCCTGCTCCGCCACGTAGCGAAACCGGTCCAGCGACTCGGGCTCGGTGGAAGCGCCGGCAGTGCCCGGCAACAGCCGCAGGCGCTTGGTGGCAGCCTCGACCCGGTTGTTCCGGCGCGTGTCGCGTTCCAGCTCGGCCAGTGCGACCGGAAAGGCCTTGCGCAGCCGTTCCGGCACGTAGTCGGCGGGATCGCCGCAGCCTTCGCTCAGGCTGGCCAGCAGGGCATAGCGATAGGCGGGATAGCGCGGAGACCTCTCCACCTCCGCCGCGATCCCGGCCAGGTTCTGGACCTGCAGCAACGAGTTCAGGATGGAATTCGGCGGTTCCCGGACTGAGCCCTGGTAGCGCTGCGTGTCGCTGGCGCGGAAGGTGTCCGGCGCTGCGTAGCTATACAGGTCCGCCAGGTAGCGGTAGCGGGGGTGGCTGGGCTGGCGCAAGGAAAAGGCATTGAGCCCGTCGCGTTCGGCGCGGCTCAGAGGCGCGAGGTAGATCTCGCCGTAAACACCGGGCCATGATGGAAACGAGTCCCACACCGGCCGCGCCGGATTGCCATGGCAGACGATGCATTTGGGCGGGTTCGGCGCCGACACCCGCAGCTCGGGCTGGCCTCCGGCGCCGGGGCCGAAGCTCAGTTCGCGGAACAGGAACTGCCGCGTACCGGCATCGAATTCCATGGTCTCGATCGCATCGTAGCCCCGCTGCCCCGGCGCGCCGTTGAAGGTGACGACCAGACTGGCATCGTTGCCGAATAGGACGGCGCGGGGGTTGTCGTAGCTGGCGCTCTGCAGGCTGCGGCTGTTGAACACCAGAACGTATCGGCTGCGATAGGTCTCCGGCAGGCGCGAGATCAGTTCCTCCGCCGAATGCACCGGTTCCGGGCCGATCAGGGCGTCCAGCGCCGGAAAGGCGGGGGCGGCCACCGCCGCGCCGCTGCACGCGCCGCATCCTACCGCACCCGCGAACAGAAACCGGATGCAGCGCCTGAACCAGCCGGTCGACCACCTGGATATCCGCACCGCGCCGAACCTGACCGAACCTTGGAAACCTGTTCCGTTCATCGGCCAGCGGGCCGTTGTCTGAAGGCGCAGCCCGCCGCGCACGCGGCGGCGACCGACGGATGGCAGGCCAAGCCGGGCAATTCGTCGGAAAGTGGCGCAGCCGCGGCACCTTGCGGTCTATGCTCGGCTCAGTCGAATCCGGCCTCGCGCGGCCTCATGGACGAACACGCTGAAAAGGGTAAGCCGTTCCCCGCCACGCTGCTGCGGCGCGCGGCCGTCGCCCTGCTGCTGTCCGCGGCACCGTTGCTGGTACGGGCGGATCCGGCGCCGGCGCCGGCTGGCAGCAGCGTGTACGACCTTCCTTTCGTGTGGGTCAGCGATCGCGACGAGCGGCTGCGGCTCGACACCTGGCGCGGCCACCCCGTCGTCATCACCATGGCCTATTCGAGCTGCGGCAGGGTCTGCGTGATGACCCTGCACAAGCTGGAGGAGCTGCAGGCCACCGCCGATCGCGAGAACCGTGCGGTGGAGTTCGTGGTGGTCGGCTACAACCCGCTGCTCGACACCCCCGCGGCCTGGGCCAGCTACCGTAGCAAGCACAAGCTCGACCGTTCCAACTGGCACTTTCTGACCGGCGCCCCGGACGACACCCACGCGCTGGCGCGGATGCTCGGCATCGACTACTGGCTGTACGAGGAGCATGTCATGCACGACTTCAAGATCGTGCTGCTGTCACCCGACGGCAGGCCGCAGAAATCGCTCGACTGGAACGACCGGAACGGCGCGCTGTTCTAGGAAACCGCGCGAACCTCGGGATCGGAGTCGTCCGGCGGCGCGGGACGCCCGGGCATCCCGGACTCCGCCGCGAACGCCTCGGTGTGTTCCGGCATACCCGCCTCCTCGGTGCCGCCGGTCTTGAAGCTGCCTACGGAGTTGACCAATGCCCGTGCCTGCTCCTGCAGTTCCCGCGCCGTCGAAGCATCGCTGTCGACCGCCGCGGCGTTCTGACGCGTCGACTGATCCAGCTCCGCCACTGCCTGGGCGACATGGCGAATGCCCTCCGACTGCTCCTGGGTGGCGGCGCTGATCTGCGTCATGATGCCGGTGACCCGCGCGGACGAAGTGACGATGTCCTGCATCGTGCCGCCGGCCGCATCGACGATACGCGAGCCCGCTTCGACGTTCTGTACGGTTTCGCGGATCAGCGCGTTGATTTCCTGCGCTGCGGCGGCGCACCTTTGCGCGAGGCCCCGCACCTCGGCCGCGACCACCGCGAAGCCGCGCCCCTGTTCGCCGGCACGCGCCGCTTCCACCGCCGCGTTCAAGGCCAGGATATTGGTCTGGAACGCGATGCTGTCGATCACCGAGATGATGTCGACGATCCGCTTGGCGCGCTCCTGGATCGAGTGCATGGTGCTGACCACTTTCGAGAAGCTGGCGCCGCCACGGGTGGCGACCTCCGAAGCGTTGATGGCCAGCTGATTGGCCTGCCGCGCGCTCTCGGTGTTCTGCTGCACAATGGAGTTGAGCCGCTCCATGCTGTGGGTGATCTGGTCGAGCCGCTCGGCTTCCTGCTCGGTGCGGGCGGAGCGGTCGCGGCTGCCTTCGGCCATGTCGTCGGCCAGGCCGCTGATGGAATCGGTGGAAACGCGGATGCCGGCGACGATCTGGCGCAGGCCCTCGACCGTACGGTCCACGTCTTCCACCAGCCTGGCGAACGCGCCCTGGTAGTCGCCGTGGACGCGGGCCCCGAGATCGCCGTTGGCGATCGCTGTGAGCTGCGCTCCCACGTCCCCGAGGTTGGTGTCACACACTTCCATCAGGCGGTTCAGCCCGGTGACGATGTCGCGGAAACTGTGTTCGCAGGCGCTGGCGTCGCCGCGCGCACTGAAATCGCCGCGCGCCGCGGCCTCGACCAGCAGCAGCACCTGCCCGTTGATCCGTTCGAAGCTGGCCTTGACCGCGTGCAGCGCCTGGGTGATCTCGACCTTCTTGCCCGGCAGCTGCTCCATGTCGACGGAGAAGTCGCCGCGGGCATAGCTGGTGACGACCTCGACCACACGCTGGCTCAGGCCGATGTGCGAGGCCGCCAGGCGGTTCACGCCTTGCACCATCTCGCCGTAGACGCCCGGGAACTGCACCGCGTCGATCCGATGATCGATTTCTCCGGCATCGTGCCGGCGGGTCATCTCGGCCTCGGCCGAGACGAAGCGCTGCAGGGCCTCCTGCATCGAGCGCATGGAATGCAGGAGTCGCCCCACCTCGTCGCTGGAGCTCACGTCCACGCGCCGCCGCAGGTCGCCATGGGCGATCGCGTCCGCCACCTGGGTCGCGTGCTGCAGCGGCGCCACGATGAGCCTGCGCGCGAGATACAGCAGGCCCGGCAGCAGCACCAGGAAGACGGCGAGCCCGGCGGCGCCGCCGCGGAGGGCGGCGCGGCGCGAAGCCAGCGATACCGCGCCGAGCGCATCGGTGTAGCGCTGCAGGCAAAGGGCGCGGAACTGCTCGGCGTGCTTGCGGTACTTGCCCAGCTTGGCCGCGCTTTGCTGCATCGCGCCCGGCGGCGGCGCCTTGTCGTCGATCAGGGCCTGCACCACCGCTTCGGCCGTGGCGTAATAGTCGCGGAACTCGGCCTCGAGCTGCGCCGCTTCGGCCGCCACCTGGCGGTCGGATTTGCCGATCCCCTCCAGGTTGGCGCTGACTTTTTGCGCCAGCCCGCGCGCGTCATCCACCTGGCTCGACGTGCGCCCCTCGGCCGCGCTCGACAGGTGATCGCCGACCTGGCCGAGCAGGCTGGCGTTGTCGGTGGCGGCGATAAGGGCGGGGAACAACACGGTGCGCACCTGCTCCAGTTGCGCGCCGTTGCGAACCGAAATCAGATAGGTGTACACCACGAATGCGAGAAAGCAGGCCAGGCCGACGATCGGCGCCAGCACCACCTTCCACAGCAGCGGCAGGCGGCTTAGAACTCCCATATCCCGGGCTCCACCCGACGCCGCCGCGAAGGCCTCGCGCGGGTTGCCGTGATCGATTCCCAGGCCATCAGTATTTTCCTACCACGGTCACGCCGGCCGGGGGAGCCGCCCCCACGTAGCCAACCGCGCCGGGTGTCGCCTTGACGTACTCGATGACCTCCACGTCGGCCGACTTCACGTCGGGCTGAACCAGGCCATCGCGAAACGCCTTCTTGATCCACCAGCTGTTGTACTTGTCGCCTTCCATCTTGACCACGGTGGACAGGAAGTGCGACTGCTGCGCCGCATTGTCGACCGGCTTGAGCGGCGTCGACCCGGCGAACCGCTTTTCGCCGAGGTAGACATCGCGCACATCCGCCGTGCTCAGCCCGGTCACCGACGGGTTGGCGATCACGAAGAGATCCGCCAGCGCGGCGTACGGCACGGCATACAGGCCGGCCGCGACGAAGATCCGTACCGCCATCCACCTGCCGGCACGACCCGGCCAGCCGCCACGCCGGGCGACCGCTGTTGAAACGCTATATCCAAACATGGCGTAACCTCAGAATCGCGTGGCGAACTGGAACCGCGCCTGGCTGAACTCCTGGCGCAGGCGGTCGGTCTCGAGCGTACGCTCGAGCTCCAGCTTCAGGGCCGTGGATGGCGTCAGGTCGTAGCGCAAGCCCGCCGCTCCGCGCGAGTAGGAACCGCCGGCCTGCTGGGCGATGAAGTAGACGTCCTGCTGGCTGAGCGAGGCGCGTTCGCCGCGCAGGTAGGGCGTCCATTGGCCGAGGTAGGTCCTGGCGATCTGGAAGAAGCCCGCCCAGCTCTGGTGGGTGCCGCTGCCCCCCAGCACGTTCTCGTCGTCGAAGCGGTAGAACTCGGCCATGATCTCCCACGGGTCGGCGATGTAGGCGCCATAGCCGCCGTACATGCCCACCTGCGACTTGGCCACCGGGTTGTTGTTCTGATCGTAGGCGTCCACGCCCATGTAGTAGCCGTGCACGCCCAGGCGCAGGCCGTCCAGATCGCCGCTGAACAGGTAGGCCAGCGCGCCGCCGAAGGCGAGGCTGTGGTTGTCGTCGCTGTACAGATTCATGTCGAGCTGGCCGCCCAGCGGCACGGCGCCAGGCATGGCGCTGCTGCCGTAAATGATGCGGGAGCCGTTGCCGACGTAGCCGTCGTAGGCGAGCTTGCCGGGACCCACGTTGAATTTGCCGGTGCCCCACAGGCCCACCATGTGCGAAGCGAGGATGCCACCGGAATCCTCGAAGTCCAGGAATCCCGGACGCAGGATCGAGGTCTGGATCTGGGCGCCGTGATGGAACGCCGTGTTCCAGTACCCGTACGGCGTGTGAAAGCGACCCATCCACGCTGTGAACTCGTCGCTGAACACGTAGCCGAGCTGCATCCGTTCCAGGTCGGTACCGACGGTAGGCGCGCCGGATCCGACCTCGAAGTTCAGCTCGACCAGTCCCTTCACGCGCGGGCCGAGGTCGGGGGTGAGATAGAAGTCGAGCCGGCCGATGTCGAACCCCTTGGGCTGTCCCTGGTTCGAACTGGCGGCGCCGACGTCGATGAAGCCGTGCATCGGCAGCCCTTCGGCCAGGCTGCGGCGGCTCATGCCGCCGGCGAGGTCCTTGATCTCTTGCTGGAGCTGCTTGATCTCGCCCTGCTCCTGCTGCGCAGGCGGGACCGCCGCGGCCTGCTGCTGGCTCTGGACCTGCGCCTCCAGCTTGTCGACCTTGTCGCTGAGCTGCTGGATGACCCTGCGGCTCTGTTCGAGCTGCTGCTTGAGCTGGGACAGTTCATCCGCGGTGGCGTCCGCCCGCGCCGCCGGTGACCCGCAGGCGACACCCAGGAGCAACGCCGCTGCAAACACCCGTGATGCCGCAGCCTTCGTGCATGCCGAATCTTTCATCTCCCCTCCTCCCTGGGGCATCCGCACGTATCACATCACCGTGCGTGCACCCGAGATGTTCGAACATTCGACTCGTGGCGGAAGCACTCCTTGTTCCCCTTCCGCCCGTTCAAGCTGGCACTGCAGGCCATCCGGTATGGCATCTCCGTGCGGCCACTTTGAATACGCCCGCGCCTTGATCATAGTCCTCGTCGCGGCCGGTTGGAACCCGCAAAGCCCCGTTCAGAACTCCTGCCAGGCATTGTCGTCCAGCCGTTCGGCGGATTTTGACGTCGCCACAGATGGCGCTTTGCGTGCGAGAGCGCTGTCGGCGCCCCGCTTCGGGCGCTGCGCCGATCGCACCACGGCCAGCGGTTTTGCCGGAGCGGCCGGAACAGTCTTGGCCACGGGGACCCTGGCCGGCGGGCGCACGGCAACGGCCGGCTCGGTACCGCCGGAGGTGCGGAACACCGCCACTGCCGAAGCCAGTGCGACGGCCTGGTCCTCCAGGCTGTGGGCCGAGGCGGAGGCCTGCTCCACCAGCGCGGCGTTCTGCTGCGTAGCCTCGTCCATCTGCGTGATGGCGGCGTTGACCTGCTCGATGCCCTGGCTCTGCTCGCGCGACGCGCTGCTGATCTCGTTCATGATGCCGGTGACGCGCTTGATGCCGGTCACGATCTCGTCCATGGTGTTGCCGGCGGTCCCGACCAGCGTCGAGCCGTGGCCGACCTTTTCAACCGAATCGGTGATCAGCGCCTTGATTTCCTTGGCCGCCCCCGCGGCACGATGAGCCAGGCTGCGCACCTCGCTGGCGACCACGGCGAAGCCGCGGCCCTGCTCGCCGGCACGCGCCGCCTTGACCGCGGCGTTGAGCGCCAGGATGTTGGTCTGGAACGAAATGCCGTCGATCACGCTGACGATGTCGGCCACCTTGCGGCTGGACTCCTCGATCGCGCGCATGTTGGCGACGACCTGCGCCACCACCTCACCGCCCTTGACCGCCACGTCGCTGGCGCCCTGCGCCAGCCGGCTGGCCTGGTCAGCGTTTTCTGCTTTGCGCCTGACTGTGCTGGTGAGCTGCTCCATCGAGCTGGCGGTCTCCTCGATGTGCGCCGCCTGCTGCTCCGTGCGCGTCGACAGGTCGCTGTTGCCGGCGGCGATCTCGCGCGAAGCCACCTTGACGTTGTCGGCGGCCCCCTTGATCTGGCCGACGATCTGCGCCAGCTCGGCCACGGTGGCGTTGGTATGGGCCGCCAGCCTGGCGAACAGACCCTTGAATTCGCGCGTGATCTTCGGCGTCAGATCGCCCTCGGTGACGGCGCCGAGCACGCGGTCGACCTCGAGCAGGCCGCTCTCCATGATGTCCAGCAGCTTGTTGAGGTTGTGGGCGCGGGCGTGGAAGTTCGGCTCCAGGCCGTCCAGGCTGACCCGCCGCGAGAAGTCGCCATCGCTGGCGCCGAGCACGATCTCGGCGACCTTGCCGTCCATCGCCACCTGCGCGGTGCGGTCGATCCATTCGATCACGGCACCCAGGCGCACCCCGGCCTGGTCGAACACCGGGGTGACGGCGATGTCGTAGGCGCCGGGGCCGATCCGGACCCGGGTCTGGAATGGCTGCTGCAGCGTCGCCAGCAGATCCCTTTGGCGCTTGGCGTTGTGATGGAAGATGTCGAAGGGACGGCCGACCAGCTTGTGCGCGTCGAACTCCGGGTCAAGCTTGCGCACCGCCTCGGTGGCGCGCTCGAACATGGCGACGCCGGCACTGTTGACGAATTCGATGATGCCGTCGTTGTTGGCGATCATGATGCCGACGCTGCAGTTGATCATTGCGGTGGCGCGCTTGGTTGCGTCGTTGAGCTGCCGCTTCTGCTCCTCGGAGTAGTTCCTGAACGCGAGGGAGATCTTCTCCAGCTCGTTCGCGATCTCCTGCATCTCGTCGGTGGAGAACAGGTCGATCTCGTCCGGAAATTCGTTGCCGGTCATCTTCACTGCAGCCCGGCGCAGGCCACGCAGGGTCGCCGCCATCGAGCGCATGAAGCCGAGGAACAGGTAAAGCGCCAGCAGCGCAGCCACCAGGCAGGCGCTGACGGCGATGGTGCGCTGGTGTCGCAGGCGGGACAGGCGCTTGTCGAGCAGGCGGCCAAGCTCGGACATCGCGGCGCGATCGAGGTCGGCCACTGTCTGCTTGGCCGTGGCACCCGCGGCGAAGATCTCCTTGTCGCCGACGCTGACGGTGTCGCTGCCCACGACGTTGTCCTCAACCAGCTTCTTCAGGCCGTTCTCGGCGACGACCGCGGCTTTCAACTTTTCGGTCAGGGCGGCGGCGACGGCCGCATCGGCTTCGAGCGAGCGCTGCAGTGCAGCCGGAATGGGGTCGAAGCTGTTGTCCATGGCCGTTTCCAGCACCATCACGCGCGCCAGGGTGCTCGGCGTGAGGGTGGTGCCGGCGTGTACGTGGCTCGATACGTAGTTCCGGAAATCGCCGATCTGCTTGAGCGCGACAGGCGCCCTGACGGTGACGAGGTCGACCAGCACGTGGCTGGCCAGTTCCAGGTCAATGCTGAGATTGGATGCGTCGGCGGTCGCGCCGGTGAAATCGATGATGTTCTGGACGAGGTCGCTATGGTCCTTGAAGTTCCTGGCGGGATCGTCGTTCAGATCCCGTTTCTCGAGGTCGCTCCAGGTGGCGACGATGGCCTTCCACCGTTCGTCGGTCTTGAAGGACCGGCCATCCCCGGCCCGCCAGGCTTCGATGGCGGCGATGGCGGTATCGGCTTTCTCATTGATTGCCGGCAGGTCGTTGGTTTCCCCTTCGACATGGTTGAGAAGCAGCGTGGTCTTGCCGCGATGGTTCTGCACCGCGGTTTGCAACTCGAGCAGCGGCGCCAGGACGGCGGCGCCCTGCCGCTCGAGCGAGGTGAAGGCGAGTTCGGCCGACAGGGTTTTGAGCAACAAAGCCGATATGCCGAGCATCGGCACCAGGAATACCAAGCCGATCAGCAGCAGCTTCTGCGGAAAACGAAGGCTATCCATCACCTTCGCGGCAGGCTTGACGGCGCGATATACGACAACGTTCATCATGTTCGGCGCCCTCAGCGGCGTTACCCCGGTACGAACCCGGCGGCCGCACGCTGCCGCGCGCAGCCGGCGGCAGCCCTGGTTGCGCAACCGGGCGTCAGGTCCTGAGGGTATCGGTAGGCTGCGGCGAAACTTGAACGGACTACGTGGAACCCGCGAGAGTCGTTACGTGGTCGCCACCGGCCGGATCCGGATCAGGTGATGGTGAACGCCAGGATCCAGGCCGCGATGCCGCCCGCCGCGGACAGGGCCGCCAGGCCGAACAACCATTTGCGGCCCGTCAGCGCGGTGATGGAGGCCGCCGAAATAGCAATCTGGATCAGGGTGATGGCCAGCGCCAGCTTCTCGTGGGGATGGAGCGCGTGCTCGGAGTGGACGTTGGCTTCCTCGGCCTTCTTGTCGTAAGCCTCCGCCTGCTTCCTGATCTCTTCCTTGTCCTGGCCGTAGCGCTGCGCCTTCTCCTTGTAGGCGGCCGCGCGCGCCGGGTCGGTGGCGGAGTCCGCCTGTTCCTGGGCGATGGCTTCCTTGATACCCTTGGCCTGGTAGTAGGCCCACTGGTCGGCGGCGAGCGAACGGTTGAGGACCGCATCGTTCTTGTAGTACAGCGCCTCGTTCTGGGTGTGGCCGCCCAGATAGCTTACGATGGCGCCGAGGGTGGCGAGGATGGCGGTGAAGATGGCGACCTGCTGGCTCAGGCCCGGGCCGTGGTGCGCCTGGTGCTCGACGTGGTGCTCGTGCGGGCTCGGCACTTCGTATTCTTCACTCATCGCAGTCCTTCAGCGCAGGTAGTGGTCGACGAACAGCAGCATGAACAGCCCCATCAGGTAGACGATGGAGAAGCCGAAGGTGCGCATCGGCAGGCCCGGTCGCGGTGCCCACTTGAGCAGCACCGCGTGGTACAGGAAGACGCCGCCCAGCACCAGCGCACCGGCGAGGTAGATCAGGCCGCTCATGCCGAATACGAACGGCAGCACGCTCACGGCCAGCAGCAGCACGGTGTAGAGCAGCACCTGCAGACGGGTGTAGTCGACGCCGTGGGTCACCGGCAGCATCGGCACGTTCACCTCGGCGTACTCCTTGTGGCGGTCGATCGCCAGGGCCCAGAAGTGCGGCGGGGTCCAGGTGAAGATGATGAGGAACAGCAGCAGCGCGTGCGGGTGGATGGTGCCGGTGATGGCGGCCCAGCCCAGCACCGGCGGCGCGGCGCCGGCGGCGCCGCCGATGACGATGTTCTGCGGGGTGGCGCGCTTGAGGTAGAGGGTATAGATGCCGGCGTAGCCGATCAGGGTGGCCAGGGTGAGCCAGGCGGTGAGCGGGTTGACCCACTGCCACAACACCACGAAGCCGGCGATGCCGATGGCGGCGGCGAAGCCGGCGGACTCGCCCACCGACAGGGTGCCGGTGACCAGCGGCCGGCCGCAGGTGCGCGCCATGCGCGCGTCGATGTTGCGGTCGATGAGCTGGTTCACCGCGGCGGCGGCGGCGGCCTGCAGAGCGATGCCAAGGGTGCCCCAGAACAGTTTGTCGAGCGGCGGCAACCCGGGAACCGCCAGGAACATGCCGACGATGGCGGTGAACACGATCAGCATCACCACGCGCGGCTTGCACAGCTCGTAGTACTCGTTGAGCCGGCGGCGCAGGCCCAGGGGTTCGATCACAGTGGTCTGTGCTGTCATTTCGTGTTTCCTAAGCCCTGCCCGGCGCGCGCCAGGCGTAGAAGTTCAATGCCACCACGGTCATCAGCAACAGCGCGGCGCCGGCGTTATGCGCGTCGGCCAGCCACAGCGGCAGGTGCAGTTCGACGATGCCGATGCCGATGCCGACCTGCAGCAGCAGCGCGCCCAGCAGCGCCCAGCCCAGCCTGCGCCACAAGGGCGTGCCGGCGGCGGACAGCAGGAACAGCGCCAGGCCGCCGAGCACCAGGCTCACCAGCAGGGCGCCGTAGCGGTGCAGCAGGTGGATGGTGGCGCGCGCAGCGCCGCCCAGTGTGCCGAACTCGTAGTTGGCGCCGGTGCCGTGCCAGACGTTGAAGGCTGCCCCCAGGCTCGTCTGTGGCTTGAACGAACCGAGGCAGGCCGGGAAGTCCGGGCAGGCCACGGCGGCATAATTGGAACTGGTCCAGCCGCCGAGGAAGATCTGCGCCACCACCAGCGCCAGGGCCAGCGCGGCGAAGGAGCGCAGGCCGCCGGGCGCAGGGTGCCCCTGCGCGTCGGTTGCGCGCGTGCTGCCGCTCAGCCAGGTCCACCACAACAGCGCCAGGGTGGTGAGGCCGACCAGCAGGTGCCCGGTGACGGTGACCGGGTTGACGTTCCACAGCACGGTAAGCGCACCCAGCGCGCCCTGCAGGCACACGGTGCCGAGCAGGGCCAGGGTGAGGCCGCGCGGCAGCCGGCGGCTTTGATCGGTCCAGGCCAGGACCAGCAGGAAGATCAGCAGCACGCCCAGGGTGGTGGCGAGGTAGCGGTGAATCATCTCCTTCCAGGCCTTGGGCGGCTCCACCACCGGACGGCTCGGATAGTCGTGCGCCACCTGCGCCAGGGAATCGCCGGCGGCGGCGGTCACGGTGAGATGGCCGTAGCAGCCCGGCCAGTCGGGGCAGCCGAGGCCGGCGTTGGACAGGCGCACGAAGGCGCCGAACACGACGACCGCGAAGCACAGGATCAGTGCCAGAAGGTTGATGCCGCGGAACAGAAACATTAGGACGTGAATACCGCCGCGGCCGGTGCCTGGCGCGGCTTTAAAGTTGTGCATTGTACCCGCAAAAGCTCCTGAGACCCCGATTTCGGCCTCTTTAACCCAGTTATCCCCGATTTGGCGCGACACGGGATGGATGGCCATGTTTCCGGCGCTAGGGCCTGTTGACAATTACTTTGACGCTGCGTTGGCCCCGGATTTGCGGCCAGGCAAGGCGCGAGGAGCGCAGC
>JARLJS010000270.1 GCA_031291075.1 Nevskia sp. | reverse complement strand
GTGCAGCACCTGATCAGCCAGGCCGAGGGCGCCGTGGAAGAGTTCGCGACCCAGCGCGAAAAGCTCGGGCGGGCTTTTGGGCGCTAGCCTTTTCAGATCCCCAACTGGCGGCGTCCGGCATCGCTGATGCGGTGCGCCGTCCACTTAGGCTCCCAAACCAGATTGACTTCAACTTTGCCGATGTCGGCGATGCCGGCAAGGCGGTTGTGTACCTGCTCGAAGATGAGGCCGCTGGCAGGGCACTGCGGCGTGGTCAGCGTCATGGTGACCTTGACCCACTGGCGTGGCCAGGCAGGCGCTGAATCGGGATCGGGGCCGGTTTCGACTGCGTAGATCAGGCCCAGGTCGACGAGGTTCAGTTTTACCTCGGGATCGAAGCAATCGCGCAGCGCAGTGAGGATGTCGGCTTCGGAAAGCATCTGCTAATTTTTCCGCTCAACCAGATACTTCGCTACGGCTTTCAATCCATCGGCGCGGCTGCCGTAGGGCTCGAGTGCGGCAAAGGCCTCTTCGATCAAACGTGCGGCATCCTTTTCGCTCTGCTCGATGCCGTAGACGGCAGGCCAGGTGGCCTTTTCCGTGGCCTGGTCCTTGCCCGCTGTCTTGCCCAGGTGCGCCGAGTCGACCGTCAAGTCGAGTACGTCGTCCACAATCTGGAAGGCGAGGCCGGCCTTGCAGCCGAACAGGGTCAGGCGGGCTACATCCTCGAGGGTGGCTCCGGCGTAGACGCCGCCCGACACCACGCTTACGCGGATCAGAGCGCCGGTCTTGGCGCGGTGAATCGTCTGGACCAACTGCCCGGTGGGCTTCTGGTGTTCGCTTTCGAGATCGAGCACCTGTCCGCCGATCATGCCGTCTATCGTGCCGACGGCGTTCGCGATCAGGCTGATAATCTGCACGGTCGCCGGAGGCGGCACGTCGAGGCCGGCCAGCACTTCGAAGGCGCGGGTCTGCAGCGCGTCGCCGGCCAGAATCGCAATCGCTTCGCCGAAGGCCACGTGGCAGGTGGGCTTGCCGCGGCGCAGGTCGTCGTTGTCGAGCGCGGGCAGGTCGTCGTGGATGAGCGAGTAGGTGTGCAGCATCTCGATCGCCGCGCCCAGACGGGCGATTCCCTCGGGCAGAGCGCCGGCGATGGCGATGCCGGCCTGCATGGCGAGCACGGGCCTGAGCCGCTTGCCTCCGGCAAAAACGGAGTGGCGCATGGCGCCATGAATCGACTGCGGCACCATTGTGACGGGGGGGAGCAGATCTTCCAGGGCGCGGTCAGCCAGCTCCGCGCCTTCTTTCAGCAGCGATTTCACATCTACGGTCATTTATCTCATGATAAATGCCTGCGCGGCAGGAAACATAGGGCCGCGAGCGCCAAAACGCCGAGGCCGCTGAGCCAGCGGGCCAGGATCGCGTCGGGCGTCGCGGTCCAGTCAACGGCGACTTCGACTTTGCCCTGGGGAACGGGCACGGCGATGAGGCCGTCTTTGCGCGCGGGAAGGGAGGCGGGGGGGCGTCCGTTGACCCTGATTTGCCAGGCAGGATAGCGGCGCAGGCGCAGGATGAGGAAGCCGGGGTGAGGGGTTGTTGCGGCTATGCGCAGATGTTCGGGTTGAGGATTGGCGGAGGCGGTAAAGGTCGCCTCGCAAGTGGCCTGCGCGGCGTCCCAGGCGGGTGGCGTGTCGGGCGTGCCTGTAGGTTTGCCCAGCACGATGGCGGGGTTGCGCACAAAGCAGGATTCGGGGAGGTTGGTTGCGACAAGGGCGTTGTCGGCGCCGATGGGCTCGTACTCGTAGGTGCCGATGAAGCCCGCGCCGGAGCGGTAGACCTCCAACATGGGGAGCACGGCGTCTTCGTCGTCGCAGGGCTGAAACAGGTTGCGCGCGGCGTAGGCGGTCATGGCTAGAAAGAGGGCGGCGCAGGCTGCGCTGATCGCGATGCGTCTCGCCGTTGCGCGGGGCCAGATGGCGGCGGTGACGAAGATGGCCATCGGCGCTTCAAGCACGACCAGCCAACGCCAGGGAAATTGCAGGAAGCGCAGTTCGGGGAGCAGGTTCCATACGGGGCGCGAGACGTAAAGTTGCAGCAGGATAACGGCGACGGGGACGAGGGCAAGCGGAACCGACCAGGGGGGGCCGCCGGGCAAACGGCCGCGCAGCCAGCAGAGGAGCAGTCCGGCAAATGCAGCCGCGATCATGAGGAGGGCGATCATGGATGCGGTGTGCAACACCTGATCGTGATAGGCGAG
>JARLJS010000269.1 GCA_031291075.1 Nevskia sp. | reverse complement strand
CGCCACGTCCTGCGCGGTCCACAGCGGGGTCTCGCCGGGCTGCAGCGCCTCGGGCACGGGTCCCAGCGGGGTGTAGCCCCAGGCGGGGGCGGCGACCAGGACGGCCAGCAGCAGGGCGAGGAAGGGGGCGTTGCGCGTCGTGTTGTTCATGGCGTTTCCTCCTGACCGTTGTACGCTGGAGCATCCTTGGTTTAGCTGTATACGTTTTTCCCCCCTCCCGCTTGCGGGAGTGGGGTGGGGGAGAGGGGCTTTTAGTCGGACGAAAGCCCCTCTCCCGGCCCTGCGGGCCACCCTCTCCCGCAAGCGGGAGAGGGGAACACCATGTATGCACCTAGATCTCGGGAATGTTTTAGCCCGCCCACGCTTCGTTGTAACTGTTCAGAGCGGCTGCTGCCGCGCCCCGGCATTCAGCACTCGCAGCGCCGCACCTGGATGGTGTTGTCCTTGAGCATGGCCGAGGGCCGCTGGGCGAAATGGTCGCGCACCGCGTGGTTGAAGTGGGCCGGGTCGTAGAAGCCGGCCTTGGCGGTGGCCTCGCTGAACGGCATGCCCGGCTTCCACGCGGCGAAGGCCTTGTGCACGCAGGCCCAGCGGATGTACTGCGACACGGTGCAGCCCATCTCTTCGCGGAACAGGTGGCGCAGGCGCGACTCGGACAGGAAGGTGTGCTGCGCCAGCACGCCCAGCGAAAGCTCGTCCAGCGGCCGCTGCTCGATCAGCTCCAGCGCCTTGTACACGCGCCGGTCGCGCCGCCGCACGTTCCAGCGCGCGGTGCCGGAGACCAGCGTCACCGCGCGGTCGAACAGCGTGTGCACCTCCGCGCAGGGCAGCGGCTGCAGGAAGCGCATGCCCAGCAGGTTCTGCAGGCAGCGCGTCTCGGCGCGCGGCAGCTCCAGCACCTCGCCGGGCTTGAGCAGCGGCTCGATCGCCTCGTAGGCCGGGTGGGCGATGTCGATGTCGACGATGGTGTACTCGGCCGCGCTGCCGTCGAACACCTCGCGCCGCACGCCGGGCGCGAACACCACCGCGTGGTAGTCGCGCATCGGCTCGCCGTTGGCCTTCAGCCGCATCGGCTTGCCCTGCGCCACGAACAGCGACACCGCCAGGCGCGAGTTGGGGCGTTCGCTGCGGTCCACGAACTTGCCGCGTCCCTGCAGGATGAATACGTGCTTCCACACGTAGACCCGCGTGGTCACCGCGGTGCCGTGGCCGGCGGCGGACAGCGGGCGGTCGAGGATAAGGGCATCGTCGTTCATGGTCACTCCGGGGCGCAGCGGTAGCTCGCGGCATCCTGCAGCGGCCCGCCGGTGTAGCGCGCGAATTGCGGGTAAGGACACAAAGGCCGCGTCGTGCCGGCCGGAAGTTTGCTCGCGGAAGGATTGCCAGGCTGCGCGATCAGGCGCGCCGGCGGGTTGTTCTGCTCGACCCAGGCGACCAGGGCGTCGAGCGTGTCGAAATAGTCGGTGGTGTATGCGCCGCCGACGCAGTGGTTCATGCCGGGGACCAGGAACAGCCGCGCGAAGTCCGGCGTGGTGTCGCCGTAGGCCGCGCCGAGCCGGTTGTAGTAGTCGATGGTGTCGTACATCGAGAACACCGGGTCGCTTTCGCCGTGCACGAACATGATCTTGCCGCCGTGGCCCTGCAAGGCGTCCAGGTCGGTCGAGTCGGCTTCCATGAAATCCACCGCGGATGTCGAATAAGCGCCGGACGTCGCCTGGATGGACCGCAGGAAGGCGTCGATGTCCACGTCGAACATGCTCAGGCCGGGATTGGGCGGCGTGCTGAACACGTAGCGGCTGCTGGAGGCGCCCAGGGTGACGTTGAAGGCGAGGTTCGCGCCCAGCGGCAGGCCCAGGTCCCACAGCGGCCAGCCGTTGGCGCTGCCGATGTCAGTGTCGTAGGGGAAGGCGGCGTAGACGGCGTTGCCGCCGCCGTCGCGGGCGCCGCCGAACACCGCCTGCGCCGCGCTCACCTGCGCCGCGCTCAGGCAGCTGGCGCTCTTGGCGCCGGCGCACAGCAGCGTGGACGGATCGAAGCGCCCGGCGCAGGCCTGGGTGTTGAAGATCATGCCGTCGGCGGCGCCGTCCAGCGCGTCGCAGGCCTGCAGCACGCCGCGCCGCAGCAGGTCCAGGTCGGCGGCGGAGAAGGCCTTGTAGAGCAGGGGATTGCCGTTGCTGTCCACCGCCGCCGGCGCGTTGGCATGCGCCGCCTTGGCCAGGGCCTGCGTGTTCCAGGCCTCCGCCACGGCCGCATGCGGCAGGTGAAAGCCCGGGTCGCCGGCGACGATGCCGTCGAACTGGGCGCCGTATTTCTGCGCCGCCTGCATCGCCTCCTGCCCGCCCTTGGAGCAGCCGAGGAAGTACGAGTGATGCGGAGCCTGGCCGTAATACGCGGCGACGATCTGCTTGGCCACCGGTGTCACCTGGCCGATCGAGGCGTAGCCGTAATTGAGGCGCGCAACCGGGTCGACGCCGAAGCCGCTGAACAGCGGCAGGCCGTGGTGGCCGGCGTCGCTGCTCACCACCGCGAAGCCGCGCCACAGCGCCGGCGTCTGCGGCGACGAGCCGAAACCCTGCGACGCCGCCAGGTTGCCGGCCTGGCTGGGGATGATGCCATCGGCCTCCAGCACCAGGCCGTCGGCGCCGCCGCCGCCCTGGTAGAAGAAGCGGCCGTTCCACTGCGTGGGCAGGCGCAGCTCGAAGTCGATGCCGTAGGCGGTGGAGCCGTTGTCGGGATCCTTCACCCCCGTGTATGCCCCGATCCCGCCCTTCACCACGCAGTTCTCCGGCTTCGGCCCGGCGTTGGGATAGGCGGAGGCGACGGTGCCGCCGGAGTCCAGGGCGATGCTCTTGATGAGTACCCCGGCCGGCAGCTTCAGTTGCTGCCGCAAACCGGCGCAGGCCAGCACGGGCTTCGCCGCGTCCGCCGCCGCCGCCAAAGGCAGCAATGCCGCGGCCACGATCATCCCACGGGCACAAGTGCGCACCAGCGGCGCGCGACCGACGCCTGAATAGCCACTCACCTTAAGCTTCCTCCGCGTTGTGCTGCGGCCGCGCGTACGCGAACCGCTCGTCGTTGACCGGCCCGAGCTGGACCGGCTGCGTGATTTTGTCTATGTCGATGGTGCAGGCGGTAATGGCAAAATTCTGTCGGATACCCGACACGCCGACCCGCAAATACTTCCTATGTCCGCTGGCCAACGTTACGCGCCGCTGCTGCGCACCAGCCGCTGGTTCAGCTCGCTGCCGGCGGAGCTGCAGGACCAGATGATGGACGCCGCCGTGCTGCGCCAGCTCGCCGCCGGCCAACAATTGTATGGACGCGGCGGACCGCCCTGCGGCTGCTACTGCGTGCTGGAGGGCGCGGTCGGCGTCACCGGTATCGGCGCCGCCGGCAAGGAGATGCTGGTGGCGCACATCGACCCGCCCAAGTGGTTCGGCGAGACCACGCTGTTCGACGATCTGCCGCGCCTGCAGGCGGCGCATGCCGAGATCCCCTCGCTGCTGCTGCATGTGCCGCAACCCGCGATGGAATCGATCCTGCGCGGGCAGCCCGCCTACTGGCACGACTTCGGCCGCCTGGTGGCGCAGAAGCTGCGGCTGGCGCTCGCCACCATCGAGGACATGGCGCTGTCGCCGGCGGCGGTGCGGCTGCCGCGCCGCCTGCTGCTGCTGGCCGAGGGCTACGGCGACGCGCTGGTGGCCAACCCCAGGCTGAAGGTGCACCAGGAGCAGCTCGCCATGATGCTGTCGCTGTCGCGCCAGACCGCCAACCAGATCCTGCAGGACCTGGCCGCCCGCGGCGTGCTGCGGCTGGGTTATGGCGAGATCGAGATCCTGGATTTCGACCTGCTGCGCCAGGCCGCCGGTTGCGGCTGCGGCTGAAGCGGGTGGGGGCCGCGCCGCAGGGCCCGTCTTAGAGGCATCACCCCCAGCCTCGACAGGATCGATGAACCTCACCCGGCGCGAATTCACCACCCTGGCCGCCAGCGCGGCCGCCCTGCAGGCCTTCTCCGGCATCGGCCGCGCCTTCGCGGCGGAAGGCGGCGACGAGCTCACCATGCTGAGCCTGACCGAGGCCGCGGCCAAGGTGCGCTCCGGCGCCGTCACCTCCGTGCAGCTTACCGAGGCCTGCCTGGCCCGCATCGCCGTCTACGACCCCAAGCTCGACGCCTTCATCACCGTCGCCAAGGAGCGCGCCCTGGCGCAGGCGCGCCAGCTCGACGCCGAGCAGAAGGCCGGCAAGCTGCGCGGCCCGCTGCACGGCGTGCCGGTGGGCATCAAGGACAACATCGACACCGTCGGCATCCGCACCACCGGCGGCAGCGCCCTGTTCGAGGACCGCATGCCCGCTGAGGATGCGCCGGTGGTGGCGCGCCTGCTCGCCGCCGGTGCCGTGGTGGTGGGCAAGACCAACCTGCAGGAATTCGCCATGGGCGGCGGCGAGACCTCCTACTTCGGCCCCGCCCGCAACCCCTGGGCGCTGGACCACAACACCGGCGGCTCCTCCTCCGGCTCCGGTGCGGCGATCTGCGCCGGCCTCTGCTACGGCGCACTCGGCACCGACACCGGCGGCTCGGTGCGCATGCCCGCCTCCTACTGCGGCGTGGTGGGGCTCAAGCCCACCTACGGCCTGGTGCCGATCCGCGGCATCATGCCGCTCACCCTCTCGCTCGACCATTGCGGCCCGCTCGCCCGCACCGTGGCCGACGCCGCCGCCATGCTCAACGTGATGGCCGGCTACGAGAAGCTCGACATCACCAGCGTCGAGCACGCGCGCGAGGACTACCTGGCCGCCATCCAGCAGCCCATTGCCGGACTGCGGCTGGGCATGCCGGTCGGCTACTTCGACGACCTCCACCCGGAAGTGGCCAAGGCCGCCGAGGAGGCGATCGCCCTGCTGGCCAGGCTGACGCAGGGCGTGAAGGACGTGAGCCTGCCCTCCGTGACCTCGCTGGCCAGTCTCGGCACCCTGGGCGAGACCTACGCCTACCACGAGCAGTACATCAAGAGCGCGCCGGCCAAGTACATGCTGCCGGAGCGGCGCCGGCTGGAAGGAATGCTGGCCAACGAGCCCAAGGCCGCCGAGTACATCCGCGCCAAGTGGGACCTGGATCTCCTGCGCCGCACCATCGACGACGCCTTCACCGACTTCGACCTGGTGGTGATGCCGACCCAGCGCATCCTGCCGCCGCTGCTGGACGACCTGATCAAGCGCGCCCACGACCCCAAGCCGATCGACCCCAAGGTCACCTCCAACTGCCAGCCGTTCGACGTGTTCGGCCTGCCCGCCATCTCCATCCCCTGCGGCTTCTCCAAGAGCGGCCTGCCCATCGGCCTGCAGATCGCCGGCCCCCGCTTCGCCGAAGGCCGCGTGCTGGCCCTGGCCCAGGCCTACGAAAAAGCCACCGAATGGCACAAGCGCAAGCCGCCGCTGACGCCGAACACGCCGGTGCCGGCGGTGGTGAGCGCGTAGGGTCGGGCGAAGCGCACAAAATCAATATCTCTCTCCCCCTGGGAGAGGGGTAGGGGTGAGGGCGGCACGGCCGGAAGGATTTGACCGCGGCTTGATGCGGAGCGCCCTCACCCGCGCCTCACGGCGCGGCCTCTCCCAGGGGGAGAGGCGATGAGATGCCGGTGAATCAATAGGAATCCTGCTGGTAACAGGAATCATGCTGGCGCAGTCTCATCACGTTCCGTCCTGGCGTTCTCCATGCCCGCCATCGTCCCCTCGTCGCACGACTCCAGGGGTCCAAGTTCATCGAAGCCGTCGCCGGCGGCTGGCCGCGCATCCTGTCCAACCTCAAGTCGCTGCTGGAGACGGGGGAGGTGGTGTTGAAGGGGTGAGCACGTCAATAGCGCCGAAGAGGTATGGGTTACGATCGATCACGCCGGGGAGGCATCTCCCCGGCTTCCATCCCTGCCCTGGTGGCGGAGACGCGGCGTTCTGGTACGCTCCACAATCTTGTGCCGCTCAAACTTCCTGCCAGCACGAATCTGAAATGACCCCGACAAAATTCTGTTGCATCGCATTGGCCGCGGTCGCGGTGAGCGCCTGTAACGACAAGGGCGGCTTGACTTACGACTTCGTCGCTCCCCGTACGGGGTCACAGAGCATTTTCGCTCAAACCATCATTGACAACTCCAACAACACCATCAATGAAACGGTCAGGGAAACCACCACGGCGGACAACGTCGATGGATCCTACGCATATACGCAGGACGACCCGAACAACGATTCGGTCACGCTCAACGGAACGACGTATTCGGTGCCAACGGAAAATCTCACTGCCAACGCCTCGGGGCAGGTTACGTCGTATTCGTATACGCCGGCCGGTGGCAGCCAGGTCACCTGTACAGTGGCCCCGCATGGAGCCGGTCCGAACTATCCGATCGCCATTGGAGCGTTGTGGTCGATCGGCTACACCGAGACCTGTGGAACGGCGGCGCCGATCGCTTATAGCCAATCCGGTTCCGTCGTGGACCTCGAGTCGATCACGATTCCTGCCGGGACCTTCAATGCCATCAAATTGCAAAGCACCCTGACGTGGACTACGAACGGGACGGTGCACACCAAGTCGATCACCACCTGGCGCGAGGCAAGCGACGGCAGCATCCTGAAAATGGCGGAAACCATTACTTACAGCGGCACCGCGCCGGTGAATGGCTATCCGGTGTCTATAACGAAGGTCCTTCAAAGCCGGACTTGAGGACGCGGGCGACCGCCAAAGGCTGGATCGCCGCCCCGGCGCCCGGGGAAATTCCGGCCCGGGAGCACTTCCGCGACAGGCGGGTTACGCTCCTGCGGAGCTAACCCACCCTTGTTCTCTTGGGAGTTGAGGATGGGAATTGTGAAGCTGGTCCGGGTCGCGCTTCCTGGCGTGGCCGCTTGCACGATCGGCGCAGTTTATGGAGGCGATGCCGGGGAGCTGAGCTGCGATTCGGTGGCGCAATGCGGCTCCTTGGGCGCCGCGGCCTACAAGAAAGGCGACTACGTTACTGCGCAGGCCTACTTCGAGCAGCAGGTCGTCCAGTATGAGCAGAACGGCCGCGCCTCCTGCAAGCGGACCGATTGCCCGGAGTCCGCTGTGCCCTACAACAACCTGGCACTGGCCACCCTGAAGGCGGGACTGCCGCTCAAAGCGCGAGCCTGGCTCGAGGTCGCGCCGGAAGCCGCCGCGACACGGCACAACAAGGATCTGGTCGAGCGCGCGCTGAAGGATTGGAAGTGGCCGGACACTCCCGCGGGAGAATACTGGCAATACGCCGGCTACGGCACCTGGAGCACCGTCACGGTCACCCGCGATGGGGAGAAGTGGTCGATCCACTACGACGGATACCGGTTCCCGCCGACGGGCCTGGAAGCGGGTCCCAATATTGGGGAATTCGATACTGACATGCCGCTTGCCGAAAGAAAGGCGACCTACAGCGACGGCAACGGACAGGGTTGCAAGGTCTCCATTGTCTTCTCATCCGACCACGTCACGCTGGACGAGGACGACTCCAAGGGCGACTGCGGATTTGGCTACAACGTCCGCGCGAGCGGCGATTTCGTGCGGGTCAGCGCGGTTTCGCTGGCCGCGGCAAAGTAAACGGCGAGTTCCGGTAGGGCGGGGGCATCACGGGCGGATTAGCGCCAGTCGGGTAGGGCGGGAGCAGCGCAGCGAATCCCGCCGGTCGGGTTGAATTACGTGAGGCTAGCCAGGCACATGGATCCACCGACCGCTAGAAAAATCGTAGTTGTAGATATCGAACACGATGAAAGTCGCTGGTGCTTGCTCGTCGTGAAGGGTGTTGCAAACGTAGGGTGAGGCCCGGACAGGGCAGCCCTCCGATAGTCGCACGACAGGCGGGATTCGCTGCGCTGCTCCCGCCCTACGATGATAAGCGGGTAGACTCACCCCGAGGCCTGTACGAGGATGCGGCATGTACGAAAAACGGAACGCGAACCCATCCGGTCAGCCGCACCCCCATCACGTGGCGGAGTGGCTGGTGTCCCAGGAGATGATCGACCATGCCGCGCGTGCCATCCGCGCCCGTGTCCACCTGAGCCGCGACTACGACATCCCCTATCTGGCCGGCTACAGTGTCGACGGCCAGGTCATCTTCATCGACCGCCACATGCCGGAGGGTTTCAACTGGCAGGGGCGTCACATCAGCACCGACCGTTTCCTGATCGTGCACGAGGCGGTGGAGAAATCCCTGATCCAGCTGCTCGGCCTGCATTACCTCCACGCGCACCAGATCGCGCTGCGCGCGGAGCAGGCGGCGGTACGCGGCGAGGGCATCGAGTGGTCCGCCTACGACGACTTCATGCAGGGATACATCAAGACCATCGGTGACGAGAGCCTGTCGCGCGTGCCCTCGAACCTCGACCTGACGCCCTACCGCGATTTCCACGACGCAGAGGAAATCAGGCGGATGCTCGCCAACACGGTGCCGGGCCCGCAGCTGGAGCCGAAGCACAAGGTGCACATCGCGGGACTCGAGGCCGGGCCAGGCGGCTAGAGCATCTTTAGTTCAGATGCATACATGTCGTACCCCTCTCCCGCACGCGGGAGAGGGGTAGGGGAGAGGGGCTTTTGGCCGGACGGGAAGCCCCTCTCCCGGCCCTGCGGGCCACCCTCTCCCATACGCGGGAGAGGGGAAAGCATACGCCCGTAGTGAAGTCCACTTCAGTCATCACCCAGAATCCCGCCGCGCGGACAGGCCAGACCGTCGACCGCTACCGCGACGAACTTCTTCTTCGCATCGTCGATTTTCCATGCGGCTTTTGCGGCGAGGTTCGCTGCGCCGGGCTGGTCCTGCAGAATTCCAACCAGGTCCTGCTCACCCTGCGGGCCTTTGCAGACAGCCTGGAATTGGAGGCCTTCCGATTTAGCGGGCAGCTTAAGGACGTCTTTGACGGTATCGTGGCGGTCCACGAGTACAAAGTACTTGTCGCCGCAGATCCCCCAACCCTCGTCGTATCCCCATTCGAGCTCGTCGGAACCCAGGTTCTTCAGCTTGAGATCCTTGTGGCGCGCCTGCGTCGCATCGATCGGTTCATTGGTCAGGTGCCGGCCCAGCATCGCCTTGGCGATGTCCGTACCGCAGGCAATGCCCTCGAAGCCGTCTCCGGCAACCGCGGTCCCGCAAGCCGACGAGAGCGCGATGATCGGCAGGAGGCGAAGGCCGATCGCAGCGCTCAACCGCATGCGGACGCCGGGCCGGGCGGGCACGCGGGTTCTGTTCGAACCCGGCTTCACGGTTTGTCCCCCCGTTTGATGACCTCCACCTCTTGAGGCACGTTCACCAGGACTACGCACCCGCCCTCGGAGTGCACCGCGTGGACGTTGTTCGGGACGGTGTATAGATAGTCGCCCGCCTTGAGATGATCCTTGCCGAGGCGGATATCCCCCTCCAGCACATAGATCTCCTCGCCGCCGGGGTGGTTATGAGCAGGGTAGCTTGCGCCCGGTTCGAACTTGAGGAGGATAGTGGGCGCTCGATGTGCGATCGGGTCGAAGCGCAGGACCTTGACCGAGACTCCGACGATGCCTGGCTCGGCCAGGGGCTGCCATGAAACCTCGTGGGACCGTACGAGCTGATTGGGCTTCAGAGTTGGCTTGACTCGAACTTCCATTGGCTCGTCACTCCATAACAGACCGCTGTCCCGACTTGATGCCGGGGAGACCCGGAGCCACGATTATCCGCTTCGGCCTGGACTTAGCCAAGAACCCCCGCCACCGGGAACCGGGACCGCTGCAAGGCCTCGTCCACGATCGCGGGCTGCAGGGCATAGAGGCTGATGGGCCCGCGCGGAAAGTCCCGTGTCTTTTCGTGCTTGAGCACCTCGGCGAAGGCGTCGATCGACGAAGGGCGGCTCCAGGTGAAGTAACGCGGACGGTCCTCGCCGTGCGGGATGTGCAGGTTGCGGCTGACCTCGGTGATCACGTCCCGGTGGCGCCACCAGCGGTCGCGCAGCGTGGTGGTCCCGGAGGTCCTGGCGGCGGCGAGGACCAGCAGCGGCAGGTGGCGGACGGTGTGGGTCCGCCGATGCAGCCGCTTCTCCGGCATCGACAGGGCCATGAACAGCTCCCGCGAAGGGATGTGGCCGAGCTGGGCGGCCCGCTTGAGATGCGCCAGGCTGCGCTTGCGGTCCTGCACGATCAGGAAGCGGGCCATGGCATAGGACCCCTTCATCTCCGACAGCATCAGGGCGCGGCTGAGGAAGTCGCGGGCCAGCCGCAGGTCGCGGTAGATCGCCGCGCCCACCACCAGCTGCTCGGCCATGGCGATCAGGAACTCGGCGTCGTCGCAGGTCATGGCCCGGCGCAGCCAGTTGTTGCAGTAGTCGCGGGAAGCGGCGTCTCCCGCGCCGTCGGTCAGGAAACGGACGATCGCCATGTAGGCCATGGCGACGTGGTCGCCGTCGTCGGCTCGCGGCAGCCACGCCAGGAGCGTCTGATCCAGCTGGAGCCGGCCGGGGTTCATGGTCCGACCGGCATCGGCATGGATGCCGCAATTCTTCGGCTGGCGCCGGCCATCGCTACTCCCTGGTGGATCGATTCGCGGTTGCGCCGCGGCTCCCGTGCGAGGCCGGCCGCGCCGGCTCTGCCGGAATGTTCCATCTGCCCTGTGGGCAACAAGCTGCGGCGGTTCCGCCGTGACGGAAGCCCGGGGTTTGACCAGCATTAACCGTGCCTGCCGGCGGCCGCCGGGCAGGCGCAGACTACGAAATATGCGCGGCAGCCTTGGTCAAGCGGGAAACCGCTCGACCATCGGAACGCTCTCCAAGGCATCGTATCCGTCCGAAAATCCGCACCCTGGTAAATTCCTGCGATCCTGATTGAATGCGCTCCGGCCCAATCCCCGGAGGCAGCATGACATCGTTGGTTAAGCGGAAACGGATGCGCTCATCCACGGCGCGCCTCTTCTGGCAGCAGCACCTGGATGCCTGCAGGGCGTCTCCTCACACGACCTGGCGCTGCTGCTCGACGGCATCGATTTCACCCGGCTCAAGCGCCTACCGGCGTTTCATGCGCAGGCAGCGCTATGAAATGTCGATGGTCGAAGAGAAAACGTCTCAAAACCGCAGCGCCTTTTG
>JARLJS010000268.1 GCA_031291075.1 Nevskia sp. | reverse complement strand
GCGCCGGCCGCGTCGACGCAGGCTGCGGCACCGAACCCCGCCACGGCGCGCGCGGCGGAACTGGCGGCGCAGGCCGCCGTGCTGCCGGCGCACGACGACCCCAATTTCCCGCATCTCGCAATTCTAAAGCCGCAGGTCGATTTCTGGACCAAGGTGTTCGCCGAGTACTCGGAAAACCAGAGCGTCGTCCATTCGATAGACGACGTGCGCAAGGTCTACACGGTGCTGGACTTCAGCCAGGACGCCGAATCGCTCGACGCGATGCAGCTCAGCCTGCTCAAGGGCCGCGAGGAAACGCGCGCCAAGCAGCATGTCGACGAGCTGCTCAAGCGGGTCGACGCCCTGCAGGCAACCCCGGAGAAGATGGACGCGGAGGAGCGCCGGATCTATCAGATGTTCTCCGACAGCCGCGACCCGCGCCGTTTCCGCGAAGCCATCGGCACGTTCCGCGTGCAGCGCGGCCTGCGCGAACGCACCGCGCACGCATTGCAGGTGTCGGGCCGCTACCTGGGGCAGATGGAGCAGATCTTCGCCTCCTACGGCCTGCCGACCCGGCTGACCCGGCTGCCGCTGGTGGAATCGTCCTTCAACCTGCACGCCTATTCCAAGGTCGGCGCCGCCGGCCTGTGGCAGTTCATGCCCGCGTCGGCGCGCATCTACATGCGGTTCGACCAGATCGCCGACGACCGTCGCGACCCCTGGTTCTCCACCGACGCCGCGGCGCGCCACCTGCGTGACGACTACCAGGCGCTGCAGAGCTGGCCGCTGGCGGTCACCGCCTACAACTATGGCCGTGGCGGCGTGTCGCACGCGCTGGCGGAGGTCGGCGGCTCGACGCTGGATGACATGCTGCGACGTTACAACGGCGAGCGCTTCGGCTTCGCCTCGCGCAACTTCTACGCCGAGTTCCTCGCCGCCAGCGACGTGGAACGCGACTGGCGCAAGTATTTCGGCGACATCCAGCGCGACGCGCCGGCCCAGTTCGAGACGGTGGAAACGCGCGACTACGTGTCCTACGACACCTTGCGCCGGCTCAGCGGGACCGATCTCGACACCTTCCGCATGCTCAACCCGGCCTACAACGACGAGGTGCTGGACGGCCGGCTGTTCGTGCCGCCCGGCCACCTGATCCGCGTGCCGGCCGGCGCCGCCGACCGCTTCAAGCTGGCCTACGCCTCGCTCGGACCGGACCAGCGGCTGGAGCACCAGCGCCAGTACTACACCCTGTGCCGCGTCGGCCGCGGCGACTCGATCGCCAAGCTCGCGCACCGCTACGGCGTGAGTCAGCAGGCCATCCGTGCCGCCAACGGTCTTGGCAGCAACTCGCGCGTGCGCGCCGGCACACTGCTGCGCATCCCGCCACATGACGCGCCGGCCACCGTGGTGGCCTCGGCCGAGACGCCCGAGGCTCACGTGGTGAAGACCGCCGCCCACTCCGAAGCGGCGGTGGAGAAGAAGGGCCGGCTGCGCACGCACAAGGTGCGCTCCGGCCAGACCCTTGGGGGTATCGCCAAGCAATACCGCACCTCGGTCGAATCCCTGCGCCGGCTCAACGGCCTGGGCCACTCCGACCGCCTGCGGGTTGGCAGCGAGCTGAAGATTCCGGGCAATTAGGAAGCAGGGCGCAGGTTGGGTTGAAGCGCAGCGAATCCCGGCATCGCGGCAGGATTCCGCCGGGTTTCGCTGCGCTTCAACCCAGCCGAATTGGCCGCCTGCTACAGGTGCACGTGCACCAACCCCAGGATGCCGATCACGATCAGGTAGATCGCCACGATGTAGTTGAGCAGCCGCGGCATGACCAGGATGAGGATGCCGGCGATCAGCGACAACAGGGGCATCAGCATGACGTGAACGGTGAGCATGGTGGGTTCCTCTTGGTTGGTAGGGCCGGACGGGCCTGAGGCCTGCGGCGCGCCTGCAGTGCTGGACGTCGCCGCCACCTCCGTCACCGGCAGCTTGGCCGCCTCGAGGATCTCGCGCGCCAGGCGCTCGTAGTCGCCGCCGAAGTGGTGCCCACCCACGAGCTTGACCAGATGGACATGCTGCGGGTCAAGCTTCGGGCATAGGGTATCGGTTTCCTCGGCACCGTAGATACACAGCATCGACGTGTCGCCGGCGCGCTGCATCTCCGGCAGCGTGGGCAGGCCCTGGTCCTGGTTGGCGTCGACCCAGTTGCCGAGATGGAACTCGAACAGGGCATGCTCCGACAGACCCATCACCGCGCCCAATGCCACCTGCCGGCGGGTGGCGGGCGGCAGGCGGTTGAGGATGAAGGGCAGCACGTCCGCCCCCTGCGAATAGCCCACCAGCAGCACCTTGCTCTTGCCCCAGTGGGCGAGGTAGTAACGCACGATGCGGTCGACGTCGGCCGCGGCCGAGTCCGGCGTGCGCGGGGTCCAGTAGTAGCGCAGGGAATCCAGGCCCACCACCGGAATGCCGTGGGCGGTGAGCGCCGCGGCCACATCCTGGTCCAGGCCCGCCCAACCGCCGTCGCCGCTCATCAACAGGGCGAAGGCTTCAGTCTGCGGCACGCCCGCCTTCACCGGCTGCTCGATCACCGGCAGCCCGTTGAGGCTGGCCGGCGGCGCCGGCAAGGCCACCGGCTTGAGCGTCTGCGCCAGCCTGGCGTAGGCGTCCAGCAGTTGCGGCTGCCACAGGCCGGGATCGCCGAAGCCATGATCGACCCCCGGCAGTGCGACCAGGGTGGCGCCCTGGGTCCGCGACAGGAATCCCGCCGTGGCCTGCCCGCCGCAAAGGGTGTCGTTGCCGCCCTGCAGGAACGTGGCCGGGTTGGACAGCGCCGGTGCCGGCAGGAATTCCACGCCCTTGCCGTCGGCCCGCCGCTTGTACTCCAGCCCCGAGCCCTTGCACATCGGCTTGGCCAGGTCGAGCTGCGGGCAGAAGCCCAGCGCCAGCGCGCCGCCGAAGGTGTCCTTCGGCGCCTGCACCAGGTTGGCGTAGGCGAACGTGGCGCCGGGACCATAGCCGACCAGGATCGGCGCGAGGTAAGTGGGCAGCCGGTAGTAGGCCTGCACGAAGTGGCTGAGGTTCTCCAGGTCGCCGTCGCTGAATTCGCAGTCGCCGCCGTCGTGCTCCAGGGTGGCGAAGAAGCGTGGCGTGTCGATGCCCACCACCAGCGCGCCCTTCCGCGCCAGCGCCTGCGCCAGATCCGCCGCGGCCCCGTCCCAGCCGTTGTCGCCGGATAGCAACAGCACGAAACCGCCGGCCTCGCCGGCAGGCCGGTACGCCACCAGGTCCTCGAAGCGGCCATGGCTGAGCCGTTCGGCATTGGGCGGCAGGGCGGCGGGCACCTGGACGGCTTTCTCCGCGGCGGCCGCAATGGGCCAGGCCGGAGCCAGGAGCAGCAACACCGCGAGCAGCAGCTTGCTCATTTCAACACCACTTCCCTGACGCCGCCGGCGATCAGCGCCGCGGTATCGAGCAGCACCCGCGGCAGCACCAGCCCGCCGGGCGAGGCCATGTAGCGCGGCCGCCACTGCGGCCCGAACTTTTCCTTGTACCGGCGCAGACCTTCGAAGTTATAGAAGGTTTCACCGTAGCGGTGGACGATGCGGCCAAGCTTGTGCCAGAACGGTGCCAGCGGGTGGTTCTCCAGCCCGGCCAGCGGCGCCATGCCGAGGTTGAACCAGCGGTAGCCCTCGCGCTTGCCCCACAGCATCAGCTCGACGAACAGGTAGTCCATCACGCCGCGCGGGGCGTCGTCGCCGTAGCGCATGAGGTCGATGGAGAACTCGTCGCGGGTGCGCGACAGCCACAGATTGGTGAAGGCGACGATGTTGCCGTTGCGGTAGACGCAGCCGCAGGGGAAGCGGCGCAGATAGTCGGCGTCGAAGCGGCCGACCGAGAAACCCTTCTCCGCCGTGGCCTTGCTGCGCAGCCACTGGTCCGACACCTCCTGCAGGCGGCCCAGCTGCGCGGTCACTTCCGGCGGCGTGAGCATGGCAAAGCTGGCGCCGTCCTTGGGGCCGCGGCGGTACTCGTTGCGCAGGCTGCTGCGCCTGGAGCCCTCCAACGAGAATTCCGGCAACAGCACACGCGCCTCCTCGCCCAGCTTGGCCAGCTCCAGGCCAAGGTCGAGGTATAGCGGCAGCCGCTCCGAGCTCACCTGGTAGAACACCGGCCAGCTCGAATTGCGGTCGCACAGCTCGCGGAACTTCCAGCAAAGCTCCTCGAAGCGCGCCGGGTTGCCGGCGGGGTCACCCAGGGCGACCATCGAGCGGCCGGAACGCTGGTACATGATGAAGGCATCGCCGGCCTCGGCGAACAGCAGCTGCTTGTCGCCGAGCAGGGCCAGGTAGGCCAGCGTGTCCTGGCTGCTCATGGCGATGGCGTCGGCCCGGGCCAGGGCGGCGGCGTCCGGCAGGGACGGCGCTTCGCGCCGCGGGCTGAGCAGCTGCCACAGCACGAAGCCGGCGGCGAGCAGGATGGTGAGCAGGCCGGCGCGCATCACGCGCGGGGCGTCGTCGTCGAAGGCGAACTGCCACCACAGCTCGTGGGCGTACTGCACGTCGCGGTAGGACACGATCGATACCCACACCGCCGTACCCACGACCAGCACCACGCCCACGATCCAGGCGCGCGAGGAGCGCAGGTCCAGCAGCGAGGCGCGGCGGTAGAAACGGTCCCGCGTCAGCCACAGGCCCAGCGCCACCGCCGACAGCAGGGTGGCCTCCTCGTAGTCCAGGCCCTTGAGCAGGGAGGCGGCGATGCCGGCGGCGAGCAGCACCATGGTGGTCCACCAGGCGCCATCGAGCCGCTGGTACAGGCCGCGCGCCAGGATCAGCAGGCCGACGCCGGCGGCGCTGCCCGCCAGGTGCGACAGCTCCAGCACCGGGTCCGGCACGATGCCGCGCAGCCACTCCATGCGGCTGTCGATCTCCGGGGTGGCGCCGGACAGCAGCAGCACCACGCCGGCCAGGAACACGCCGCCACCGGCGACCTGTGGCGCGAAACGCTCGACCCACGGCCGCAGCGCATCAGCAACGCGCCGCAGGTGCCGCCAGCGGGTCATCGCCATGCCTCGCGGGCGGCCAGCAGGCCAACCCCGAGCACCAGCGGGATGAAGTAGTAGATGAACCGGTACAGCAGCACGGCGCTGACCAGTTCGGCGGTGGCGCCGCCCGGCAACAGCTCGATCAGCACCGACTCGAACACGCCGACGCCGCCGGGCACGTTGCTGATCACGCCGGACTGGATCGCCAGCACGTAGAGGCCGACGAAGCCGAAGAAATGCAGGGAGATGGAGTCCGGCAACAGCACGTAGAGAGTGGCGGCGGCGAAGCACAGGTCGACCCCGGCGACCACGATCTGCGCCACGCCGATATGCAGCGGCGGCAGGCGGAATTCGCGGCCGCGGATGCGCACGGGGTGGCGGACGCGGTGGGTCAGCAGCAGGTAGCCGAGGATGAGGCAGAAGATGACCGCCGCCAGCAGCCGGGCATGCGAGCCGTGGTCCAGGTGCAGGGCGCGCGCCGCCTGGTGCGATTCGAGCAGCAGCGACAGGCCCAGCAGGGTGCCGATGCCGAGCGCGAAGGTGCCGGAGACCAGCCCCACCACGCCGGCGATCTCGATCACGCTGAGGCCTTCCCTGGAGTAGCCGCGGTAACGCACCGAACCGCCCGACAGCCAGGACAGCCCGGCGCTGTGTCCGATGGCAAAGGCCGTGAACGAGATCGGCGCCACCCGGCGCCACGGCAACGGGTGCTCCACCGCCTGCAAGGCCAGATGGTCGTACAGGGTCAGCATGGCGTAGCTGCAACAGGTGAAGAACGCGCAGGCCGCCACTTTCCGCCAGGGCTCGGCGGTGACGCTGACCATCACGTCGGCCAGCCGGAGCTTCGCCAGGCTGTGGTGCAGAACCCACAGGGCGACACCGAAGATGGCAAGGGTCAACGCGGTGAGCAGCAGGGACTTGTAGTCGCGGACGGCTTTCATTAGTTGGAATGTCGGGTGAACCTACATTGTAACGGGCGCGGGCGGCATTGTTTTGACAGGGAAATTCACCCCTGGCCGGGCGGTGGCGGGGAAACGCCGCGCCCGCGGCCCCGCCACCGGCTAAACTGCCGACCGTATGCGCACCGCAACCTCGCCCAAGAAGCTGATTGCCAACCGGTTGAAGGACCTGGAAGAAGCGCCCGATTACGCCACCTGGCGCGAGATCGCGGCCGAGCTGGACCACCTGGAAGGGGGCGAATCGTGGAAGCAGGACGAAGTGAGCGACGACTTCGACTACCTGCTGATCCGCGAGCGCCTGGCCCAGATGCGCGAGCTGCGCCGGGCCGGCGACGTGCGCCGGCTGACGCACGATCTCGCCGAAGGGCTGCACGGCAATCTCGGCAACACCGCCAACCCCCTGCTCTATTGCTATAGCCGGGTCGGCACCAAGCAGTTGATCGAGGACTATGTGGAGGAGGCGGCGCGCTGCCTCGACTACATCTGCGTCGGCGACTTCCCGGATTTCAGCGCCGCCGAAAAGGTGCTCTTTTTCAAGCGCACCGGCACCAGCTTCGGGCGCTCCGCCCTGCTGCTGTCGGGCGGAGCCACGCTGGGGATGTTCCACCTCGGCGTGATCAAGGCCATGTTCGAGGCCGGCATCCTGCCGCGGGTGATCTCGGGGTCGTCCGCCGGCTCGATCATCGCCGCCATGGCCTGCACCCGCACCGACGAGGAGCTGCCGCAGATCTTCGACCCGCACAATCTCAACGTGCAGGCATTCCAGGGCGTCAGCCTGCGGCAGGCGCTAAAGCACAAGTCGCTGATGGACCCGGGCCTCCTGCAGGACTGCCTCAACCGCAACGTCCACGCCGGCAGCTTCCTGGAATCGTTCGAGCGCACCCGCCGCATCCTCGGCGTCACCGTGTCGCCGGCCGAACCCAACCAGCAGGCGCGCCTGCTCAACTACCTGACCGCACCCAACGTGGTGGTGCGCAGTGCGGTGATGGCATCCTGCGCCGTTCCCGGCGTGTTCCCGCCGGTGATGCTGGAGGCACTGGACTACAGCGGCGACACGGTACCGTATATGCGCAGCAAGCGCTGGGTCGATGGCTCCATCGCCAACGACCTGCCGATGCTGCGGCTGGCGCGCCTGCACAATGTCAACCACTACATCGTCAGCCAGACCAACCCTCACGTGGTGCCATTCATGCGCGAACAATCCTCGCCCAAGCGCGGCCTGGTGCGGTTCGCGCGCGAGCTGGCCTCGGTCACCGGGCGCGAGGCCCTCAAGGTGGCGCACCAGTACAGCAGCAGCCACCCCGGCGGCCGCATCGTCGACGCGCTCAACGACATCCTGCAGCAGCGCTACAGCGGCGACGTCAGCATCCTGCCGCGGCAGACCCCCGGCCAGCTGATGCGGATGTTCTCCAACCTCACCGCCGGGGACCTGCAGCGCTACCTCCGCGAGGGCGAGCGCGCCACCTGGCCGAAAATCGAGCGCATCCGCACCCAGACCCGCATTTCGCGAGCGTTCGAGGACTGCCTGGCCTGGCTCAAGGACAACGGCCTGCGACGCACCCCGGCCACCGGCACCCGCCATCCGGGCTCGCGGCTGCAGGCTGTGTCCTGACCGCGCCGCGGCCGGCAGCTGGCCCGGACGTCAACCGGGCTTGACCGATATTCCGCCGGGAACCACCGTGTATCGGAAAAGCCGCGTGCCGTCTCGGCCGGCGCGCACCATGGCCGCCACTTCAGGGTATCCATCAATTAAGCTCAGACTCGTGCTTTCCGAGAAAAAATCAGGAGTCGGCCCGGCCATGATGCCGAACGCCCAGGTACTCAAAGAGCTGGTGCCGGTGACGGCGCGCGGCGAGGCCACGCGCCGCAAGCTGCTCGCCGCCGCGGAGGAGGAGTTCGGCGGCAAGGGCTTCCACGCGGCTTCCGTTAGCTCTATCACCACCCGTGCCGGTGTCGGCCAGGGTACGTTTTACCTCTACTTCCACAGCAAGGAAGAAATCTTCATCACGCTGGTGCGCGAGATCGGCCGCAAGCTGCGCAAGCAGATGGCCGGGGCCGCCACCGACGCCGCCGACCGGCTCGAGGCGGAACGCCAGAGCCTGCAGGCGTTCCTGGAATTCACCCAGAAGCACCCCGGGCTGTACCGCATCGTGCAGGAAGCGCAGTTCGTCGACGAAGCGGTGTTCCGCGAGTACTACGAGCGGCTGGCCAAGGGTTACAGCGAAGGCCTCGGCGAAGCCGTGCGGCGCGGCGAGATCGCCCCGGGCGACACCGACGCGCGCGCCTGGGCCCTGATGGGGATCGGTCACTTCCTGGGCATGCACTGGTGCCTGTGGCAGGGCAAGCTGCCGGATCGCCAGGTCATCGACGACGTGATGCGGATGGTGTCGCACGGGCTGGCCACGCCGCAGGCCTGAGGTCGCAGCGCTTTGCGCTGCTGTGAGGTCGGGCGCTGCGCGCCCTATAAGGAGTGAGGTCGGCCCTTCGGGCCTGAAAAGGGGACAAGCTTTTCCCCCTCACTCCTCACTCCTCACTCCTCACAGCGACCGGCGCAGCCGGGGAGCGACCTCACAGGCGGCGAAGCCGCCCGACCTCACGTTAAAATGCCGCCATGATCATCTTCGTTACCGGAGCCTCCTCCGGCTTCGGCGCCGCCATCGCGCGGCGCTTTATCGCGGACGGCGCCAGGGTGGTGGCCACGGCCCGGCGGCTGGACCGCCTGCAACAGTTACGCCAGGATTTGGGCCCAGGGTTGTTGCCCCTGGAACTCGACGTGCGCGACCGCGCGGCCGTGGAGGGCTGCGTCGCCGGCCTGCCGCCGGATTTCGCCGAAGTCGACGTGCTGGTAAACAATGCCGGCCTCGCCCTGGGCCTGGAGCCGGCCCATCGCGCCGACCTGGATCAGTGGGAACGGATGGTCGACACCAACATCAAGGGCTTGATGTACTGCACGCGCGCGCTGTTGCCGGGCATGGTGGCGCGCAACCGTGGCCATGTCGTCAATATCGGCTCGGTGGCCGGCGAGTGGCCCTACCCGGGCGGTAACGCCTACGGCGGCAGCAAGGCCTTCGTGCGCCAGTTCAGCCTGAACCTCAAGGCCGACCTCATCGGCACCGGCGTGCGGGTGAGCGAGGTCGAGCCCGGCATGGCCGACACCGAATTCTCCCTGGTGCGCTTCGACGGAGATGCCGACAGGGCCAAGGCGGTGTACACCGGCATCCAGCCACTGACCGCCCAGGACATCGCCGATACGGTCCACTGGATCGTCAGCCGGCCGGCCCACGTCAACATCAACACCATCTCCCTGATGCCGGCCTGCCAGGCGTTCTCGCCGTTCGCGGTGAAGCGGGGTTGAGTTCCGGCGGCCGCTTTTCGGCTTGCATCCGGGCGCAGCCTTGTCATGATGTCCCGGGCGTCGAGGTTCGACCCTAGCTCACGGAGACCCGCATGATCACCATCCGTCCGGCCGGGGAACGCGGCCACGCCGAGCGCGGCTGGCTCGACAGCTGGCACAGCTTCTCCTTCGCCGACTACCACGACCCCCACTGGATGGGCTACGGCCCGCTGCGCGTGATCAACGAGGACCGGGTGGTGGCCGGCGCGGGCTTTCCGCCGCATTCGCACCACGACATGGAGATCATCTCCTACGTGCTGGAGGGCGCCCTGCGGCACCGCGATTCCACCGGCGGCGGCTCGGTGATCCGGCCCGGCGAGGTGCAGCTGATGAGCGCCGGCCGCGGCATTTCGCACAGCGAGATGAACGATTCGCAGACCGCGCCGGTGCACTTCCTGCAGATCTGGATCGTGCCGGACCGGACCGGGATAGCGCCCGGCTACCAGCAGAAGGCGCTCGACCGCGAGGCGCTGCGCGCCGGTTTCGCCCTGGCGGCCGCGCCGGAGGGAGAAAACGCGCCGCTGCGGCTGCAGCAGGACGCACGCCTGTGGGTGGCGTGGCCGGCCGCCGGTCAGACGCTGCGGCGGGAGCTGCGGGCCGGGCGGCGGCACTATCTCCACGTGGCCCGGGGGGTGGTCAAAACCGCCTCCGGAACACTCGACGCTGGCGCTGCCGCGATGCTGGAAAGCGAATCGATTCTGGAACTTAGCGCCGAAAGCCCGGCCGAGCTGCTGCTTTTCGAGCTGCCGGCCGCCTGAGCCGCTCCGTGGAGACCGGAGCGGGGGTCTGGTAGCATCCGCGCTCCGCTGTAGCTGTCGATGAACCTTTTGCCATGACCACGGTTACCGAAAACCTGCGGATTGCCTCGATCCGCCCCGTCTCCACCGCCGCCGAAGTGCAGCAGGAGCTGCCGATGAGCGAGACCGCCGCCCAGTCGGTGATCGCCGGGCGGAGCGGCGTGCAGGACATCCTGAGCGGCCGCGACGATCGCCTGCTGGTGATCGTGGGCCCTTGCTCCATCCACGACCCGCAGGCGGCCCTGGACTACGGCAGGCGGCTGAAGCCACTGCGCGAGCAGCTGGCGGGGCAGCTGCAGATCCTGATGCGCGTGTATTTCGAGAAGCCGCGCACCACCGTCGGCTGGAAGGGCCTGATCAACGACCCCGGCCTGGACGACAGCTACGACATCAACCGCGGCCTGCGCCTGGCGCGCAAGCTGCTTTTGGACCTGAACGAACTCGGCCTGCCGGCCGGCGTGGAATTCCTCGATATCCTGACGCCGCAGTACATCGCCGACCTGGTGAGCTGGGGCGCGATCGGCGCGCGCACCACCGAATCGCAGCTGCACCGCGAGATGGCCAGCGGCCTGTCCTGCCCGGTGGGCTTCAAGAACGGCACCGACGGCAGCGTGAAAGTGGCGGTGGATGCCGTCCAGTCGGCGCGCAACCCGCACCGCTTCCTGTCCCTGACCCGCACCGGCGCCACCGCGATCTTCGAGACCCGCGGCAACCACGACACCCACATCATCCTGCGCGGTGGCAGCACCGGCGTGAACTACGACGCCAAGTCGGTGGAAGCGGCCTGCGCCGCGCTGATCAAGGCCGGCATGGAACCGCAGGTGATGATCGATTTCAGCCACGCCAACAGCCAGAAGCAGCACAAGCGCCAGCTGGCCGTGTCGCAGGATGTCGGCCACCAGGTCGCCGGCGGCGACTCGCGCATCATCGGCGTGATGATCGAGAGCAACCTGGTGGAAGGCCGCCAGGACATCGGCCCGCGCGACACCATGACCTACGGCCAGAGCGTGACCGACGCCTGCATCCACTGGGACGACACGATCGAGCTGCTGCGCGGCCTGGCCGCTAGTGTCAGGCAGCGGCAAGCCCGCCTCGCCAAGTCCGCCTGAACCGGATCCAAAGCCGGAACTGACGCGAAATCCTCGCGTCCGCGACACTTTTTGACGAAATTTGGCGCCAGATCGGCTCGAAAGCCGCGCCCTGAGACCTGGTTCGCATCTTGCATTGGCGATTTTGAGGCAAAATAAGCTCAACAAGGATGTCGATAGTTGCAGGCTCAAGGGAGTTTCATTTATGCGTAGCGCCTCGCTTTTTGCGCGCCGTTGCCGGCGCCTGTTTCATTTCTCAGGAACAGCCCGTGTAGTCCCGGCCCTGGCCGCGGCAGCCACCGTGGTCCTGGGCGCAACGCCGGCCCTGGCCGGCGACGGCAGCGGACTAATGCAGGGATTCTCCCAAGGTATCGCCGCGCTGCAACAATCGTCGCAGCAGACGGCGGCTGCGATGCAGCAGATCCAGCAGCAGACCCAGGCGGCTTTCGCCGCGGCCGGCCAGCAGACCGGCACGGCGCTGGACGCCAGCCTGCAGCAGGGCATCGGCGGCATGGCGCTGGCGCTCGACCAAGCCAGCCCCGGTTACGTCGACGCCACGCCGCAGACCACCACGGTCAGCGGCAGCATCACTTGGCAGAAACAGCAGCGCACCTACATCCTGATCCGCCCGCTACGCGCCCTCCCCGGCGCGCCGGCGCTGCTGATCCTGCACGCCCACGGCATGAACTCGGCGGGCATGGCCAACCTGGTCCGGGCCGGGCGGCTGGCGGAGCAGTACGGCGTGTGGGTCTACCTGCCGCAGGGTAAGAACGGCGACTGGAACGAGGATCCCTCGTCCTACAACAGCACCGACGACGTCGGTTTCCTGTCGGCGCTGATCGACCACGCGGTCGCGGTGGACGGGGTCGACCGGCAGCGTGTCTACGCCTCCGGCTACTCCGGCGGCGGCTTCATGGCCGAACGCCTGGCCTGCCAGGCCTCCGACAAGCTCGCCGGCTTCGTCGCGGTGGCGGCAACCCTGCGCAGCTCGTTGCAGAGCATCTGCCGGCCGACCCACCCCATGGCCGTTGCCTTCATGGATGGGACCTCCGACCTGCTGGTGCCCTACGGCGGCGAGCCCACGGTGGACTCGGCCGCGGTGGCCACCGCATTCTGGGCCACGCAGAACCACTGTGCCGCGAACCAGACGGAGACCAGCGTCCTGCCGCTGGTGGTCAACGACGGCACCAGCATCGCCCGCACCGAGTTCACCGGCTGCCCGGCGGACGCGGCGGCGCGGCTATATACGGTGAACCACGGCGGCCACACCTGGCCCGGCTCGGCCTACAGCGGTTACACCTTCTACGTGGGCAGGACCACGCAGAACCTCGACGCCACGATCGAGATATGGGATTTCGAGTCGCCGTTCTCCCTTTAAGATCAAGAAGCAGTTTCCAGTTTCCGGGAGAAGCAGGAACAGGCTTCCCCGGAACTGGAAGCCGTTGTTCCCGCAAGCCGCCTTTACCAGTGCTCGCCCTTGAACACGTTGGCGAACACCACCTGCTCCAGGGTCGGCTTCAGCGCCGGCGCGTCCTTGTCCTTGGCGCTGCGCGCCGCGGTGGACGAGGGGAACAGCTGGAAGCCCTTGGACAGGATGTAGTCGTTGACCTTGGGCCATAGCGCATAGCTGATCGAGGCCGCGGTGCCCAGGGTGGTGGCGACGCTCTTGGGCCGCTCCAGGATCGCCTTGATCACCGTGTCGGCGGCGTCGTCCGGAGACCAGGTCGGGACATAGCTGTAGATCTTGGTCGGCGCGATCATCGGCGTGCGCACCAGCGGCATGTAGATCGCGGTGGTGTGGATGTTCTTGGCCTTGACCTCGGCCGACAGGCAGCGGGTGAAGGCATCGAGCGCCGACTTGCTGGCGACGTAGGCGGAGAAGCGCGCCGCGTTGGCGAGCACGCCGATCGAGCTGATGTTGATGATGTGGCCGCTCTTGCGGTGCTGCATGCTCGGCAGCAGCGCCATGATCAGCCGCACGGCGCCGAAGTAGTTGAGCTGCATGGTGCGCTCGTAGTCGTGGAAGCGGTCGTAGGACTCGGCCACGGCGCGGCGGATGGAGCGGCCGGCGTTGTTGATCAGTACGTCGACGTGGCCGAAATCGCGCAGCACGGCCGCGACCATGGCGTCGATCGCCTTCAGGTCGTTGAGGTCGCAGGGGTAGACGAAGGCTTCGCCGCCGAGCTTCTCGATGATCTTCTGGGTTTCCTCCAGCTTCTCCTGGGTGCGCGCCACCAGCACCACCTTGGCCCCGGCCGCCGCCAGCTTCTTGGCGGTGGTGAAGCCGATGCCCGAGGAGGCGCCGGTGATCAGCACCACCTTGCCGGCCAGGCGCCGCACCAGGCGCGGCGAAGCCTTGAAATCGAGGTCCAGCTGCTGTTCCCAGAACTGCCACAGCACCGGCGCGTAGTCGGCGATGTCCGCGCACTTGATGCCGCTGCCGCGCAGCGCGGCGCGGGCGTTCTTGTCTTCGAACACCGCGCGGTTGATGACGTAGCCGAGCACCGACACCGGTACGCCGATGGTCCTGGACAGCTGTTTCTTGACGGCATCCGGCACCGCGCCGCCGATGCGGCCGGTGATGGCGCGCAGCGAGCCCGGGACCACCGGCAGCTCCAGCTTGCGGGCGAACTCCGGGCCGTGGGCGGCGGCGAGGAAGGCGCCGAGCAGTTCGCCCACGGTGGGGGAATGCGACTGGATCAGGCAGAAGCACTGTCCGTCGAGGCCGTCCTTGTGGGCGATGGCGTCGGTGGCGGCGGCCACGTAGTCCACCGGCACGATCGGCACGCGGCCGCCCTCGATGCCGAGCAGCGGCACCCACTTCGGCACGCGGTGGCTGATCTTCTGGATCGCCTTGAAGAAATAGTAGGGTCCGTCGATCTTGTCGATCTCGCCGGTCACGGAGGAGCCGACCACCGCGCCCGGACGGTAGATCCGGAACGGCACCTTGGATTCCTCGCGGACGATCTTCTCGGCCTGGAACTTGGTGCGGTAGTAGGGATGGCGAGTGGACTGGCCCTCGTCGAACATGTCCTCGGTGAACTTGCCGACGAAGTCGCCGCCGGCCACGGCCACCGAGCTCATGTGGTGCAGGCGCACCTTGCCGCCCAGCTCGTTGACGAACTCCACCACGTTGCGGGTGCCGCCGGTGTTGACGCGGTCGGCGGTGTCGTCGTCCATGTTCATGTCATAGACGGCGGCGAGGTGGAACACATGGTCGATCTTGCCCTTGAGCTTCTTCGCCTCGGCCGCGTCGATCAGGCCGGGGACGGCGATGTCGCCGTAGACCGGGATCAGCTTGTCGCCGTGATCGCCGAGCCGCTCGAGCAGGGCGTCGAACTTCTCCTGCGAGGATTCCCGCACCAGCACATGGATCCTGGCGTCCGGGCGCGCGGCGAGACGTTCGACCAGGAACCGGCCGATGAAACCGGTGGCGCCGGTGACGAAGTAATTCATTGTTATGGCTCCTGCTCTGTTATGTTTCCGCATTCCTGCCGGATCCGCCCGGCAGCCCTGCACCAGCCCCTATCCGCCACGGATACGGGCTTGCACAAACTAGCATATCCGCGCGACATTCCTGTCGTCGTCGGCACGGCTCGCCCGGCTTAGTGCGGGCGGCCCTTGAACTCGTCCATGGTCTTGTAGATGCCGAAGATGTGGTGTGCCACCCAATCGAACAAGCGTATCGGCAGCAGCCCCTTCAGGGCATTGGAGATGTACACGGTCCAGGGCATGATCAGGCGCGGCCGGCCCAGCTTCATCGCCTTCCACACCCGCTCGGTAACGTATTCCGGCGTGAGCAGGGGGGTGAGCAGCATCGTCTTGGCACCCTCGAACATGCCGGTGGAGATGTAAGTCGGGTTGACGGTGGTGACGCGCACGTGGGTGTGGCCGGCGTGCTCCAGCTCCAGCCGCACCGAGTCGCTCCAGCCGGTGCAGCTCCACTTGCTGGCGCAGTAGACGCTCATGCGCGGGTTGGAGACCAGGCCGGCGGCGGAGGCGACGTTGACCAGGCGCTGCTCGCTGCCCCTGTTCTCGATCATCGCCGGCAGGAACTCGCGGGCCACGTACATCGGCGCCATGGCGTTGATCGACATGGTGAAGGCGATGTCCTTGACCGGGTCGTGCTCCCAGAAGAACTTGCCGCGCACCACGCCGGCGTTGTTGAACAGGATGTCCGGGTTGCCGACCTCGCGGCGCACCTGCGCCGCGGCCTCGGTGATGGCCTCGAGGCTGGACACGTCGACCACGTAGGGATGCACGCGGCCGCCGGCGGCGCGCAGCTCGGCCACGGTCTTGTCCAGCTCGTCCCGGTTGATGTCCCACAGCACCACCGCCGCCGCACCCTCCCGCACCGAGAGCTGGGCGTAGATCTTGCCCATGCCCATGGCGGCGCCGGTGATCAGCACTTTCTTGTCCGCGACTGTCTGCATACTTCGAATTCCTGATAGATAAATAGACGACTGCCTGCCGGTCTCAGCCCGGGGCAGCGTAAGCCGCCGTGAAGCCGGCGGGAAGATGCGGCAGCAGCGCCGCACGGCGCCGCTCCAGCTCCGCGGCGGTATAGGGGCGCGGCGGGTGGCGTCCCCACACCGGCGCCGGCCATGCCGGGTCGCCGGCGTAGCGCACGATGTGATGCAGGTGCAGCTGCGGCACCACGTTGCCCAGCGCCGCCAGGTTGAGCTTGTCGCCGCGGAAGGCCGCCATCAGGGCGCGCGACAGCGCCGCCGATTCCTCCCACAGCAAGGCGCGGTCCGCGGCGTCGAGCTCGTACACCTCGCGCACGCCGGCGCGCTGCGGCACCAGCACGAACCAGGGATAGCTGGCGTCATCCATCAGCAGCAGCAGCCCCAGCTCGAACCGCCCGAGCCGATGGCAGTCCTGCGCCAGCTGCGCATGCAGCTCGAAGTTCACGCCGGCCGTCCCTCCTTGAGCGACACCACCGCCATGGTCAGGCGCGAGATGCACACCAGGCGGTTCTGCTCGTCCTCGATGCGGATCTCCCAGACCTGGGTGGCGCGGCCGAGGTGCAGCGGGCGCGCGGTCCCGGTGACCGTGCCCTGGGTGGCGGCGCGGATGTGGTTGGCGTTGATCTCCAGGCCCACGGTGAACACCTGCGACGGATCGGTGCACAGGCTCGCCGCGATGCTGCCCAGCTCCTCGGCCAGCACACAGGAGGCGCCGCCATGCAGCCGGCCGTAGGGTTGCCGGGTGCGGCCGTCCACCGGCATGGTGCCGCGCAGGTAGTCCTCGCCGATCTCGGTGATACGCAGACCGATGTGGGCGCCGATGGTGCCGGGGATGGGGAACTGCGCGTCCTCCACGGGGAGGGGGCCCAGGGTGACGGGCTGTTTCCAGATAGGCATGTGGGGAAAGGGATTTTCGCGAAGGGCGCCATTTTAACCCAATGCCCGCCACCGCCCACGGGTTAAACTGCGGACCCCGCCACCGGAGGCCCCATGGCCCGTACCGCCCTCATCGCCGGCAGCACCGGCCTCATCGGCCGGTTCCTGCTGCAGAAGCTGTTGGACAGCCCGGAGTACGGCCGCGTCGTCGCGGTCACGCGCCGTCCCCTGGACCTGGCCCACCCCAAGCTGGTCAACCCGCAGAACGACCTGGAGCAGCCGCAGACGCTCGGCAGCCTGCTGGCGGTGGACGACGTGTTCTGCTGCCTGGGCACCACCACCGCCAAGTCCGGCAAGGCCGGGCTGGAGCGGGTGGATCACGGCATGGTGGTGGACCTGGCGCGGGCGGCGCGCGGCGCCGGGGCGAGCCGGTTCGTGGTGGTCTCGGCCATCGGCGCGTCGGCCACCTCGCCGGCCTTCTACTCACGGGTGAAGGCTCACATGGAGCGCGATGTGGCCGCCCTGGGCTACCCGACGGTGCATATCCTGCAACCTTCGCTGCTGCTGGGCGCCCGGGCCGAGTCGCGCCCGGCGGAAGCCGCGGCGCAGATCGTGTCGCCGCTGCTGGCGCCGCTGTGCGCCGGCCCGCTGGCCCGCTACCGGCCGGTGCGGGCGGAGGAGGTCGCGGCCGCCATGCTCGTGCTGGCGCTGCGGTCGGGCGCCGGGGTGCAGGTCCACCGCTATCCCTTTACCTAAGTACACGTGGCCTAGGCACACATGTCCGCGCCCGCCACGGAGGCCCATGGCGCCCAGCTGCTGGTGGAGCTGTTCGTCATGCTCGCCGGCGCCAAGCTGCTGGCGGAAATCTTCGCGCGCCTGCGCCAGCCGACCGTGGTCGGCGAGATCTTCGCCGGGGTGCTGATCGGGCCGCAGGTGCTGCGCTGGGTGGCGCCTTCGGAAACCTCCCACGTGCTGGCCGAACTGGGTGTGATCTTCCTGCTCTTCAACGTCGGCCTGGAAACCAAGCCGTCGGCGATCTTCCGGGTCGGCCGCACCGCGCTGGTGGTGGCGGTGCTGGGCGTGCTGGTGCCGCTGGCCGGCGGCTACCTGCTGATGCTGCTGTTCGACGGCGGCCGCCCGATCGAGGCGCTGTTCATCGGCACCGCCATGGTCGCCACCAGCGTCGGCATCACCGCGCGGGTGCTGGGCGACATGAACCTGCTCGACTCCCATGCCGCGCGCATCATCCTGGGCGCGGCGGTGATCGACGACATCCTGGGCCTGCTGGTGCTGGCAGCGGTCTCCAGCGCAGCCAAGGGCAGCGTGAACCTGGCCGAGATCGGCCTCACCGCCGCGCTGGCGGTGGGCTTCGTCGCCGCCGTGACGTTCTTCGGCGCGCCGGTGCTGACCCGCGCGGCGCCGCACTTCCGGCGCCTGCGCGCCGGTAACGCGGACTTCGTCATCGCCATCGTGCTGTGCTTCGGCCTGGCCCTGGCGGCGGTCTACATCGGCGTGGCAGCGATCATCGGCGCCTTCCTCGCCGGCCTGGCCCTGGCCGAGGCGGTGGAGCACAACCACGGCCTGCACCAGCAGGTGCGCGGCGCCACCGAGTTCCTGGTGCCCTTCTTCCTGGTCAACATCGGCATGCAGCTCGACCTGCAGGTGTTCACCGACGCCAACACCCTGGAGCTGGCGCTGCTGATGACGGTGGTGGCGGTCGCCTCCAAGCTGATCGGCTGCGGCGCCGGGGCCTGGGGCCTCGGGCCGCGCGGCGCGCTGCAGGTGGGCATGGGCATGGTGCCGCGCGGCGAGGTGGGCATCGTGGTGGCCCAGATCGGCCTGGCCGCCGGGGTGATCCCGGAACCGCTGTTCGGCGCGGTGCTGTTCATGGCCTGCGCCACTACGTTGATCGCGCCGCCGTTCTTGAGGCCGCTGTTTGCAGTGAGGGGTGAGGGGTGAGGGGTGAGGGGTGAGGTCGCCCGCTGCGCGGGCTGTGAGGGGACAAGCGCTTTTTTCTTGTCCCCTCACCCCTCACTCCTCACCTTCAGATGTCGCCCAACAGCGCCTTCAGCTTGTCATGATAGCTGCGCGACAGCGTCAGCTCGGTGCCGTCCTTCAGCAGCACGCTGTGATCGGCGTTGAACAACGGCGTCAGCTCGCGCACACGGTCCAGGTTGACGATGGTGGAGCGGTGGATGCGCACGAAGCGTTCCGGGTCGAGCTGGCGCTCGAAGGCGCTCATGGTCTCGCGGATGAGGTGCGCCTCGCCGCCGGCGTGCAGGCTGAGGTAGTTGCCCTCGGCGCCGATCCAGTCGATGTCGTCCACCGCCACCACGCGGGTGCGGCCGCGGGTCTTCACCGCCACCCGCCGTAGCCAGCGCGACTCCGGCCTGAGCTGCGCCAGCAGGGCGTCCAGGCGCTGGTCGATGGACTGGTCGCGCAGGCGCAGCTGGTCGCGCGCCCGCTGCAGGGCATGGTCGAAGCGCTCGACGTCGAACGGCTTGAGCAGGTAATCGAGGGCGTGCACTTCGAAAGCGCGCAGCGCATGCTCGTCGTGGGCGGTGACAAACAGGATGGCGGGGCGGTTTTCCGGCTCCAGCGCGGCGACCACGCCGAAGCCGTCGACCTCCGGCATCTGCACGTCCAGGAACACCAGGTCGGGCCGCAGGCTCTTGATGCTGCCGATGGCGGAGGCGCCGTCGCCGCACTCGCCGACGACCTCGAAGTCCGCGGCCCGCTCCAGCTGCCGGCGGATGCGCCGGCGCGCTGGCGGCATGTCGTCGACGATGAGGGTCCGGATCGGCGCCATCAGCGCTCGCAGGGTAGCGTCAGGCTGGCGGTGAAGCCGCCGCCGGGCGGCGAGTCCAGCTCCAGCTGCTGCCGCTCGCCGTAGAGCTGGGCGAGGCGGGCGCGGGTGTGCGACAGGCCGATGCCATGCCGCCGGCTGGAAGGCTTCGACATGCCGGGGCCGTCGTCGCTCACCCACAGCTTGAGCTCGCCGTCGGCGATGCTGGCACCCAGCTCGATATGGCCGCTGGCGGCGCGCCGCGAGATGCCGTGCACCACCGCGTTCTCCACCAGCGGCTGCAGCACGAAGTTGGGCACCTGCGCGTCCAGCGCCGCCGGGTCGATGGCGTAGCGCACCTGCAGGCGGTCCTCCAGCAGGAGCTGCTGGATGTCGAGGTAGCGGCGGGAGAACGCCAGCTCGTCCGACAGCGGCACCTTGGGCGCGTCGCCGCCGGCGAAGGACAGCCGCAGCAGGTCGCTGAGCATGGTGATCAGGCGCTCGGCGATGGCCGCGTCCTTGTAGGCGAACTCGGACACGGCGTTGAGCGTGTTGTAGAGGAAGTGCGGGTTGAGCTGGGCCTTGAGCGCCTGCACCTGGGCCTGGTTGAGCAGGCGCTCGCGCTCCTCGGAACGGCGCAGCAGGCGCATGGCGTGCACGATGGCGACGAAGGCCAGGTAGATGAACAGCAGGTAGGCCGTGTTGACCAGCACGATCTGGTGCAAGGTCCAGTGCACGTGGCCGCCAATGCGGTCGCCGAACAGGGATTGCACGGCCAGGTGGGATACGGTGACCAGGGCCACCGTGATGCTCAGCCCGGCGGCGACCTGCAGGCCGGCATTGCGCCAGCGCCGCTCGCCCTCCACCGGGTAGCGCTGCGTCAGCCACAGGATCAGGGGCGATACCACGCTCCAGGCCAGGGCGGCGAACATGTTGCCGAACACGTCGCGGCCGAGGTTGGCGCCGCCGGCCATCTGCATGTCCTCGATGATATCGGCGGGCAGGATCAGCCCGAAAAAGCCGAACCAGAACAGCAGCACCAGCCCGACCGCGCGCCAGCGCGCCAACTTCGGCCGGATGGCGGATGCGGACGGCGCTTCCAGCGCCTTGCGGGACAGCGTGGCTGCGTTCAATTCAGCAATGCCCTGGATCTGTTACCCGAAATCAGTTTAGACCGGTCCCGGCCGGTCCGCGCGCTTTCCCGCCCCGTGCAGCCAGCGGTGCAGGTCCTGCAGCAGGGGGGCATGGCTGGCGCGGGCGGCGGCGTCCAGGGGCGCGGACCGGCGGGCAGCCGCTGCAGCGGTGAACTGCGTCGCCTCGGCCTGGGCGAGCAGCCGTTCGCCGCGGGTGCTGATCTGTCCGAAGCCGGCGAGCAGCGCGGCGTGCAACAGCAGGGCGGCGGCGGCGGGCACGGGGGTGAAGCGGTTGGTGAGGTTCATCGGCGTTCTCCGTCAGCCGGGGTCCGGCTGCGGTGGAGTCTCCGTCAATCGCGCCGGCCGGGGCCATCGCTCTGGGACGGGCCGTGTCCACGCTGGGATGGACCGCCCAGGCCGGCCTGGGAACCTAAGGAGGACCCGGGATGACGTAGAACAGCACGGACAGGTAGTGGCAGATACTGCCCGCCAGCACGAAACCGTGCCAGATCGCGTGGTGGTAGCGCAGCCGCTCCCAGGCGTAGAAGATCACGCCGAAGCTGTAGCACAGGCCGCCCGCCAGCAGCAGCCACAGCCCGCCGGGGGACATGGCGTGGAGCAGCGGCTTGACGGCTACCAGGCCGCACCAGCCCATCAGCAGGTAGATCAGCAGCGACAGGGCCTCGAAACGGCCGGTGGTGAAGATCTTGAACACGGTGCCGACCAGGGCCAGCCCCCAGGTGAAGCCGAACAGGCCCCAGCCCAGGCCGCCGCGCAGGGCCAGCAGGGTGAACGGGGTGTAGGTGCCGGCGATCAGCACGTAGATCAGGCAGTGGTCGATGATCCGCAGCACGCGCTTGGTGGCGGGCAGCGGGATGCTGTGGAACAGGGTGCTGGCGGTATACATCAGGACCAGCGCGCTGCCGAAGATCGAGCCGGCGACGATGTCGCGGGTGTGGCCGCCCACCGCGGCCTTGGCCACCAGAATGGTCAGCCCGGCGATGGCGAGCAGGGCGCCGATGCCGTGGGTGAGGCCGTGCGCCAGTTCCTCGCCGAAGGTGTAGATGGTCTCCCGCACGCGTTCGGCCGGCGAGGCAGGAGCCTGGACACGGATGTCGGTGCTCGAGTTAATCGGCCTTCTCCACTTTCAGGACGGTGCCTTCCACCGCCACCACGCGCACCCGGCTGGCCACGGGCAGGTCGGCGCCGGAGATGCGCCATTGTCCATCATCCACGCGCATTTGGCCGACGCCGTTGACGATCGGCGCATCCAGGGTGAACGTACGGCCGAGATAGTGCCTGGCACGATCGTTCAGCCCGCTATCCACGACCTGTCGTCCGCCGCGCCAGCGCCGCCAGGCCAGGATCGAACCGATGGCGACGACGGCGAACAGGGCCATCTGGGTCAGGCCGCCGAGCCCCGGCAGCAGCCACGACACGCCACCGACCAGCAGCGCGGCGATGCCGATCCACAGGAAAAACGCCCCCGGAAAGAACGCCTCCAGCGCCATCAGGGCCAGCCCGGCCACCCACCATAGCCAGTGGTGCGCCGACGACAGGGTCACGCGCTCTTGCCCTGTTTGAGCAGGGCTTCCCGGGTCAGCTCGGCGATGCCGCCGAGGGCGCCGATGACGTTGCCGGCCTCCAGCGGCATCAGCACCAGCTTCTGGTTGGGGCTGGCGGCGATCAGGGACAGGGCGTCGACGTACTTCTGCGCCACGAAGTAGTTGATCGCCTGCACGCTGCCCGCCGCGATCGCCTCGGACACCACCTTGGTCGCCTGAGCTTCCGCCTGGGCCTGGCGCTCACGCGCCTCGGCGGCGCGGAAGGCGGCCTCGCGCGCGCCCTCGGCCTCGAGGATGCGTTGCTGTTTCTCGCCCTCGGCGTGCAGGATCTGCGCCTGGCGTTCGCCTTCGGCCTTGAGAATCGCCGCCTGGCGCAGCCCTTCCGCCTCCAGGATGGCGGCGCGCTTGTCGCGCTCGGCCTTCATCTGCCGCGCCATCGAATCGACCAGGTCCACCGGCGGGCGGATGTCCTTGATCTCGATGCGGGTGAGCTTGACGCCCCAGGGCGAGGTGGCCTGATCCACCACCGTCAGCAGGCGTGAGTTGATGTGGTCGCGCTGCGACAGCAGCTCGTCCAGGTCCATCGAGCCCATCACCGTGCGCAGGTTGGTCATGGTCAGGTTGAGGATGGCGTATTCCAGGTTCTGCACTTCGTAGGCGGCCTTGGCCGAGTCCAGCACCTGGTAGAACACCACGCCGTCGACCCCGACCATGGCGTTGTCCTTGGTGATGACCTCCTGGCTCGGCACGTCCAGCACCTGCTCCATCACCGACAGCTTCTTGCCGACGCCTTCGATGTACGGCATCAGGATGTGCAGGCCCGGCTTCAGCGTCTTTTCGTACTTGCCGAAGCGCTGCACGGTGTATTCGCGCCCCTGCGGCACGGTCACCACCGCCTTGGCCACGGTCACCACCGCCAATACCAGCACCACCAGTGCAACCACGCCGCCGATAGCCACGTTCGCCCCCTTTGACCTGGACCGGTTCGTTTACATCCTACGAGCTTGATGTTGCGGATTCGGGGACGGCGGCGGCGGCAATGTTCCTGATGCGCTCGACCATGGCGTAGAAGCCGTTGCGCCGGTTCATGGTGAGATGGCCCTCCAGGCCGAGCCGCGCGAAGGCGCCGCCGATGTCGGTATCCAGGATCTCGCGCGGACTACGGTCCGAGTACAGTATGAACAGCACCGCGATCAGGCCCTTGACGATGTGGGCGTCGGAATCGCCGCGGAAGCGCAGCTTGAGCGGCGGTCCGGGGTCGGCCTGGGCGGTCATCCACACCTGGCTCATGCAGCCGCGCACCTTGTTGGCCTCGGTGTGCTCGGATTCGGGCAGGGGCGGCAGCTTGCGGCCCAGGTCGATGAGGTAGCGGTAGCGCTCCTCCCAGTCGCCGAGCATCTCGAAAGTGTCTGCCAATTCCTCTAGTTGCATGTCCACGCGTCCGCAATTCATGTTCCGGCGTACAGGCCTCTATGGTAGCCGCGAACCGCCGGTGTATGGTGCGGTCAGAGTGAACATCCTGTTCAAGCCACCGGCCATCCATGGCCGGACTGTTCAAACAACCAGGCCCACATCGCCATGTTGATCCGTAAATCGCCGTCACACCCGATCCTGCCTTCCGAGATCACCCCGGAGACGGTCTACCACGGCCGCCGCCGTTTCCTGGCCCAGCTGGGCCTGGGCGCCGCCGGCCTGGCGGCCGCGGCCTGCGGCCGGGCCGCGGAGTCTGCAGCACCTTCCGGTCAATCTGTGGGTGCCGGCGCCGATCTCAAGCTGGCCCGGAAAACGGAGATGGCCGGCGGCGAAACCCCGACCTCCTACGAGGATGTGACGCACTACAACAATTACTACGAATTCGGCACCGACAAGTCGGAGCCGGCGCAGTACGCCGGCACCCTGCGGCCGCGCCCCTGGACGGTGGCGGTGGAGGGCGAATGCGAGGCGCCGGGGCGGGTCGGCATCGACGACCTGCTCAAGCTGTTCCCGCTGGAGGAACGCGTCTACCGGCACCGCTGCGTGGAGGGCTGGAGCATCGTGGTGCCCTGGGACGGCTTTCCCCTCGGACCGTTCCTGGCGCGCTTCAAGCCGACCTCGAAGGCGAAGTACGTCGCCTTCACCACCCTCTATGATCCCAAGCAGATGCCGCAGGCGGGCGGTGTGCTGCCGTGGCCCTATCGCGAGGGCCTGCGCATCGACGAGGCCATGCACCCCCTGGCCTTCCTCTCGCTGGGCCTGTACGGCAAGCCGCTGCCCAACCAGAACGGCGCGCCGCTGCGCCTGACCCTGCCCTGGAAGTACGGCTTCAAGAGCATCAAGTCGATCGTGCGCATCGAGTTCACCGAGCAGGCTCCGCGCACCACCTGGAGCGTGTCCGCGCCGGACGAGTATGGCTTCTACGCCAACGTCAATCCCAAGGTCGATCACCCGCGTTGGAGCCAGGCCCGCGAGCGCCGCCTGGGCGAGCTGTTCAAGCGGCCGACGCTGATGTTCAACGGCTACCCGGAGGTGGCCTCGCTCTATACGGGCATGGACCTGCGGACGTATTTCTGATGCGCCTGCGCTGGCTCAAGGCCCTGCTGTGGGCGCTCTGCCTGTACCCGCTCGCGCTGCTGGCCTGGCGCACCTGGCATGGCCAGCTGGGCCCCAATCCGGTGGAGACGCTGGAGCACGCCACCGGGCTGCGCGCCCTGCAGCTGCTGCTGGCGACATTGGCGATGACGCCGCTGCGCAGCCTTAGCGGCAGGCCGGAGCCGCTGCAGCTGCGGCGTACGCTGGGGCTGTTCGCGTACTTCTACATGTGCCTGCATTTTGCCGCCTACCTGGTGTTCGACCTCAGCCTGTCGCTGCCCAAGCTGGGCGAGGACCTGGTCAAGCGCACCTACATCACGCTCGGCTTCGGCTGCTGGCTGTTCCTGCTGCCGCTGGCGGTCACCTCCACCGATGGCTGGCAGCGCCGCCTCAAGCGCCGCTGGAAAACCCTGCACCGGCTGATCTATCCGGCCGCGCTGCTGGCGAGCCTGCATTTCGTCTGGCTGGTGAAGAAAGACGAAACCGAGCCGCTGAGCTACCTGGCGGTGTTGCTGGCGCTGCTGGCCCTGCGGCTGCCTTGGCGGCGCTGGCTGAGGGGTATACTGAGTCCCCAGACCACACAGACATGAAGTCGCGGCCGCGCCCGGTAATCGTTGCCGGCATGGCCCCTTCCATTTGCGAATACCTATGTCCACCCGCCCCTCCGGCCGCGCCCCCGACCAGCTTCGTCCCGTTACCATCCAGCGCCGCTACACGCGGCACGCCGAGGGCTCGGTGCTGGTGAGCTTCGGCGACACCCGCGTGCTGTGCACCGCCAGCGTGGAGGAGCGCGCGCCGGCCTGGAAGAAGGAGCAGGGCGGCGGCTGGCTCACCGCGGAATACGGCATGCTGCCGCGCGCCACCCACACCCGCGGCAAGCGCGAGGCGGCGCAGGGCAAGCAGAGCGGGCGCACGCAGGAGATCCAGCGCCTGATCGGCCGCGCGCTGCGCTCGGTGCTCGACCTGGCGGCGCTCGGCAACTACACCATCACCATCGACTGCGACGTGCTGCAGGCCGATGGCGGCACCCGCACCGCCGCCATCACCGGCGGTTATGTCGCCATGGCGGATGCCATCGAAGCCATGCGCAAGCGCGGCCAGATCCGCACCAATCCCATGCACGGCCAAGTGGCGGCGGTGTCGGTGGGCATCTACCGCGGCATGCCGGTGCTGGACCTGGACTACGCCGAGGATTCGGACTGCGAAACCGACATGAACGTGGTGATGAACGAGGCCGGCCAGTTTGTCGAAGTGCAGGGCACGGCCGAAGGGCATGCCTTTCGCCGCGACGAACTGGACACCATGCTGAACCTGGCCAGCCGCGGCATCGCCGAGCTGGCCACGGCGCAGCGCGAGGCGCTGGCGGCGGCCTGAGGGACAGCAAATGGCCACCGAGGTCGTCCTCGCCAGCCGCAACGATGGCAAGCTGGCCGAGCTGCAGGCGCTGTTCGCGCCGCTGGGCTGGAAGCTGCGCTCGATCGGCGAGTTCTGCGACGATGCCGCCGAGGAGACCGCGCCGACCTTCGTCGAAAACGCTCTGTTGAAGGCGCGCCAGGCCGCGCTGGTATCGGGGTTGCCGGCGATCGCCGACGACTCCGGGCTGGAAGTGACGGCGCTGGACGGCGCCCCGGGCGTGCGCTCCGCCCGCTACGCCGGCGACGAGGCCAGCGACGCCGACAACAACCAGAAGCTGCTGGCCGCGCTCAAGCGCGTGCCCGACGACCGCCGCGGCGCGCGCTTCGTCTGCGTGATGGTGTACCTGCGCCAGCCGGAAGACGCCACCCCGGTGATCGCCATGGGGAGCTGGCGCGGCACCATCCTGCACAATCCGCGCGGCGCCCACGGCTTCGGCTACGACCCGCTGTTCTTCGTGCCGGACCTGAAGTGCAGCGCCGCCGAGCTGGAAGCCGAGGTGAAGAACCGCGTCAGCCACCGCGGCAAGGCGGCACGGCACCTTTATTCGATGATCCATGATGCTGCGTGAGGCGGATTTCGGGAGGCGGGACGCGCGAGGCGGGAGGCGTTTGGAAGCCGGGAGCGGCCTCGTTGGTGAGCTACCTCTTTCCCTGTACATCCATTTTCCCTGGTGCGTGCGTAAGTGCCCGTACTGCGACTTCAATTCGCACGCCGCGCGCGGCGAGTTGGACGAAGACGCCTACGTCGATGCCCTGATCCGCGACCTCGACTACGAGCTGGCTTTTTCGCCTCCCGCCTCCCGCCTCCCGCCCCCCGACATCCGCCTCCCGCCTCTCGCAAGCATCTTCTGCGGCGGCGGCACCCCCAGCCTGTTTTCCGGCCGCGCCATCGGCCGCCTGCTGGAAGCGGCGGCGGCGCGCCTGGACTTCGCGGCGGACATCGAGATCACGCTGGAGGCCAACCCCGGCACGGCCGACGCGGGCAACTTCCGCGAGTACCGCGCCGCCGGGGTCAACCGCCTGTCGATCGGGGTGCAGAGCCTCGACGCGGCGCAACTGCAGCGACTCGGCCGCATCCACGGGCCGGAGGAGGCGGTGGCCGCCTATGACAGCGCGCGCCGCGCCGGCTTCGACAACATCAACCTGGACCTGATGTTCGCCCTGCCGCAGCAGACGCCGGCGCAGGCCGAGGCGGACTTGCTCGAGGCTGTCCGGCTGGGTCCGGAACACCTGTCCTACTACCAGTTGACGCTGGAGCCGAACACCGAATTCGCCGCACATCCGCCGGCGCTGCCGGACGACGAGGCCGCCTGGACCATGCAGCAGTCGGGACAGGCACTGCTGGGGCAGCACGGCTACGCCCAGTACGAGGTTTCCGCCTACGCACGGCCGGGCCGGGAATGCCGGCACAACCGCAATTACTGGGAGTTCGGCGACTACCTCGGCATCGGCGCCGGGGCCCACGGCAAGCGCAGCGGCGGCGGCATCGTGCGGCGCGCCCGTCACAAGCACCCGCGCACTTACCTGCAGGCCGCCGGCAGCGCCGCCGCCGTGCAGGAGGAGCGGCGGGTACCGGATGCCGAGTTGCCGTTCGAGTTCGCCATGAACGCCCTGCGGCTGAACCGGGGCTTCGAACTGGCCCGCTTCGAACAGCGCACCGGCCTGGGCGCCGCGGCGCTGGAGCCGGCGCTGCGCCGTGCCCGCGCCAAGGGCCTGATCGAGGAGGAGCCCGGCGCGGTGCGCGCCAGCGCCCTGGGCCGCGCCCACCTGAACGCACTGCTGCGGGAGTTCCTGTGATCGAGCAGGCGGAGGTGACCTGCCCGGCCTGCTGGGAGACGATCGAGCTCAGCCTGGACCTGAGCGCCGGTTCGCAGACTTATACCGAGGACTGCCCGGTGTGCTGCCGGCCGATGACGGTGCGGCTGTGGGTGGCCGACGACGGCAGCGATTACGGGGTCGAGGTCGAGGCCGAGAGTCCCTGACACCGGCCGTATCCGCCTCCAACTTGCCCGAAAGGGTCGAGTCCGCTAGAATTCCGCCCCTTTCCGCGCCTATTGTATTTCAGGCGCGATTTGCCGAGACTCGAACATGAAAGCCGACATCCATCCCACCTATGCGGAAATCAGCGTGAGCTGCAGCTGCGGGAACACCTTCAAGACCCGTTCCACGGTCGGCCACGATCTGCAGATCGAAGTCTGCTCCAAGTGCCATCCCTTTTATACCGGCAAGCAGAAGGTGCTCGACACCGGCGGCCGCATCGACAAATTCAAGAAGCGCTATACCAAAGCCGCCTGATCGCAGTAAGTTTGCCTTGAACGGCCGCCTCCGGGCGGCCGTTTGCGTTTTGGCGCGCATTTTCACGCTTCGCCCCGCTGGAGCGGCCATCCGACGCCTTGCCGGCGTGACATCTGACGCCTCATCCATCTGGCGGTGCACAATGAAAACTCGTTATGCTTGGCGGACATCGCAGCCCACCGCCCGCCCACGCCCGGACCGGACCGTCGCGGACAGTGTTCGCAGGTCGTTGCGGCAGTGCCGCAGCCGATACCAGCGAAATTCACGGAGAATGAGGTCATGACGAGCTACAGCCTGATCAACAACGAAACCGGGGAAAAAGTCGATCTGCCGCTGGTCACCGGGACCCTGGGCCCGGCCGGCGCCGACGTCGGCAAGGTCTACGACAAGATGGACCTGTTCACTTACGACCCGGGTTTCACCTCGACCTGTTCCTGCAAGAGCGCCATCACCTACATCGACGGCGACAAGGGCATCCTGCTGTACCGCGGCTACCCGGTGGACCAGCTGGCCAACAATTCCAGCTTCGTCGAAGTTGCCTACCTGATCCTGCACGGCGAGCTGCCGAAGAAGCCCGAGCTGGAGGCGTTCGAGGCCTCGATCCGCCGGCACACCATGATCAACGAGTCGCTGCGCCGTTTCTTCGACGGCTTCAACTACGACGCGCACCCGATGGCCATGCTCACCGGCATCGTCGGCTCTTTGTCGGCGTTCTACCACGACACCACCAACTCCAAGGATCCGAAGCACCGTGAGATCTTCGCCCACCGCATGATCGCGAAGATCCCGACCATCGCCGCCGCCGCCTACAAGCGCTACTTCGGCCAGCCGTTCATCTACCCGCAGAACCACCTGGACTACTGCTCCAACCTGCTGCACATGATGTTCGCGGTGCCGGCGGAGCCGTACCACGTGCACCCGGTGGCAGCCAAGGCGCTGGACATCCTGTTCATCCTGCACGCCGACCACGAGCAGAACGCCTCGACCTCGACCGTGCGCCTGGCCGGCTCCACCGGCTGCAACCCGTATGCGGCCATGGCCAGCGGCATCGCCGCCTTGTGGGGCCCCGCCCACGGCGGCGCCAACGAGGCGGTGCTGAAGATGCTGGAGGAGATCGGCAACGTGAAGAACGTGCCGGCCTTCCTGGCCAAGGTGAAGGACAAGCAGAGCGGCGTGCGCCTGATGGGCTTCGGCCATCGCGTGTACAAGAACTTCGACCCGCGCGCCACCATCATCCGCGAGCAGTGCCACAAGGTGCTCAAGCACCTGGGCGTGGAGAACGATCCGCAGCTCGAGCTGGCGCTGGAGCTGGAGCGCATCGCGCTGTCGGACGACTACTTCAAGGAACGCAAGCTCTACCCGAACGTGGATTTCTACTCGGGCATCATCTACAAGGCGCTGGGCATCCCGGTCAACATGTTCACGCCGATGTTCGCCATCGCCCGCACGGTGGGCTGGGTGGCGCACTGGTCGGAGATGGTGTCGGAGCCGGGCGGCCTCAAGATCGGGCGTCCGCGCCAGGTCTACGTCGGCGCGCCGATCCGCGACTACAAGGCGTTGCCGGCGCGGTAAGGGCCACACGGCAGGCTGGGATCAAGCGTAGCGAACTCCCGGCCTGCAAACGGCTTCTCAACAGAGCTGGTTGATCGCCCGCATCACGTCGGAACGCGAGATCTGGCCGACCAGCTTGCCGTCCTCCAGCACCGGGTAGCGCCGGAAGGACTGGCTCAGGAACATGCTGGCCAGCTGGGTCAGGTTCATGTCCGGGTCGACGGTCACCACCTTGGTGCTCATGAACTGGCTCACCGGGCCTGCGATGCAGGTGTCCTGCGAGGCCACCAGCGCCACGTTGAGGCAGTCGCGCTCCGAGAACATGCCGACGAGCTTGCCGGACTTGTCCACCACCGGTGCGCCTGCAATGCCGTGCTGCACCAGCAGGTTGACCGCGCGCATCACCTCCATGTCCGGCGTGAAGGTGACGAGCTTGGTGCTCATATAGTCTCTGACCCGCAGAGAGTCCAGCGTGCCCATCGAATTTCTCCTCCGCTTCGTATCGAGCAGGGAGGATGACATTACCGGCGTCCCGGCCAGGACACAACTCCCATTTTGAGGTTATCGGAACATCGTCCGAAAACAAGCGCTTAGCGTTTGGGGAGGACGCTGTGCAGGGATGCGCCGTGCTGCCGCAGCCAGCTGCGCCAGGTGCTGCTGTCGGGCATCTGGCGGGTCACCAGCAGCCAGAACTGGCGCGAATGGTCGAGACGGATGCGGTGGCACAGCTCGTGAACCACCACGTAGCGGAACACTTCCGGCGGCGCCATCACCAGGCGCCAGTTGAGGCTGATGGCGCCGTTGGGGGTGCAGCTGCCCCATAGCGATTTCTGGTCGGCGATGCGCGGGCCGCGGAAATCGACGCCGAGCCGCACCGCCTCCTGCTCCAACAGGCGGCGCGCCTGTTCGCGCGCCAGTTCGCGCAGGGCGGCCCGCAAGGTGTTGGTGAGCACCGCCGGATGGCTGCGCGCCGCCTGCGAGCAGTACAGGCCGATGCCGCCGTCGAAACGCACGCGCGGCCGCGCCAGGCGCGCAGGCACGAGCTCCACCGCGGTCTCCATGCCGTACAGGGGGATGGTGTCGCTGCCGTCCCAGCGCAGCGGCGGGCGGCTCGGCTCGGCGGCGCTGCGCGAGTTGAGCTCCAGGATCTTGCGGCGGATCCACTCGTCGCGGCTGCGCAGGAAGTCATAGGCGGCGCGCTTGGGCACGTCGCGCGGGATCACCAGGCGCACCTCGCCGTCGGGCCGGACCTCGATGCGGATGCTGCGTGCCTGCTTGCTGACCCGTTCCACCACCTGCAGCGGCGGCGCCGGGCCCTGTAGAGGTATTGCCGTCATGGCGTCTGAAATCCTTGCAGCCCTAGCTGCTCGACCTTCTGCGGGACGCGGCGGAAACGCGAGGTGTCGTAACCCAGGCTGTCCAGGCGTGCCAGCAGTTGCTGGTAGGTGGGATCCTCGATGTCGGGCGAGCGCGCGAACACCCAGCCCCAGCGCCGGTCGGGATAACCGATCAGCGCGTAGCGATAGTCGGGATCGATGTACAGGATGAGGTAGCTGAACGACAGCGGCCAGAACGGCGAGGAGCGCCACTCGGCGTTGTTGCTGCCCTGCACCACCCAGTCCTTCAGCGTTTTCTTTTCGAGCGGCTGGCTGAAGCCGCCCTTGCGGCCGAAGTACAGGTCGTCGATGTCGCCGTCGTCGCGGACGGCGTATTCGACGTAGCTGCCGACATAGCCGCGCTCGGCGAAGTACGGGATGTTGGCGACCACGTACCACCGCCCCATGAAGCGCTGCAGATCCACCGCGGGTGCGAGCTTGAGCGGCTCGGCCGCGCGCGGATTGGGGTTCGGCGGCGCGCCGGCGCAGGCACTCAACAACAGCATGACGGTGCAGAGACCGAGGCGGACGGGTGCTTTCATCGGGTGAGGCGTGGGCATGCTTCGATCGGAACCGTAATTATCCTGGAAACCGGGACCGGCGTCGCACGGCGACGCGCTTCGTGCTTCTAACAGAACTCGTGCCAGGAGGCTGCGCCTAACCTGACCATCGGCAGCACCGGTCAGTTCTCGCGGTAGCCGATGCGCTCGAGCAGGCCGTCCAGTTCGTCCAGGCTGTGGAAGCGCAGACGCAGTTCGCCCGCACCCTTCACACCCGGCTTGAAGCTGGCGGGATAGCCCAGGTGATCGGACAGCTTCTGCGCCAGGCGCTGCCAGTCGTCGCCACCGCGCGGCGTGCGCTTGCCGTGCTTCTGCGCCAGGCGCTGCTCGAAGGCGCGCACGGACAGGCGTTCGCGCAGGATGATCTCGGCCCAGCTCTGCTGTCGCTCCACCGGCAGGCCGGCCAGCACCTTGGCGTGGCCCAGCGACAGCCCGCCTTCGTCGACCAGGGCCTGCACGGCGGGCGCGAGGGCCAGCAGGCGCAGGTGGTTGGTGACGTAGGTGCGCGACTTGCCGATGCGTGCGCCGATGTCCTCGTGGCGCAGGTCGAAGGTCTCGCCGAGGCGGCGCAGGCCCTCGGCGGTTTCGATCGGCGACAGCGACTCGCGCTGCAGGTTTTCAATGAGACCGAGGACGTAGGCTTCGGTGTCGGACAGGTCGTCGCGCAGCAGCGCCGGGATTTCGTGCAGCCCGGCCTGCTGCGCCGCACGCCAGCGGCGCTCGCCGGCCAGCAGCTCGTAGCTGCGGCCCTGGCTGCGCAGCACCACCGGCTGCACCACGCCGGACTCGCGGATCGACTCGGCCAGCTCGGCCAACGCCTGCGGGTCGAACCGGCGCCGCGCCTGGGTGCGGCCGGGCTGGATCAGGTCGATGGGGACCTGCAGCACTTCCTGGCGGCGGTTCATACCGGAACCCGGGTCCCGGTCATGACTGTGAAATAATCGGTCACTGGATCGCTGAACTAGATAAAGAGGAGCACCGTGGAAGACCATTACCGCGCGATCATTCAAGCCCTCGGCGAAGATCCCTCGCGCGAGGGTCTGCTGCGCACGCCGCACCGCGCCGCCAGGGCGATGGAATTCCTGACGCAAGGGTACCGCCAGGACGTGCACAAGATCGTCAACAACGCAATATTTTCCACCACCAACAATGAAATGGTGATCGTCAAGGATATCGAACTGTATTCCCTGTGCGAGCACCACCTGCTGCCGTTCCTGGGCCGGGCCCACGTGGCCTATATCCCGAACGGCAAGGTGCTGGGATTATCCAAGATTCCGCGCATCGTCGATATGTTCGCGCGGCGGCTGCAGATCCAGGAGAACCTGACCCAGCAGATCGGCAACTGCATCCAGGAGGTGACCGCCGCGCGCGGCGTGGCGGTCGTCATCGAAGCTAAACATTTGTGCGCAATGATGAGAGGGGTGGAAAAGCAGAACTCGTCGATGACCACTTCGATGATGCTGGGCGTATTCCGCGAAGACCCCCGCACGCGGACGGAATTCCTTACGCTAATCAGAAGGATGGCCGGTTGATCCGGCGGCATCAAAGTTGCAGCAACCGCACCGTGCTCCGTTTCCGTATAAAATGAGAGCGTGGCAAAGTCCGTAGTCTCAAGGATAGGGACAGCGGTCGCCTTATCAGGAATCGTCCAACACACTATGGGCAGAGCAGCACGGCAGTCCAATTTTGGCACACCCGGACAGACCGAAGTCCTCATCGATATGGAGGCCTTCGTCGAGCAGCAGACCGCGGAGCACCTACAGCGCCGCAAGCTGTGGTTTCCCAACGAACTGAACGGGGTGGAAGACGACGCCGAGCTGGCGCGCACGCGCGACGCCGCGCGCGGCCTGCCCGACGCCGCACGGGTGGCGCTGGCACTGAACCTGCTGACCGAAGAGGGTCTGCCGCACTTCCACCGCCTGATCGCCACCCACCTCGGCAACGAGTCGCCCTGGTCGATCTGGAACAACCTGTGGACCGCCGAGGAGGATCGCCACGGTTGCGTGATGCGCGACTACGTGCGGGACGCCCGCATCTTCGATATGGGCGCGCTGGAGCGGATGCAGTACCGCTACATCGAGTCCGGCTTCAATCCCGACTGGGAGCAGGACCCCTACCGGCTGCTGGCCTACACCAGCCTGCAGGAGCGGGCCACGCAGATGGCACATGCCAACACCGGCCGCACCTGCGCCCAGTACGAGCCCAAGATCCAGCGCATCCTGGCGCATATTTCGGGCGACGAGTCGCGGCACTACGCCTTTTACCGCGCGACCTTCGCCGAGGTGCTGCGGCGCGACGCCGACCTGGCGCTCAATTCGCTGCTGCGGGTGATGCCGGCACTGGCCATGCCGGGGCACACCATCCCCGATTACGAGCATATGTCCGAAGTGGTGCGCCGTGCCGACATCTACGGTGCACGCCACTACCAGAAGATCGTGGAGGAGCTGCTCGAGTTCTGGAACATCGGCGGCCTCACCGGGCTGGGAGCGGAAGGCGCCGCGGCCCAGGGCAAGCTGATGAAGATCCCGTCGCGTCTGGCGCGGATGGCCGACTACCTGGAAGCCAGGGCCAGCCACCGCGTGTTCAGTTTCGATTTCATCCACGAGCGGCCGGTCACGTTCGAGGCATGAGCGGCGACGCGCAAGCGCCGCGCGCCTTCATCACCGGCGCCGGCAGTGGCCTGGGCAAGGCCCTGGCGCTGCGCTACGCCAGCGAGGGCTGGCGGGTGGCGGTCACCGATCTGAAGCTCGAGGCGGCGGAACAAACCCTGGCCGAGGTATGCGCCGCCGGCGGCAGCGGCTTCGCGGCGGTGTGTGACGTGGCCTCCGAGGACTCCTTCGCCGAGGTGGTGGCACGCCTGCACCGCGAATGGCAGGGGTTGGACCTGCTGGTGAACAACGCCGGGGTGGCCACCGCCGGCACCGTGGCCGACGCGCCGCTGCAGCAGTGGCAGTGGGTGCTCAACATCAACCTGCTCGGCTGCGTGCGCGGTACCCGCGCGGTGCTACCGCTGCTGACAGCGCAGCGCAGCGGCCACATCGTCAACATCGCCTCCTTTGCCGGCATCGCCAATCCGCCGGCGATGGGAAGCTACAACGCGGCCAAGGCAGCGGTGATCTCGCTGTCGGAAACGCTGCGCTTCGAGCTGGATCCGCACGGCATCGGCGTGAGCGTGGTGTGCCCTTCGTTCTTCAAGACCAACCTGCTGGCCAGCAGCCGGGAAACGGCGCCGAGCGCCGACAATCCGGCGCCGCAGATGGACAAGATCGTGCAGCGCCTGATGGAAAAGGCGCCGATCACCGCCGCCGACGTGGCCGACGCCATCTACCAGGCGGTGCGGGACAAGCGTTTCCTGGTGCTGACCCACCGTGACGACCGCAAGCGCGCCCTGATCAAGCGGCTATCGCCGGAGTTGTACTTCCGTATGGCGCTGAAGGCCACGGCGCCGTTCCTGCGCAAGCAAAAATAGAACCTATCTCAAGAACATAGCGCTACGTTCTTGGGATAGGTTCCAAGCGGAACGCAACTTCCGCGCATGGACGCAGTCCTTCAACGGAGGACCAGGAAACCCTCGCCGGTTTCGTCGCTGGACGCGCTCCACTCCACGCGACCTACCGCCGCCGCGGGCGGGCCGTGGGCGAGCCAGTCGCGGAACTGCTGCAGTTCCGGCCCGGCGCCGCTCACCGCGCCTTCCACGGCGCCGTCGCTGCGGTTGCGCACCCAGCCGCACAGGCCCAGGAACAGGGCCTTGCCCTGGGCCGCATAGCGGAATCCGACGCCCTGTACGCGTCCGGTCACCACGAAACGGTATGATGAGGGCATGGTCGTTGCAGGGGTCCTTCGGCGATGAAGCTGCCCATCCTAAATCGTTTGCTCGCGGCGGGCAGCCGGGCCGGTCTGCTCGACAAGGCCGACGGCGAGCGCTTTACGCTGTCCGCGGAAATACCGGGCCTGCGCCCCGGCAAGCCGCTGTGGCGGCTCAACGTGGAGCTGCAGTCCGAGCCGCAGGGCGACGGCGAACGCCTGCGCCTGCGCGCCCACTGGCAGGCCAATTTCGCCAGCGCCCTGGGGCCGGCGCTGGGCGCGGAAGCGCCGCGCGGGGCGCCGTCGGCTGAGAAGCTGCCGGCCGAACGGGTCGGCCAGTGGCTGCAGCGCCGGCTCGACAACCCGCTGCTGCGGGCTCTGGCCGAGCCGCTGCTGCGCCACAACTTCAATTCCTGGATCGAGCTGCGCGCCTCCACCGCCGACCTCGCCGACGGCGCCGGCGCCCTGCTGCCGGAAACCGAGCAGTTGAAGGCGCTGGGGATCGAGCCCCGCTTCGGCACTTCCGGCGAGGACGCACCGCTGACGCAGACCTGGGCCGGCAGCGCGATGGGCCCGCACCCGGGTTTCGCGCAGGTGTCGCTGCTGCAGTTCGACAAGCGCCACCTGCCGCCGGCGCTGGCGGCTCTGCTCGGCAGCCGGCCGTTCCAGCTGGCGGCGGCGCTGGTGAACGTGGTCGAGGAAGACCCCACTGCATCCCGGTCGTAGCCCGCTCCGTACCAACACCAACAGGCAGCAGCGCCGGCGGCGGCGCTGCTTCCCGACCAACGATCGCTGTCCCCGCCGACCGGCCGGACGCATTCCCGCGAGGCACACCGTCCGCCGATGACCGCCGACGCCGCCGTTGAAGACCGCGCCGCCCTGGGCGCACACCGCAGCTGGGAGGTGTGGCGCCTGGCACTGCCGATCATCGGCGCCATGTCGTCGCAGAACGTGCTCAACCTGGTGGACACGGCCATGGTCAGCCGGGTGGGACCGGCCGCGCTGGCCGGCGTGGGGCTGGGCAGCTTTCTCCATTTCATGGCCTTTTCCACCATCACCGGGCTGTCGGCCGCGGTGCAGGCCACGGCGGCGCGACGCTGCGGCGAGGGGCGCTATAGCGAAAGCGCGGTGCCGCTGAACGGCGGCATCCTGCTATCGCTGGCCATCGGCATCCCGCTGTCACTGGTACTGTTCCTGGCCGCGCCGTGGATCTTCGGGCGGCTCAACCACGATCCCGAAGTGGTGCGGCAGGGCAGCGAATACCTGCAGTGCCGCTTGCTGGGCGTGGCGGCGGTCGGCATCAATTTCTCGTTCCGCGGCTACTGGAGCGCGGTCAAGCGCACGACGTACTACCTGTGCACGCTGGGCGGAATGTGCGCACTCAACATCGCGCTCGACTGGGTGCTGATCTTCGGCCACCTGGGCGCGCCGGCGCTGGGCGCGCGCGGCGCCGGCCTGGCCAACCTGATCAGCACGCTCTGCGGCAGCCTGGCCTACTGCTCGCTGGCCTGGTTCCAGGCGCGCGATGCGGGTTTCTTCGCGCGCCTGCCGGAACCGGCGGAGCTGCGCAGCCTGCTCCGGCTGGGCCTGCCGACCTGCCTGCAGCAGTTGCTGTTTTCGACCGGCTTCGTGGTGCTGTTCTGGATCATCGGCCATATCGGCACCGCCGAGCTGGCGGTCACCAACGTGCTGGTGAACATCACGCTCACCGCGATCCTGCCCGGCATGGGCTTCGGCCTGGCGGCGGCCACGTTCTGCGGCCAGGCGCTGGGCCGGCACGAGCCCGAGGACGCCTACCGCTGGGCCTGGGACGTGTTCAGGGCGAGCTGGTGGGTCTACGCGGGCATGGCCCTGCCGATGCTGCTGCTCACCGACGCGGTGCTGGGGATGTTCTTCGGTCACGACACCCAGACAACCGCGCAGTTGACCGGGATCGGCCGGCTGCCGCTGCGCCTGATCGGCTTGGGCGTGACGCTCGACGGGCTCGGCTTCATCCTGATGCAGGCGCTGCTGGGCGTGGGCGCGAGCCGCCCGGTGATGCTGGTGTCGGTGGGCCTGCAGTGGGGCTTGTTCCTGCCGCTGGCCTACCTGCTGGGGGTGGCGCTCAGCCTGGGCCTGACCCCGATCTGGGGCGCAATGACCACCTACCGTGCCGCGCAGACCCTGATCCTGATTTCGCTGTGGCGCGGACGGCGCTGGGCAAGAATAAAGGTCTGAGCCGCGGCGCGGCCCAGACCTTCGGGTGACACTGCGGAATCCTTCTCCCGCCAGCAGCGGGAGAAGGAAAGCACCGCTTAGTACGGCTGCAGGCTATTGCCGTTGACGTGGACGCGGGTGCCGGAAGCCAGTCCGTCGGCATTGCTGACGGTGACCACGCGCTGGCCGCCGCCGTCCATGTTCACGGTGACCTGGTACGCGGTGGAGGCGGTGACCTGCTTCTCCACCTCGCGGCCGGCCAGAGCGCCGCCGAGCACGCCGACCACGGTCATCGCGGTCTTGCCGCCACCATGGCCGAACTGGTTGCCGAGCAGGCCGCCGGCGGCGGCGCCGCCCAGGGTGCCGACCGCGCCGGCTTCACCGGTCTTCCTCACTGCGGTGACCGCGGCGATCACGCCGCAATCCTGGCACACCGGCTGCGGCGGCGGAGCGGCGGGCGCGGCCTGGACCGGCACCTGGCCCTGCGCCATCTGCTGCTGACGCACCGCAGCTTCCTCACGCTTGAGCTTCTCCAGCTTGCGCTCCTCGGCGCGCACCTTGGCCGCCTCCTGGTCCGCTGCGGACGGAGCCGCGGGGGCGGGTGCCGGAGCCGGCGCGGCGGCAACCGGGGGCGCGGCCGGCGCCGGTG
>JARLJS010000267.1 GCA_031291075.1 Nevskia sp. | reverse complement strand
CGGCGGCGGGCGCCGCGCCGGCGGCTCCGGCACGCCTGGCCACCGCCTCGGCGTAGAGCCTGGCGTCGATCGCCTGCAGCACCATCAGCTTCTGCGAGGCCATGATGTTGCCGCCGATCTTCAGCTTGCCGCCGAAGTAAAGCTTCTGCACGTCGGCGATCGGCTTGGTCACCACCGTTTCCAGGTATTCCTGCGCCAGCTCCAGAGTGCACTCCGCCTTGTCGGTGGTGCCGGGGCGGCATTCGCCCTGGCCGTTCTTGAGGTCGAGCACCCACTCGGAAACGGGGTTCTTGATGGAGAACTGGAACACCACCTTGGTCTTGTCGACCAGTTCCGGATGCTGCGCGAGATAAGTCCGGATCACCTCGAACACATCCTGCGGCAGCAGCTGCGCATCCTCCGCCGGCAGCTCGGCCGCGGCGACCGGCGCGGCAGCGGCCGGAGCGGCGCCCACACGGCGCGCCTTGGCGGCTTCGTACAGCCTGGCGTCGATCGACTGGATCGCCGTCAGCTTCTGCGAGGCCATGATGTTGCCGCCGATCTTCAACTTGCCGCCGAAGTAGAGCTTCTGCACATCGGCCATCGGCTTGGTGACGACGGTCTCGATGTGTTCCTCGTCCAGCTCCAGGATGCAGTCGGGCTTGTCGGCCAGGCCCGGCCGGCATTCGCCCTGGCCGTTCTTGAGGTCCAGCACCCAGTCGGATTCCGGATTCCTGACCTTGAACTGGAACACGGTCTTGATCTGCCCGGCCAGTTCCGGGTGTGCCGCGAGGTGGGCGCTGATGACCTCGAAGGCATCGGCCGCGGTGAGCGGCGCGGCGGTCACGGCGGCTGCGGCAGGGGCGCCGGCGGCGGCCGGGCGCGTGGCAACCGGCTTCTTCGCCTGCGGAATCTCCTGGTACAGCTCGACCGCCGCGTTGCGGATCACCACCGCATCGCGTTCCTTGACGCGGGTCTCGAACACGACGCGGGTATCGGACTCCTTCCACATCTTCGTCACCAGGGTCTCGCCGGGGAACACGCTTTCGGCGAAACGCACCTTGATGCTCTTGAAGCGGCGACCGTCGTTGCCGCAGAAGGTCTTGATGACGTGGCGACCGACGAAGCCATAGGTGCACAGACCGTGCAGGATCGGCTTGTCGAAGCCGAAGGCCTTGGTGAACACCGGGTCGGCGTGCAACGGGTTCCAGTCGCCGGACAGGCGGTACAACAGCGTCTGGTTGGGATCGACTTTTTCCTCCACCACCGCGTCGGGCGCGCGCTCGGGCGGCACGTTGATGTCGGCGGAAGGTCCGCGCTCGCCGCCCCAGCCGCCGGCGTTGCGCACGAACAGGGTGATCTCGTTATACGCCAGCTTCTCGCCGCTCTCGTCGAAGGTGTCCACGGCCAGGATCACCACGGCGTGTGGGTCCTTGTCGTAAGCAGTCTTGAAACGGAAGGTGTGCTTGAGCCTGGCCTTGGGCGGCAGCGGCCGGGCCAGCTCGGTGTACTGCTCGCCGTGCAGCACGCGGTCCAGGCCGTAGTTCAGGCCCTTCAGACCCTTGCCGTCACGGGTGAGGTTGATGAAGCTGTTGAGCGCCGGCATCACGCCGTAGGTGGGCAGCGCCTGGAAGCCGTCGCCCAGCTCGTAGACGAACGGCAGCTCCTTGGGGTCCAGCGCGTCGCGCGCGGCGCCGATGCCAAGCGCGTACAGCGACAGGTCGCGTTCGTCGTAGCTGGATTCACACTCCACCTTGTCCTTCGAGGCGGCATCCAGGTCGATGAACTCGTTGCCGCCCAGGCTGGGCTTGCCCAGGTTCTGCAGGATCTGGGTGAACGACTCGGTGGTGCTGGTCGGATGGGTGGAGGCGGCGAAGTCGGTGACCTTGCCCCATTTCGCCGCGACGTCAGCCGGGCTGATGCCGCGCGACACCGGGAAGAAGATGCCTTCGGCACGCTCCCAGCGCAGCTTGGCCATGTAGCCGGCGCCGACCTCGAACAGGCCTTTGGTCTCCTTGCAGTCCTGGTGGCACAGCCAGGCCACCAGCGGGCTGACGTACTGCGGCTTGAGCGATTCCTGGATCTCCTGCGGCAGCACGGTGGAGAGCAGGCGCGAGGCGGCGATCGGGGCGATGGTGTTGACGTTGATGTTCTTGCTGCGGCCTTCCTCGGCCAGGCAGTTGGACAGGCCCAGCAGGCCGAGCTTGGCCGCGCAGTAGTTGGCCTGGCCGAAGTTGCCGTAGATGCCGGCGGCGGAGGTGGTCATGATGATGCGGCCGTAGCCTTTCTCGCGCAGGATCGGCCAGGCCGCCTGCGTCACGCGGCGCGAGCCCTGCAGGTGCACGCGGTAGATGAGGTCCCAGTCCTCGTCGCTCATCTTCTGGAAACTGACGTCGCGCAGGATGCCGGCGTTGTTGACGACGATGTCCACCGTGCCGAAGCTGTCGAGCGCGGTCTGGATGATCTTGTCGCCGGCCTCCACCGAGTCATAGTTGGCCACCGCTTCGCCGCCCAGGGCCTTGATCTCGGCCACCACCTTGTCGGCGGCGGTGGAGGAATTGCCGCCGCCGTGGGCACCGCCGCCGAGGTCGTTGACCACGACCCTGGCGCCGTGGGCGCCGAGCAGCAGGGCGTACTCGCGCCCCAGGCCGTTGCCGGCGCCGGTGATGACGGCAACCCTGCCGTCGAATCTCAGTTCGTTTGCCACTTGTGTTTACCTCGGGTGATGTTGAATTCGGAATGGAGGGGCGATGCGCCCGCTTGCGCCAGGGCCCCGGCGGGATTGCCGTGGGCCCCCGCCCTCCGGCCGTACCGGCAATTCGCCATGTGCGGGTGCCGGCGGGCGCAGGCCGCGCGGCGCGCACCGGCAGCGTCCACAAAACGGTCCGGGCCGGCCTTGCGGCGGGAAATGCGTTTTGCGGGATCGCACGCTGCGACACTCAGGCTGGCATTCTCGGCAAGCCGGTCATTTGCAGTGAGTACCGGCTGTGCCAAAATGCTTAGCATTACGGGCCAAAGCAAAACAGCATGCAACGGACGCAAGCGGAGGAGGGCCGGGCAAAGGCGGCCGCCAGAAAGAAGGCGGCGCCGCGCAATTCGCTGCCGGTGGCCTACCTGAGGCTGGTGCTGGACATCACGGCGGAGCGCGGCGTGGACGCGGAGCAGGTGCTGAAGGGCACCCGGCTCACGGCGGCCCATCTCACCGCGCCGGACAGTCGCATCGCATCGGCGGATGCGGCGCGCGCGATTGCGAACGCCATCAGGCTTACCGGCGATCGCGGCATCGGCCTGGCCATGGGGCTGCGCACCAAACCGACCGCGCATGGCTACCTCGGCTACGCCGTGATGAGCTGCAACAGCCTGCGCGAGTCGCTGGAGGTGGCGATCCGCTTCATCCAGCTGCGGCAGCGCGATGTAAGCCTGACGCTCAGCGTGGAAGACATGACCGCCGTGATGGAGGCCAGCGAAACGCACAGCCTGGGCCCGCACCGTCAGCTCTTTCTCGAAGGCCTGATGCTCGGCATCGTCCGCGTCGGCGGCTTCGTGGTGGGTGAACCGCTGCTGGACTGCGAGCTGTGGTTCGACTGGCCGGAACCGGACTATTTCGCCGCCTACCGGGCGCAGTTGCCGCCGGTGCGGTTTTCCGCCCCCTCGGTGCAGATCCGCTTCGACGCCGGCCTGCTGAAGCGCCAGCCGGTCATGGCCGACCAGGGCGCGGCACGGCAGGCGGTGGAACAATGCGAACGCGAGCAGGCGCTGGGCGGACGCGGACCGGACGACATCGTGCGGCGCGTGCGCGCCGCCCTGGTGCTCAGTCCGGAAGGCTATCCGGATCTCGCCGAGGTGTCGGCCCGGCTGTTCACCTCCAGCCGCACCTTGAAACGGCGGCTGCAGCAGTGCGGCACCAGCTTCCAGCAACTGCGCGACGAAGCGCGCCAACGCGACGCCGTGCGGCTGCTGGAGAATCCCGACCTGGAGGTGCAGCAGATCGCGGCCACCCTCGGCTACAGCGATCCACCGTCCTTCACCCGCGCCTTCCTGCGCTGGACCGGCAAGCTGCCGAGCCGGGTGCGCGGACGCTAGAGCATTTTCTCTTTACGTGCACACATTCTTTCCCGTCTCCCGCTTGCGGGAGATGGTGGCCCGCAGGGCCGGGAGAGGGGCTTTGCGTCCGGCCAAAAGCCCCTCTCCCCTACCCCTCTCCCGCACGCGGGAGAGGG
>JARLJS010000266.1 GCA_031291075.1 Nevskia sp. | reverse complement strand
GCGCCGGGCCGCGTTGCTCGTCGCTCCTGTGCAATCAGCACACCGCGCTCCTCGCGCCTTGCCCGACACAAAATGGCAAGCCGCGGGAGGGCATGGAGTTGTTCAGAGGCTCCCTAGGCCATTCTGCCGACGAACACCCGCGTGTCGTACTCGAACGCGACGCGGCCGTCGCGCTGGTGGGCGTCGAACAACCGGTCGACCGCGGCGAGCATCGGTGCATGCCCCGGCGCGCCCGCCGCCGGCGCGTAGGACGAGGACATCAGCCGCCCGCGCAGACCCTCGCGATCGAAGTGCTGGACGTATTCGAAGCCGCGCTCGACGTAGCCGAGCGGGGCAAAGAACGGCCGGATCACCGCCAGGTCGGCCTGCGCCGGCACGCCGGAGGCGGCGTACTCCGGCGCGTGCTCGCGCAGCAGCGCCTCGTAACCGCGCAGGAACGGCGTGGCCTCGCGCCGCACGTTCCAGATCAGGGCGACGTGCCCGCCGGGCGCCAGGATGCGGGCGAACTCGGCCCGCGTCGGCACCGGCCGGAACCAGTGGAAAGCCTGCGCCGCGGTGACCAGGTTGACGGTGCCGCTGGGCAGGCCGGTGACCTCGGCATCGCCGGCATGGGCGGTGAAGGCGGCGCCGAACTCGGCCAGGTAACGCTCGCCGGCCGCGCGCATCGCCGCGTTCGGCTCCACGCCGATTACCTTGAGCCCCTGCAGCAGCAGCTCGCGCGTGAACAGGCCGGTGCCGCAGCCGACGTCGGCGGCCACGTCGCCCGACTTCAGCCCGCACTGTGTCATCAGCCAGGGGGCCAGTTCGGCCGGATAACCCGGCCGCCAGCGCACGTAGTCTTCGACGCGGTTGCTGAAGCGCTCGGTGGATTTCATGGTGGAGTGAATTGCTGGCAAGCCCGCGCCTATTGTGCACCCGCGAGCTAGCCGCGGGCCGGATTCTTTTTATTTTCATGCGTTTGAAGATAAAGTGAGGCATGGACTTCCTGGCCATCCTCGCGCAGTGCCACCTGTTCGCCGGTCTGGAACCGGCGGCGCTGGCCCGGCTGCAGTCGCTGTGCACGGTGCAGGAACTGCGTGGCGGCGAGACGCTGTTCCGCATCGGCAAGCCCTCCGAATACCTCTACATCGTCGCGCTCGGGCGGCTGCGCGCCGTGCTTGCCGACGGCAACATCGCCGGCGACATCACCCGCCTGGAACCGGTCGGCGAGATCGGCCTGCTGTCGGGCGAGCCGCACGGCGCCGACGTCCACGCCCTGCGCGACAGCCTGCTGCTGCGCATCGCCCGCGACGATCTGCTGCAGTTCGTTCACACCTACCCGGCCGCCCTGCTGGAGATGACGCGGGTGATCGTGCGGCGCATGCGGCGCAACCAGCGCCAGAACCTGCTCGACACCGCCCGCCACGCCCAGTCGATGGCGATCGTGCCGGCGCACGAGGGCGTCGACGTCGACGACGTCTCGCGCCGCCTGCAGCGCGCGCTCGAATCCTGCGGCGTGCCGGTGCAGCGCCTGGACGCCGCCCGGCTGGAGGCGGCGCTGGGTGCCGGCGCGGCGGAACGCCTGCTGGGCGAGGCACGCGCCCACCAGCAGTTGATGAACTGGCTGGACGAGCACGAGCGTAGCAACGCCAACCTGATGTTCTGCGCCGACATGAAAAGCCGGGCCTGGGCCGAATGCTGCATGCGCCAGTGCGACCGCGTGATGGTGGTCGCCGACGCGCGCGTAGCGCCGGTGTCCAGCGCGATCCTCGACACGCTGCGCCACCTCGAACTGCGGGTGCCGGTCAACCTCCTGCTGCTGCGGCCGGAGCCCGGCCCGCCCGGCGACATCGCCGGCTGGCGCCGCCAGGTCGGCGCCGCCACCCACCACTTCCTGCGTCCCGACGGCGACACCGACTACGCCAGCCTGGCGCGCCAGCTCACCGGCCGCGGCCTCGGCCTGGTCCTGAGCGGCGGCGGCGCGCGCGGCTTCGCCCACATCGGCCTGCTGCGCGCCCTGGAGGAGCTGAACATCCCGGTGGACCTGGCCGGCGGCACCAGCATGGGCGCGTTCTTCTCGGCCTTGCATGCCTGCGGCTTCGACAGCCGCCAGATGACCGAGATCGCGCGCGAGACCTTCGTCACCCACAACTACCTCAACGACTTCGTGCTGCCGCGCGTGTCGCTGATCCGCGGCCGCAAATTCCTCAGCCGCCTGAAGGCGATCTTCGGCGAGCAACGCATCGAAGACCTGCGCACGCCTTATTTCTGCGTCAGCACCAACCTCACCCAGGCCCGTACCATGGTGCACGACACCGGCCTGGTCGCCACCTGGGTCGGCACCAGCATGGCCATTCCCGGCGTGGCGCCGCCGGTGGCCTACCGCGGCGACCTGCTGGTGGACGGCGCGGTCACCAACGGCCTGCCCACCGACGTGATGCACGCGCTCGGGCGCGGCCCCATCATCGCCTCCGATGTCAGCACCGAGGGCGGCCTCAGGGCTCCCGGCATCGACGGCCCCGACCCGGAAGCGCTGCTGCGGCGCGACGGCAACCGCGCCCAGGTCTCGCTGATCGACATCCTGTTCGGCGGCATGGCGCTGACCAGCGAGAGCGGCGTGCGGCTGCGCGCCAGCCGCGCCGACCTCTACCTGCGCATGCCGGTGTCGGGAGTGGCGCTGTTCGCCTGGAAGCGGCTGGACGAGATCGCCGAGCGCGGCTACGAGCACGCCATGCAGCGGCTGCAGGAGTTCAAGAAAGAGTACTGGCCGTAGGCTGCCGCCCGCCGGCAGACCCCTGGGTCACAAGCAACTGCTCGATCAACGGCGGGTACCGCGCGAAGAGAGATCGCGCCGCACGTACTGCTCGATGAACGGCACAACCTTCCCGACTTGCACAGGCCGATCAGGCGCTTGCGGGCGCTAGCATCTGGCCCATCCATCACCGCGATGTCAGGTGAAGGGAGCAGCCGGCGCGGCAAGGAAAGCCGTACGCCGATCGAAGCCGATCCGGCGTCATCCGCCGGGAGTCAGAGGAGAGTTCCAGATGACACAGTTCAAGGCGATCAAGCCCAACGTCGAAGTCAACGGTCAGACCGTCCTTTCGGTCGCGAACGCGCTCGGAGCGATGAAGGATACCGGCCTGAGATTCCTGCGCGAGGCCAACCTGAACGACGTCAAGGAGAATGGCTGGTATTCGCAGCAGGACTGGCTCAACGCGTTCGAAAAGATCGCGAACAAGATCGGCAACACCACGCTCAAGGTGATCGGCGCCTCGATCCCGGACAACGCCAGGTTCCCGCCGGAGATCAACGATATTCACAAGGCGCTGGCGGCGATCGATGTCGCCTACCACATGAACCACAGGATCGGCGGCAAGGTCATGTTCGATCCGTCGACAGGGATCCTGCTGGAAGGAATCGGCCACTACCGCTATACCAGGGTATCGGATCGGGAAGCGCACATCCGCTGCGACAATCCCTATCCGTGCGCCTTCGACCGTGGACTCATCGAAAAGATGGCCAAGCGATTCAAGCCGGCCGCAACGGCGACCGTGAAGGTCGAGCACGACGAATCCAAGTGCCGGGCCAAGGGCGGCGAATCCTGCCTGTACCGGGTGACGTGGTAGGCCGCGCCGGTTCCAGCTCCGTTAGCCGTTTCCCCATCGCTCGCTGCCGACCAGCGCATGTCCGGGCCTTAGCCCCAGACCACTTTCGCGCCGTCCGTGTCGCCGGCGCATTGGATTCAATGTCATGAAACATCGCCTGCATACCCTCGCCGCAGCGCTTGCGCTGGCTTGCCCCTGCATCGGCTTCGCCTACGACGAACCCACCGTCAACCTCGGCGCAACCAGCTTCCTCGACGGCGCTCCGCCGGCCGGTCCCGGCCTGTACTTCACTGCATACGGCCAGTATTACTCGGCCAATCACCTCAAGGACAACAGCGGCAACGACCTGCCGCTACCCAAGCAGGAGGTTCAGGTCAGCGACCTGCTGGCGCAGCTCACCTATATGGCGCCGACCTCCGTTTTCGGAGCCAGCCCGGGCGTCCAGTTCCTGCTGCCCTGGGTCATCGATGCGCACACGGACGACGGGCTCAACGGGGCGGCGCTGAAGGGCAATCCCGGCGTCGGCGACCTGGAGATCGGCCCGTTCCTGCAGTTCGCCCCGGTGATGGGCGCCCAGGGACCGAAGTTCGTGCAGCGCGTTGAGTTCACCTTCATCGTGCCCACCGGCCGCTATCAGAACACCGCTGCGGTCAATCCCGGCTCGAATTTCTGGTCATTCAATCCCTACTGGGCCGGCACCTATTGGTTCACGCCCAAGCTCACCGCTTCCTGGCGCCTCCACTATCTGTGGAACGCGAAGAATGACCAGCCGTCGCCGGCCTTCGGCAGCGGCATCACGAATACCCAGGCCGGTCAGGCCGTGCACACGAACCTGACGGTCGACTACGGCATCACGCCGCAGCTGAGGGCCGGCCTCAACAGCTACTGGCTGCTGCAGTTCACCGATACGGACGCCAACGGCCAGGCCGTGCATGGACGCAAGGAGCGCGTGCTCGCACTAGGTCCCGGGGCGATCTACAGCTTCTCGCGGGACGATCACCTGTTCGTAAACGTTTACTTCGAGGAAGGTGCCCGCAACCGGCCGGAGGGGGATCGCGTGCAACTGCGCTGGGTACACCATTTCTAGAGCATTTTCTCTTTACGTGCATACATTCTTTCCCCTCTCCCGTGTGCGGGAGAGGGTGGCCCGTAGGGCCGGGAGAGGGGCTTTCCGTCGGGCCAAAAGCCCCTCTCCCCTACCCCTCTCCCGCAAGCGGGAGAGGG
>JARLJS010000265.1 GCA_031291075.1 Nevskia sp. | reverse complement strand
CGCAGCGGGAGTTGGCCACGGCCGAAGCGCGAGACATGGTGCAGCAGGCGGAGAACGCGAAGGAAATTCTGAACGCACAGGCACAACAAGATGAGTACGAGGAGCTGTCGGCGGAACTCGAGCGCATGAGGGAATCCATGACCAGCCAACGCAAGGCGAACGCACTGGAGCTCGAAGACCAGCACGCCGATCACTCTGCCGAGATGTCCCTCCTTCGCCATGAGCACTCCGCCCTCCTTTCGTCTGTGGTCGCCGAGCGTGCCGCCGTCCACTCTCAGCTGGTGGCGGCGGAGCGCTCCATATCCGATCTCGAATCCGCGCGCACCGCCGATCATTCGAAGTTGACCGCGGAGCTGGCCCAAGCGCACGTCCTCCACGCTGCGGCACTGCGCGCGCTCCGTGTGGAGCGAGATGCCGCCGTCGAGCTGAACGGTGTCGACCGCGCCGCTCTCACCCGGGCACAAGCGAAGCACACCGCTGAGCTGGACGCCATTCGGGCCCAGCACGCGTCGACGCTGCTCGCCCTGTACACCGAGCGCGACCAGCAGGCGGAGAAGCTGCGGTCGACGGTGAAGGAGCTGGCGGCGGTCACCACGGCCCAAGCGGAGCACAGTGACCCGACGCCGCCTGTTCCAGTTCCGATCCCGGTGTCTTCGTCTTCTGCTGGCGGCGTCTCTCCCCGCCGGGTGTCGTCCGTCCTGGAGGCGACCCTCGCCCAGCTGGCCGCGACTCGGACGGAGCTGGCCGCAGTCAAGGCGGAGCTGGCGGCGCATGTCGAGCGACACCGAGCACAGCCGCCGGCAGAGGACAAGGCGCCGGCAGGTGCGAGTGCCAACGACACCGAGGGCAAGAGCGACACCGACACCGCCGCCACCACCACCACCCCGACCACTGTCAGCTCGTCGTCCTCCTTGGGTGCCGACTCCCACCAGCAGCCGCAGCAGCCGGCGTCGGCGTCTGCTGGCGACGATTCGTCTCCTCTCGTGTCGCTCGCTCGCCTGCAGCGCGCGTTCGCCTCCTCCCAGGCGGAGTTGGCCGAGGCGCGCAGTCGCCTTCAGTTCACCGAGTCGCAGTACCTGGAGTCGGATGGTCAGCTGGCGGAAGCGCGCGCCGACCTGCACGCGCTGAGGAGAGCCGCCGCAGCCGCTGCCGCTCTCGCTCCCGCTGCCGCTGCACCAGCGCGCCACCCGACCGAGGCGAACCAACCGGAGACGACGACCGCTGCTGCGCCGACGGCGCCCGCTGCGACAGACACCGATCGGCAGGCGAAGACGGACGACGCTCGCCAGGACCAAGACCAGGACCAGGCGAGTGCGAGTCCGACTGTCCAGCCGAGTTCGTCCGATCTGCAGCGTGCGTTCGCTTCCCTCCAGGCGGAGTTGGATTCGACGCGTAGTCGCCTGGTCTTCACCGAGTCGCAGTTCCTCGACGTCGACGCTCGGTGCCAGGAGGCGCACCAGGAGGTCGCCCAACTCCGCCGCGAGCTGCTGGCGGCGGCCAACAGGCAGCAACAGCACCAGGCAGCAGCGGCGGCGGCGGCAGCACACCACCAGCCAAGCCAGCCCGAGGAGGAGGAGGAGGAGAGTGGTGGGAAGGGTGCAGCCAGGAGGACCGCGCCTGGCACTGCCGACGGTACTGCCGATGGTCCGACCCACGGCGGTGCCAATGGCGCCACCGCTTCCACTTCTGGTTCTCCTTCGGCTGTCGCTCCGTCTTCGCCTTCGCCTTCCTCTGGCTCTGGCTCTGGCACTGGTCCTTCGGTGGTCGCTGGTCCTTCCTCGCCGCCGTCGTCCCAGTCCCAGTCCCGCCCAGAGACGAGCGACTCGCCCGGCGAAGCACCGACACCGACACCGGCAGCGGCAGCAGCACCAGCGCCAGCGGCGGCGACAGCGGCGACACTCGGGACGGACCAGCACCAGCACCAGCACCAGGACCACCAATACCAGCAGCAGCTGCAGCTGGAACTGGAGGAGGCCAGCAGGCGACTCCAGGCCGCGCAGGCGAGGTGCGCGCAGATGGAAGGCGAACTCGCAGCGGCGCACGCCGCCATCAGCGAGCTGCGCACCGAGGGAAAGGCGCAGAGAGCGCAGT
>JARLJS010000264.1 GCA_031291075.1 Nevskia sp. | reverse complement strand
TGGCCCTGGAAACGGCGATTCGCCACTACCTGGAGACCTACAACAAAAATCCGCGACCGTTCGCTTGGACAAAGTCCGCCGACGACATCCTGGCTTCAATCAAACGCTTTTGTCAACGAACTTCTAACTCAGGACACTAGGCCCTGCAGCGCTTCCTGCACGCGGGCCACCTCCACCGTGGTCGGGCGCTCGCGGTCGATGCTGCGATCCTCGCCCGAGCGCAGCCACACCTGGCTGGCGCCGACCGCCCCGGTGAGCTGCGGCAGCGTGGGTCCGTACAGGGTTACCTGCGGCGTGCCCAGGGCCGCGGCCAAGTGCGCCAGCCCGGTGTCCACACCCACGCACAGCCGCGCGTGCGCCAGCCAGCCGCCGAGCTCGGTCAGGCTCAGCCGGGGCAACACCAGGCCGCCGCAGGCGGCGGCGATGGTTTCCGCATCGGCCCGCTCGGCTTCGCTGCCCCAGGGCAGCACCGGGCGCAGCCCGCGCCCGCCAAGCCATGCGCCGAGTTCGCCCCAGCGCGGCAGCGGCCAGCGCTTGCTGCTCCAGGTGGTGGCGTGGAGCAGGACTGCATAGGGCTGCGCCAGGTCCGGCACGGGGAAGCGCGCACGATCCAGGCCGGCGTCCGGCGGTGCCCCGGGCAGCGGGTAGCCAAGTGCCTGCGCGAACAGCCGGCGCGTCCGTTCCACCGCGTGCGCCTGATCGTGGCGGGGTATGGCGTAGCCGCGCGTATAGAACAGCGCCGCCAGCGGCTCGCGGGCCGCGCTCCGGTCCGGGCCCGCCACCGGTCCGCGGGCCTGCCGCGCCAGCCAGGCGCTCTTGACCAGGCCCTGGGCGTCGAGCACCAGGTCGTATTCGGTCTGGCGCAGCTCCGCGCGGAACCGCGACCAGTCGCCGCCGAACACGGTCTGTCGCAGGTTTCTGCGCCAGCCGCGCAGGTCGCAGCGGATCACCCGCTCCACCGCGGGGTGCCAGGCCGGGATCTCGGCAAAGGCCTGCTCGACCAGCCAGTCGCAGCGCAGGTCCGGCAGCGCCCGCGCGGCGTCGGTGACGGCGGGCAAGGCGTGCAGCACATCCCCCAGAGAAGAGGTCTTGACGATCAAAATATGCCGGGGACTGCGCATGCGGCGGACGGCGGCCTCCGCCGCGATGGAAGTTGCTGGTATTGCTGGTATATTAGTTCGTAGTTGAAACGCTAACGCGAAAGAGGGTACCGAGTGAAACGGAATGCACGCCGCGCTGCGGCGATTCTCATGATCGCGGCAGCCGCAGCTGTCCCGGCCTTGGCCGCGGCACCGGCGGTGCAGGAAGCTCAGACATTGATGGGCCAGGGCGATTACAAGGCCGCGCTGGACCGGCTTGACCGTTACCTGGCCAGCTCGCCGCAGGACGCCGAGGCGCGCTTCAGCCGCGGGCTGGTGCTGGTCAAGCTCAACCGCAGCGAGGACGCCATCAAGGCCTTCGCCGAGCTGACCCGCGACTATCCGCAGCTGCCCGAGCCGTACAACAACCTGGCCGTGCTGTACGCGCAGAAGGGTGACTACGAGAAGGCGCGCGACGCGCTGGAGGCGGCGCTTGCCACCCACCCGGCCTATGCCACCGCCCACGAGAACCTCGGCGACATCTACGCCGCGCTGGCCGGTTCCGCCTACAACCGCGCGCTGCAGCTCGACCAGGGCAACCAGGCGGTGCGCTACAAGCTGTCGCTGATCAACCAGCTCGGCAACGGACCCGGCGGCAACTTCGCTGGCGGCGCCGCCGCCGCCAACAGCGTGCCCGCCGGCAACCCGAAGAGCGAGACGCTGGGACCGACCCAGCCGCTGGCCGCCGGCGCGCCGGTTCCGGCTGCCGCCCCGGCAGCACCCGCCGC
>JARLJS010000035.1 GCA_031291075.1 Nevskia sp. | reverse complement strand
GGCTGGTCTTCCGCTTCGTCCGCCGGCGGGATCTCGATCACCTGGCTGCCGTCGCTGGCGAACAGTGCGATCTGGTCGATGTCGACGTGCTCGTTGCGGGGTCCGAACTGCCGCTTCAAAGCACTTTTCAGGTGCGCTCTGCGCATCCGCCTCGGAAGCCGCAGCGTCAGTGGCGAAATGCGGAAATTTGCCGGCACAACGTCGAAAATGCTGCATTGCGGCGTCGTTGGCGCTATCAAAGCACCGAAGGCTTGATCAGGCGCCCGGCGCCAGACGTCGGCACCGAATGACGAGACGTTCGCGGGCTTTGTCATTCCCGAAGATCGCAGAATAAGTGTGGCGCGGAGCGCGGCGGTATGGCCCAAGCGGCAAACTCTTGTCGACTTCAGAGCCAATCCCAACGAGCGTCGCGTGATCCAGGATTCCCTTTTCATCCTGCATCGTCATGCAAACCTCCGCAGCACCACTCTCCCCCGCTTTGCAGTAATCCATGGATACCGGGACCGGCTTCGACTTCCACCACCTCATCGTCGGCTCGGGCTTCGGCGGGTCGGTTTGCGCCCTGCGCCTGGCTGAGAAAGGCTGGACCGTCGGGGTGCTCGAACAGGGGCGCCGGATCGGCAGGGCGGAGATCGAGGCCGGCAAACGATCCGTGACGAAACTCCTGTGGATGCCGCGCCTCGGCTTGCGCGGCTACTTCGTCCAGCACCTCTTCCGCCATTTGTGCGTCGTCGGCGGGGTGGGCGTCGGCGGGGGCAGCATCGTCTGGGGCGCGGTCATGCTTGAGCCCAAGGATCGCTTTTACGACGATCCTCAGCTGCACACCCTCGGGCTCGATCTGAAGAAGGAACTCAGCCCTCATTTCGCCGAGGCACGGCGCATGCTGGGCGTCAGCATCAATCCACGCCAGACCGAACAGGATCGCCTGCTGCGGGCAACGGCCGAGCGGATGGGGGTCGGGAACACGTTCGCCCCGGTGCCGACCGCCGTGTACTTCGGCCAGCCGGGCGTGAAGCAGGCCGATCCCTACTTCGGCGGCGCAGGCCCGGCGCGCAGCGGCTGTATTTATTGCGGAGGCTGCCTGACCGGCTGTCCGGTCGATGCCAAGAACAGCCTTTACCAGAATTACCTGTACCTGGCCGAGAAACGCGGGGTGAAGGTGCTCGCAGACCGCAAGGCGGATCGTATCGAGCCGCTGCAAGGCGGAGGCTTTCGGGTCAGCCTGGTGGACCCGGCCGATGGCCGGCCGCTCGGAACCCTGACCACGCGCAACCTGATCCTCTCCGCCGGCGTCGTCGGCACGCTGGAGATCCTGTTCAGGAACCGGGACTCCTACCGCACGCTGCCGGCGGTTTCGCAGACCCTGGGGCAACTGGTGCGCACCAATTCCGAGGCGATCACGGCGGTGTTGCATCCGCGCGGGGCCGACATGACCGACGGCACGGCAATCTCGACCGACTTCCATCCCGACCAGAACACGCACGCAACCCAGAACCGTTTCGACCGCGGCTATCGCTTCATGAAGGTCTACATGGGGCCGCTGGTGGACGACCCGCTGCCCTGGAGGCGCGCCCTGCGGACCTTGCTGGCCATGGCGCTGTCGCCCTTGCTGCTGTTTCGGAATCTTTTCGCACGGGAATGGGAGAAGCGGATCACCACATTCACCGTGATGCAGGATCTCGACAACCACATCCGCCTGCAGTACGGGCGGCGCTGGTGGTGGCCGTTCCGGAGGATGCTGGGGAGCACGCCCAGCCCCGGCCACGAGGCGCCAAGCTATCTGCCCGTGGCCAACCGGATCGCCCGCGAGTTCGCCGAACTCTGCGGCGGCACGCCGATGAACATCACCAGCGAATCCATCGGCGGCCTGTCGACGACCGCCCACATCCTGGCCGGCTGCCCCATGGGCCGCTCGGCGGCGGAGGGCGTGATCGACGCCGGCCACGCCGTGCATGGCTACCCGGGCCTGTATGTCGTGGATGGCTCCAGCATCCCCGGCAATATCGGCGTGAACCCGAGCCTGACCATCACCGCGATGGCGGAGCGTTTTGCCGCACTGCAAGCCTCACACAACTGAGGAGCCCATGTTCAGGAACCAGCACGTTGTCATCACCGGTGGATCGTCGGGATTGGGCCTCGCGCTGGCCTTCGCGCTGGCCAGGGAAGGGGCGCGCATCTCTTTGATCGCGCGCGATCCGCGCAAGCTGGAAGCCGCGGCAAATGCCATTCGCACCGAGGTACGGGATGCGCGCGTTGGCGTGAAGCCGGTCGACGTGGCCGACGAAGCGGCCGCCCAGGCGGCCATCGGCGAGCTGGCCTGGTCGGAACAGGGCGTCGATGTCCTGATCAACAGCGCGGGTATCCTGCGCGAGGGATACTTCGAAGATCTTGCGATGACCGATTTCCGGCAGGTCATGGACATCAACCTGTTCGGCCTGCTGCACGTCACGCGAGCCGCCTTGCCGCACCTCAAGCGCTCGCAAGGGCGCCTGGTCAACATCGCATCCATGGCGGGCCTGTCCGGTGTATTCGGCTATACGCCTTACTGCGCGGCCAAGCATGCCCTGGTCGGCCTGACCGACTCTTTGCGCTACGAGCTGGCGCCGCAGGGGGTCAAGGTACACCTGGTCTGCCCGGCCGAGTTTGACTCGCCCATGGTCGACGCGCTCGACCGCTCACGGACGCCGGAGAACAGGGCGCACACTCTCACGATTCCAAAAACCGGCGTCGAGGTGATCGTCAAGGGCACGCTGGCCGGGATCCGGGCCGGCCGTTTCCTGATCGTACCGGGTACGCGGACGCGGATGGCTTCGTTTTTCATGCGTCACTTCCCTGGCATCACCCGGATGGTGGGCGACCGCGCCATCCGCCAGGTCTATGCCGGACCGGAGCATCATTCATCCAGCCCCTTGATCGAGTGCCGGGAGACCGGCCTTCCCCTTGGGAACAGCAAGCCCGATGACTGAGGAGATGTCACGGGTGGACGGAGACGAAAATCCAATGCTGCATCCCCACATCCCCTCTTTCCCCTTCGATACGCCACACAGAACCCGGCTGGGCCTGGTCGGGAGCCTATGGTCGCTGCTTCGCGGCAGGATTCCGATGTGGGAGAACGGCCAGGTCATCTGCATTGAAATTCCGCTGGACCCCACCGCCGCCGCCAGGCTGCTCCCCCACGGCCTGCGCCTCGACAAGACCTGTTCCGGCATCTTCGGCATCGCCGACTATGCAAAGACGGCGTTCACCTCGCCCTACCGGGAGTGCTTTGTCCTGTTTCGTGTCAGGTCCCTGCTGGGCGGCGCCGGTCTGCATTGCCCCTGGATGATCGTCAACGATGACACCGCCCTGATTTACGGCCGGGAACTGCTGGCATATCCCAAGAAAATGGGCGACATCGCCATCACTGGCACGGAGCGGGAAATATCCTTTGCCGCCCAGCGGCGCGGCGTCGCGCTGGCAGAGGGAAGCGTGTCCTTGTTGGAAAAGGAGGAGAATCCGCAGCCGCTGACCGGCGTCAAGATCTTCAATACCGGCGGGCCGGGCCAGTTCATGGCGCTCAATCCGGTGTGGATGTTCCGCTTTCGCGAAACGATCCATGAGTCCTACCGCGCCCAGGCACGGCTGAAGCTTGCGGACTCGCCTTACGATCCCGTGCGCCGTCTGGCCGGGAACCTGGACCAGCCGCTTGCCGCCCGCGTGGGCAGGATCGACATCATGGGCTGGCGCTACATGCTTCCCGTTGGCCTGGCCGGGCCACGGAATTTCGCCAACACCTTTGAATACCGGTTCCGGTAGCCGGGCAACGGGGTGTTGCCACAAAGCTCCGGCGGCACGCCAGGCGGCGTGGTGAATTTTAACTACTGACCGCTTCGAACAATCGATTGTCCGTTCTTCACCATGGTCCTGGGCAGGCACTAAATAAGCTACCAGGCACTAAAAGCGGTGGCGTGTTCAGCACCTCGTCAATCGCCAGGTGGAGGAGATCACGATGAAGACGCATCGGAAAGGGCGCTGCAGCCCCTCGTTTGCAGTATTCGCCCTGTTCGCAATCCTGTTCGGCACGCCGGCCTGGGCTTATTCGCCGCTGGGCCCGGTGCCGGAAGCGCTCAAGACCCCATCCGGGCAGAAGCTCTGGACCGATGACGACGTCGCCAGGATCGTTGAATCGAGCTACGTCACCATCGACGGGTACACGCCGGCCAGCCCTTTGGGCGCTCCCCTCGCCTGCGACAAGCTCAGCTTCCTGCGCTTCAAAACCAAGGATGCGAGCAGTAACGCGGAAGATGCGGATGCCGCGATCCTGATGGTGCCGGGGATACTGGAAGGCGCCAGCGCCTTCGACTTCTTCGGCCGGCAGCTCGTCTACATCGCCAAGACCAGGCACCATAAAAACATCGAAGTATGGGCCATGGATCGCCGCTCCAACTGCCTGGAGGATCACACCGGCTTCGTGGCGGGGTCACAAGCCGCCACCGCGCAGGAAGCCGAAGACCTCATGATCGGCTACTACTACAAAAACCAGCCTATCAATGGGCGGACCTTTCAGGGATTCCTGCAACAGGACCAGATCCGGTTTCTGAGCGAGTTCGGCCTGCGGCAGACCACGCAGGACATGTACGCGATCATCAAGTCCATGATGCCCACCCCGGGCGTGAGCAAGAAAAAGGTGATCCTGGCGGGCCACTCGCTCGGCGGCCTCCACGTCTCCGCGTTCCTGTCCTGGGATTTCGACGGCAACCCGAGCACGACGGCCGATGCCGGCTACAACCTGGTCGCCGGCGCGGTGGGCCTGGAAACCTTCGTGTCCTCTGTCGCCGAGATTCCAAAGTACGTCACGCGGTTCGTGCCGTTCGCCAAGCAGATCCTCAACGTGACCGGCAACCTGACGGAAGACGGGTACGTGGCGCTGCTCGGCGCCCTGCAAGCCGGGAAACTGCCTACGGACACCTTCATTCCCGGCCTGTTCTCGCCGGAGGTCCTGGCCATGCCCGACGCGCTGTCCATCCTGGCGACCAAGGATGCGGGAGCGCAGTCCGACGTGCTGCAGAAGATCCCCGCCCTTTCACCGGAGGTGACGGGCATTCTCAAGCTCGTGTTCAGCCGCGATCCCCAGGATCCGACCACGCTCAAGGACTACCGGCTCACCAACCAGGCCATTATCGGCGCGCTGTTCGGCGACAAATTCAGCCCTCTGGGGTTCCTGCAGACTGGCCTGGGATTCATGCACGGCGGCGCCATCGTCAAGAAGAACCCGGCCCTGGAATCGCTGCGGGAAGCGCCGGGGATCGGCCCGTACGGCGAACTGCTGTTCGGCCAGGAGCAGAACTACATTCCTGCCGATGCCGGTCCGGACCTGCGGCACCTGGGCACCGGCCCGCTCTACGACTGGGGCACACGCGACCAGATCGCAACGCCGCTCGACCCCGACTACAAGTCCGCCGGCGGCTTGGTCACCTTCACCACGCTGCAGGACAATCCCTCGGACATGCAGGAATTCATCCGCGGGCTTTACCGGACGCCAACCGATCTGGGCGAATGGTACTTCCCCACGCGCATCGTGCTCGACGTCCTGGGACTGGCTTTTCCCTGGGGGACCAAGCACGGACTCGACGTCTATCACATCGACGGCCCGTCCAAGGTGCCGTCCATGATCGTGATCGGCGGCGAAGGGATCGTGGTTCCGCTGCTGGGCGCGATTCCGCCTCAGCAGAACCAGATCGTGGCGCCCGGATTCCATCACGTCGATCCGATGTTCGAGGCGGTGAACTCGCCCACGCAGAAGGACTACGTGTTCGAACCCATCGTCGAGTTCATGTTGCGCAACACGCACTGACCGCCCCATCAAAGGCAGGCTTATTGGCCTGCCTCTGATTCAGTCATATCGCGAGTTAATGCGGCACCACCACAACCGTGCTGCCGCCCGAACCCGTATTGCCCTTGGCGCCCTTCGATCCCGTGGCTCCGGTGTCTCCGGTGCTGCCTGTGGCGCCGGTGTCGCCGGTGCTACCCGTGGCGCCGGTGCTGCCTGTAGCGCCGGTGTCGCCGACGGATCCAGTGTTACCTGTCAAACCGGGCGCACCGGTGTATCCGGTGTTGCCCTGATTTCCGGTGGCGCCCTTGGCGCCGGTGTATCCGGTGTTGCCGGTGTTGCCCTGAGCGCCTGGCGGTCCCATCGGCCCGGCACAGGCGCCGAGTCCAAGTGCTGCAATCAGCAGAACTAACGGCATTAGATATTTCATAGCGGCTTCTCTTAGGTGTTATGCGGCCAAGATTGCCGCAGAAGTCACTCTGACCGAATGCACACACTGTGTCTGTTCGGTGCGGCGCTTAGCCGCCAAGGATCACGAGGGCGATAGCCGGCTCATGCTGTCACTGTTCGAAGGCCGCCATTGCAAGTGGCTGGCAGATTGCCAACAATGCGTGCGGAGCTTGTTCGATTTTTCTGCGAGCCTGAATGACCCAACCACCTCTCCAGAGGTCAAGCCGCCTGTACAAGGTCACGGGTTCACAAGGCCATCGCAGCACGGTACTGTCCTCGTCGCAGGATTTTTCCGCGGCCTTCGAAAGTGAGGTGGGTCCCGACCATGGGATGTCGAACGCAATCGTCTATTGCTATAACCTTCCTTCGGAAAGGATCGTGTACACCCTGGTCCCCGACCCCAGGCTGGTGCTGGACGCTCCGTTTGTCTACCAAGCACAGCGAAGGTTTGCGACGCAGCTGCTGACGGTGCCGGTGGAGCTATTCGAACGGCGCGAGCAGTTTGAAAATCCCGCTCCGGTATTCGTCTTTTCCATCGGCCGCTGTGGCTCCACCCTGTTGTCGAGCTTGTTGAGGTCTGCTGGACGCAGATCCGTCTCGGAACCCGATGTGCTGACGCAGCTGGCGGTCATGCCGGAGCCCGTTCGCAGGCACGTCGGTGCCGGCGTGGTCCAGGCAATCATCCGGGGAACGGTCGCTTCCCTGGCGCGGCAATGTGACCGGAATGCATTCTTGAAGTTACGCAGCGCTTGCAACGCTCTCTGGGCCGATCTGTTGACGGCGGTGCCGGATGCACGGGCTGTGTTCGTGCTGCGCGAACGCCGCAGCTGGGCGCGCTCCAGCCATAGAGCGTTCGGCTCCAGTCCGCAGGGGCTTGCCGCAACGCTGCACGGCGCCATCCAGGCATTGGATCAAATGCGTCGCGCCGGAGTGCGCCGGGAGTTGGTCTGGTACGACGAGCTTGCCTCGGATCCGCTTTCCGTGTTGCGCCGGCTGGGCGTGGAGGCCGATGGCCGCGGCGCGCTTGACGCCGCGGCGCTGCGGCGAACGCTCGACCAGGATTCGCAGGCGGACACGGGAATCTCCCGGGACGACGTCCGCGCAAGGGACTCGGAAGAGCGCTGTCTGAGCGCATTCGAGGCGCTATGGGATCGGGCGGATTCGCGCGATCTGGTCAGCGCCAACGACCTCGGAAAACTGATGCTTTGAAACTCGCCGGACCCCAACCCAATCGGGTCCTGCCGGGACTATCCAATGCTCCGCAGTCCGTTTTGTCCCCCGTTTTACGACGGGGGTAGTACTCTTCTACTGGCAACCCGCCGCAAGGATCAGGTATAAGGCTGCGCCACATTCGCCTGGAGAGCGGAAAGCGATGCGCCTGTTGCCCTTGCTCCTACTGGCTTTGCCGGTCTGCGCCGGTGCCGAACAAAACTGGACCTGTCACCTGCGCGACGGCGCGAAAGTGTTCCAGGATCACCCCTGCGACGAACCCGGTCCCGGGCACGAGGGTGTCGTGCACGCCCCGGCGCCCCGCGCCGACGACCCCAATCCCGGCTGGTGCACCGCGCACAAAGCCTGGCGCGATGATGCGAAAGCAAAGGGTGCGTCGGCCGAAGACAAGAACGTGGCCGCCGGTTGGAGCGCCAAGGAGCAGGAGAACGAGCGCTGGCTGAAGGTTCATCATTGCCAGTGAGGCGACCGGACGTAGACCGCCCGGCCGCTGTTTCCGCCGATTGAATTCCGCCGCATCTACCCCGAAACCAGCACCACCCCCGCCGGCGTGATCGGATAGCGCCGACGGTCGTGCTCCGGGTTGACGCCGATGACGGTGCCCGAAGGCAGGTGACAGCCTTCGTCGACGATGGCGTTGCGGATGGTGCAGCCGCCCTCGACGCGGGCGCCTGGCAGGATGATGCTGCTCTCGATCAGGCTGTCGGCACCGACGCGCACGCCGTGGAACAACACGGACCGCCGCACCGAGGCCTCGGCCACGATCGAGCCGTGCGGCACCGGCCCGCCCATGGGGCCGCCGAGCAGCGGCCAGGCCGGGTCGTCGAGGTCGAGCACGGATGCGTCGCCGGTGAGTTCGAGGTTGGTACGCCAGTAGGCATCGATGGTGCCCACGTCGCGCCAGTAACCGTCCTGCTCGGGGCGATGCAGGTCGTGCAGCCGGTAGGCATAGACCCGCGCCCTGGCCACCGCGTCGGGGATCACGTCCTTGCCGAAGTCGCGCGAGGAACCCTGGCGGGCGGCATCCTCGTCCAGCGCCTTGAGCAGGAAGGCGGTGTCGAAAATGTAGATGCCCATCGACGCCAGGGCGCGCCCGGGCTTGCCGGGAATCGGTTGCGGGCACTGCGGCTTTTCGGCGAAGGCGCGGATGCGGCCATGGCCGTCGACCGCCATCACGCCGAACTCGCGCGCCGCCTCCACCGGCACCTCCACGCAGCCGACGGTGACCTGGGCGCGCCGCTGCAGGTGCGCTTCCAGCATCGCGGCGTAGTCCATCTTGTAGACATGGTCGGCCGCCAGCACGACGACGTGCGCGGGCATGCGCGTGCGGATCAGGTCGCGGTTCTGGTACACGGCGTCGGCCGTGCCGAGATATTCGCTGCCGTCACGAGCGGGCAGCGCGCGGATCGAAACCTCGCGGCTGCTGTTCCAGGATTGCAGGTGAGGCAGCAGGGAATGCGCCATGTACTGCGTCAGCACCCCGATCTGGGAGATGCCCGAGTTGAGGCAGTTGGAAAGGGTGAAGTCGATGATCCGGTACTTGCCGGCGATCGGCACGGCCGGCTTGGCGCGGCGGGCGGTCAGGCTGCCCAGCCGGGTGCCGCGGCCGCCGGCCAGCACCAGGGCCAGGGTGTCGGCCATCAAACCCGTACGCAGCGCCGCGCCGCGGGCCGGGACGGGCGCGGGGCCGGGCTTGACGCCCCATGGCCGGGAATCCCAGAGATGCCAGGCCATCGGCCGCGGCTGGGATTGGGCGACAACTGCTTGGGCACGACCGAAGGCGGGCGGTGTCATTGTGACGAATTCCTGTCTGCTATCTCTGTGGTTGGGCCTGAGCAGCAGCGTCTTCTGTCGGCAATCCCGCCCGACGGCGCCTCAAAGTCTCGTCAGCATCGTGCCAGCGGGCCGGCGTCCGGACTATGACGTAGATCAAGCGGGCGATCGGCCTTGGGACCCCTAGCGCATCTTCGACCTGAGCCTGATCGCCTCGCCGTCCACCACGAACCTGCCGTAACCGCAGTGATGGATGGTCCTGCGACGCTTCCGCGCAGAATCGGCCCAGGCCTGGACTACTTCCAGGACGAACAGGTTGTAGCGCTTGACCATGCGGGTGTCGACCACCCGGCATTCGAGATTGGCGAAGCATTCCGCCACCAGTGGCGCCGCCACCCGGCGGGCCGGAAGCGGGGTCAGGCCGAAGGCCGCGAACTTGTCGACGTCACGGCCGGAGCAGTTGCCCACCTTCACCACCGTGGCGGCCAGTTCCACGCCGGGCACGGCGATCACGCATTGCCGGCTTGCGCGCAGGGCGGCGAAGCTGTGATTTCCGGCACTGACGACGCAGGCCAGCATGGGCGGCTCGAACTCCATCATCATGTGCCAGGACATGGTCATAACGTTGGCGCATCCCTTGTGCGCGGTGGTCAGCAGCACCACCGGCCCCGGTTCCAGCAACTGGTAAACCCTGGACAAGGCGAGTTGTTTCATCATGACCGCAGTTCCCGATCGGCACGTAAGGCCATCCTGCGCACGACAGCCGGCCTTCGCGCATTGACGCCGGTCAAATAACCCCGGCGGGAGCCGCGGATAAGGTCAGTTCACTCCAGGGAACCGCCATGAACGCGACACAAGCGCGCGCCGCCAGGCGCCACGACGTACTGATCATCGGCGCCGGCCCGGCCGGGCTGAGCCTGGCGCTGTCGCTGGCACCGCTGGGCCTGCGCATCGGTGTGCTCGACTGCCAGGAGGAAACGTCCATTGCGCAGCCGGCCGACGACGGCCGCGAGATCGCACTGACCCACAAGTCAATGCGGATCCTGCAGTCGCTCGGCGTCGCCGCCGGCTGGAGCGCGGACGAGGTCGCGCCCATCCGCGCGGCGCGCGTCTACAACGGCCGCTCCGCCCGCTTCCTCGACTTCCAGGCCGGCGCCGCCGGCAGCGGCCCGCTCGGTCACCTGGTCGCCAACCACTGCATCCGGCGCGAAATCTATCGCCGCATACGGGAACAGCCCGGCATCGAACTCCTCTGCGGCCGGCGCATCCGCGCCTGGAGCACCGACGCCGACCAGGCCGCCGTGCATACCGAAACCGACGGCTGGCTCGGCGCGGACCTGCTGGTGGCCGCCGACAGCCGCCACTCCGAAACGCGCCGCGCGCTGGGCATCTCCGCCCGCATGCACGATTTCGGCAAGACCATGCTGGTGCTCCGCGCCAGCCACGGCGCATCGCACGACGGCACCGCCATGGAGTGGTTCGACTTCGGCCGCACCATCGCCACCCTGCCGCTCTGCGGCCGGCAGTCTTCGATCATCCTGACCGTGTCCGGCGCCGAGGCCGAGCGGCTGCTGCGGCAGGGCGAGGCGGCGCTCGAAGCGCGGCTCAACCGCTGGCTGTCGCCACGGCTGGGCCCGCTGCAACTGGTGTCGGCGGTGCACCGCTATCCGCTGGTCGCGGTCTACGCGGAGCGGTTCGTGGGACGGCGTTTCGCCCTGGTCGGCGATGCCGCGGTCGGCATGCACCCGGTCACCGCGCACGGCTTCAACTTCGGCCTGTCCGGGCAAAGTCTGCTCGCCGCGCTGATCGGCGGGCAGTCCCGCGCCGGCCGCGACATCGCCGCGGACCGCGTCCTAGCCCGCTACGAGCACCTGCACCGCCGCGCCACCTGGCCGCTGTACCAGGCGACCAACGCCGTCGCCCGGCTCTACACCAGCGACACCCCGCCGGCCCGCCTGGCGCGCCGGATCATGCTCGACCTGGGCGAGCGCGTCGCGCCGTTCAAGCGCGCCATCGTGAGGGAACTGCGGTCCTGAGACTTCCTCAGGCAACCCCGCACTGAATGCGGTTGCGGCCGGCCGACTTGGCCTGGTACAGGAGCGCGTCGGCGGCGGCGTAGATATCCTTCGGCTGGGCGTTGGAATCCATCGCCGCCACCACCAGCAGGCCGAAGCTCGCCGTCACGACCCCGAGCGGTGCATCCTCGTGCGGGATCTTCAGCGACTCCACCTCGGAGCGCAGCACGTCGGCGAAGCGCCACGCCTGTTGCACGTCGTCGACGCCCATCACGATGCCGAACTCCTCACCGCCCAGGCGGAACAGCTTGTCGCCGGAACGCTGCAGACGCACTCTCAGGGCGGCGGAGATGGTGTGCAGCACCTCGTCGCCCATCTGGTGGCCGTAACGGTCGTTGTAGCTCTTGAAGTGATCGACGTCGAGGATGCAGAAGCCGAACTGCTCGCTGCCCCGCCGGCGGCGGATCTCGGCGGCGAAGATCTCGTTGAAATGACGCCGGTTGAAAGCGCCGGTCAGTTCGTCGGTAATGGCCGCGCAGGCGAGTTGCCGGTTGGCCTGCTCCAGTTCTCGGGTGCGCTCCTGCACCTGCTGTTCCAGCCGCGTCGCCAGCGCGGCCTGCGCCTTGCGGGCAGCCTGCTCGGCGGCGAGCTTTTGCGCCTTGAGCGTGTTCATCTGGTCGGCCAGGCCGAACGCCAGCAGCAGAACCTCCGCCGCCGAGCCAACCTGCAACGAGCTCGCCGTCAACGCGGTTTCCCGAAGCAGACCGGCCAGGGTCAGGCAGTAGAGCCCCACCACGATCGCCAGCGGCGTGAATGCCAGCAGCGCGAAGCGCGCCGCACGCGAGCCGGGCGCGCTGCGGTCCATCGCCATCACCACGCCGACGCCGATGCAGCCGACCATCACCGCGAGCCACACCGGCACCGACAGCAGGAATCCGAGGGCGAAGTAGCCGAACAGCACCGGGAGGCAGACGGCCACGCAGCCGGCCAGCCCGAGCAGCGCCAGCGGATACAGGCGCCATGGGGAATACGCCCTGACCTGCACGTACTCCATCACGAACAGCAGGAAGTTGATGAAGCTGACCCCGCAGGCCAGGGCCAGCACCAGGGCATTCAGGTGCGGATTGTCCGGCCACCAGTATTGCTGGGCGTAGCCGAGGAAGGTGAAGTTCCAGACGAAGAACGACGCCACGTAGGCCACGTACCAGCCGAAGGCGCGATCACGCGTGGACAGGAACAGCAGCAGGTTGTAGACCAGCAGGGCCAGCAGGGTACCGTAATAGATGCCGAAGAGGACGGTCTCGCCGTTGCTCTTGGCCACGAAACCGCCCTCGCTCCACAGGTTCATCGCCAGCGAACCGAGCAGGCCGTCGTAGGAATCCAGGCGCAGGTAGACGTCGAGCGGCTTGCCCGGCTCCAGCGCCAGGGTGAACGCAGGATTGCGGTAATCCAGTCCACGCTGGGAAAAGGGGCGCCGGTCGCCGGTCTGGTAGCTGGCCACCACTTCGCCGGACGGCCGCACCAAGTATAGGTCCATGTAATCCAGGATCGACGCCGCCAGTTCCAGGATCCGGTTCTGGGTCGCGCCGCGCGCGTCGCTTTCCAGGCGCAAGCGCAGCCACCAGGCCGAGCGCGTATAGCCGAAGGAACGCGTCTCCCCTCTTGGACTTGGAAGCCAACCCGCATTGCCGCGGACATCCGCCAGCGTCGTGCGGCCGCCGGTGTCCTCGAGCATCTCGGCGCGCGGCAGCAGGACGAGGTGCTCGTCACTTGCCTGCACCTGCACGGTTGGCGGACCGGCCCAGGCTGCTGCGCACATCAACAGCCCCAGCCAAGGCAGCAGCCATCGCATCGCGCCCATCCGGTTCATGTGCGAATTATTGATCATTCATTCGTTTCGCCGCGCCTCCTTGCGCAGCCCGCAGACCCCGGACGCGACCGCTGGCGGCGAGGGCGGCCCGATGATCGAAGGTTTTGAATTTCCACGGGGAATCGCTGCGATATACGGTGATGCCGAACTGCCGGGAGGCGCCACGAATCGTCCGTTCGGACTAGTTAGTTGTTTTTTTCCACGTGATTTTCGATCGCATCCATGTAGGATCGTTAGTGAACATATGTAAGCTCAATATATGTTCACGATCTTGATTTATGCTGGATAGTCAAATTATCCATCTATTATCAATTGATTATTATAGAAATAACGGACATCGCCAGATAGTGAACATACGTTTTCCATAATGGAAAATCGGCCGCAATCCGAAGCGGAGACCGGCACCACAAACGATCAAAAATCCGGCCGCCAGGCACTGCCGGAAACCGCAGAACAGGAGCAACGAAAGATGCGTATCGCAGCATTCCCGCGCCCTGCGGCTGTCATGCTCACCGCCCGTCAGCCTTCCACCGCGTCGAGCGCTGCCGGCCGGCCATTCAGGCCAGTGGCGGCAAGAAAATTGCGTTGTAAAGGGAAGGCTTTCTTACAAATTTCATCAAATCAAAGCATACTTGTGGAAAGCTCGGGGGCAGACGTCAAAAACAGGCGTTTGCCAAGGACGGACCTTGCCATTCCCGGCAGGCCAAACCAGACAAGGATTGTCACATGTCCCGCATTCCGGTCAGCGCCCCCGGAGGCGCGCCACACGCCAAAATGCCAGCAGGCGGCTTGAAGCTGCCGCTGGTGCAAATATTGCAGACTTCTCGTCCGCCTTCGACTAGACTTCTAACCGTATGAATTTCCGGAGAGTAGGGGTTTCCGCCGGATGCATTAACCAGGCGAAGCACTCCCGTTCTCCAGGGGGAGTATCCGGGTCTGATTCAGGACCTCCCAAACACCAATATCTTACGGCCCCAGGGGGCAGCAATATCATGCAACATCAAAGGCTTGCGCCAGTGATGGCGCAGCAAGGCAAGGTCTGGCTCAGGGCGGCGGCTTGGTGGCACGGCGGGGAGCGCAGATGAGCGAGAACAACCTGATTTTCATCGTCATGGACAGCTGTCGTTATGACAGTTTATTGGCGGCGAAAAAGCCCAACATGGACCGCTTCGGCATCGCGGCCAAGCGCTACTCGTACGCCTCCTGGACCAGCCCCTCGCATTACACCTACCTGATGGGCATGATCCCGCACGACAGCCCGCAGGGCGTGTTCGCCTCCGAGGTCTACAAGAAAGAGTTTTCCAAGTGGGTCGACCGGCTCGGCATCCCTGGCCTCTCCTTCAAGACCTTCGTGCCGCACCTGTCGCTCCCCCATGTCCTGCAGGAACACGGATACCGCACCAGCGCCAAGGTGTCGCTGCCGGTGCTCAACCCGCTGTCGCACCTCAACCGCCACTTCGACGACTACAAGCTGATGTCGAACCACAACGACTTCGCCGGCATGGTGAAGGAGATCGAGTTCGACGAGTCCGAACCCCAGTTTTATTTCCTCAACCTGGGCGAAACCCACTACCCGTACATGCTCGATCCCAAGAGCCTGCCGCATATCTCCGGCGTGCACGGCGTGTTCAAGCGCATGGACGACGACCTGGGCAAGACCAGCGAGGACAAGTTCTTCGACGACGAGCAGATGAAGTCGCTGCACGAGCAGCAGGTGAAATGCGTGGAACATATCGACGGCGTGCTGGGTGCGCTGCTGGACAAGGCGCCGTCGAACACGCATTTCATCATCACCGCCGACCATGGCGAATGCTTCGGCGAAGGGGGTTATTTCGGCCACGGACCGATCGTGCACGAGAAGGTCCTGGAAGTACCGTTCCTGGAAGGGAGAAAGCCGTAAACCCGGGGCTTGTGACGGGTCCGGCTCGCAAATGATTGCGCTGAAGGGAGGTGTGGCTTGAACAATAGGGACTTTTTCGACGTTCTCGGCCTGACGCCGGCCGATGCGGAACACCCCGGTATTGCCGCGGCGCTGGCGCGTGCTGGCGGTATCGGGCTGCTCGACCTGGAATTCTGCCGCAACCCCGCGCAGGCCGCCGCCAATTTCAGGCGCCTGCTCGACGCCACTGACGCCCGCATCGGGCTGCGCCTCACGCTCGCCGGCGCAGACCTCGCCGAACGGCTGCTCGGCCTTGCGGCCGACCGGCCGCTGACCCTGATCTTCGCCGGCGACGCCGATGCGCAGGCGCAGGCCAGCGCCCGCCTCAGTCCCGCCGCCGCGCACGTCGTGCTGGCCGAAATCACCGACGCCGCCGCGGTCGACTCCCTCGCCTACCCGCACCACGGCCTGGTCGCCAAGGGTCACGAAGCCGGTGGCTGGGTCGGCACTGACACCAGCTACATCCTTCTGCAGAAACTGGCCGGCAGGGCCACCCTGCCCGTCTATCTGCACGGCGGCGTCGGCGTGCACAGCGCGGCCGCCGGCCGCATCCTCGGCAGTGCCGGCGTGGTGCTCGACGACCAGCTGCTGCTGCTGGCCGAATCGCCCCTGCCGGACACAGTGCAGACCGAACTGGCGCGTCTCAACGGCGCCGAAACCCGCCTGTTCGGCGAACTGCTCGACAGTCCCTGCCGCATCTACTCGCGCCCCGGCGCCGCGGTGCTGAAAACCGCCGACGAGGAACACCGCGCTGCCGAATCCGGCGCGCTGCCGCTGGCCGAATGGCGTGCGACGCTGAACGCGCGTATCGGCTGTAACGGCGCCGCCGACCAGCTGTTGCCGCTGGGCCAGGGCATCGGCGTGGCCGCCATCTACCGCAGGCAGTTCCGCAGCGTCGGCCGGCTGGTGCAGGCCATCCGCAAATCCAGCCTGCGCCAGATCGAAAGCGCGGGCCAGCTCGGATTCATGGCCCCGGGCGGACCGCTCGCCGCTTCGCACGGCACCCGTTTCCCACTGGCGCAGGGGCCAATGACGCGTGTCTCCGACAACGCGGAGTTCGCCTACCAAGTGTCGCTGCACGGCGGCCTGCCGTTCCTGGCCCTGGCGCTGATGCGCGGGCCGCAGGTCCTCGAGATGCTGCAGCAGACCCAGGCCAAGATGGGCAAGCTGCCCTGGGGCGTGGGCATGCTGGGCTTCGTACCGCATTCGCTGCGCGAGGAGCAGTGCGCCGCCATCTGGCAGTGCAAGCCGACCTATGCGCTGATCGCCGGCGGCCGTCCCGACCAGGCGGCGGAGTTCGAGAAGCGCGGCATCCCCACCTACATCCACGCCCCGGCTCCCGCGCTGCTGAAGATGTACATCGAGCAGGGCGCACGCCGCTTCGTGTTCGAAGGCCGCGAGTGCGGCGGCCACATCGGCCCGCTCGCCAGCTTCCCGCTGTGGGAGCAGATGACCGAGATGCTGCTGGCCGAGGTCAAGCCCGGCACCGAGGGCGAATACCACCTGCTGTTCGCCGGCGGGCTGCACGACGCCCGTTCCGGCGCCATGCTGGCGGCGCTGACGGCGCCGCTGGCCGAACGTGGCATGAAGGTGGGCGGCCTGATGGGTACCGCCTATCTGTTCACGCGCGAGATCGTCGAGTCCGGCGCGGTGGTCTCCGGCTTCCAGGAACAGGCCCTGGAGTGCCGCCGCACCGTCAACCTCGAGTCCGGTCCCGGCCACGCCACCCGCTGCGCCGACACGCCGTTCGCGCACGATTTCTACGAGCAGCGCCGCCAGTTGCTGCGCGAAGGCCGCACCTCCGACGAGATCCGCGAAACCCTGGAAGACCTCAACCTGGGCCGCCTGCGCATCGCCTCCAAGGGTGTCAACCGTGACGCCACCGGCGGCATCGTGACGGTCGAGGCGCCGCAGCAGCTCGCCGACGGCATGTACATGATCGGCCAGGTCGCCACCCTGCGCGACCGCGTGCTGACCATCGAACAGCTTCACCACGAGGTCACCGAGGGCGGCAACGACCTGCTGCGGCAGTACAGCGCGCGCCGCACCGCCCGCGTGGAGGCGGCCACGCCGTCCGACATCGCCATCGTCGGCGTCGGCACCCTGCTGCCCAAGGCGCACGAACCGGAGCAGTACTGGCACAACATCCTGGACCAGGTGTGCGTGCTGGGCGAAGTGCCGCAGTCGCGCTGGGACTGGAAGCTGTACTTCGACGCCGACCGCCGCGCGCGCGACAAGGTGTATTCGCGCTGGGGCGGCTTTCTCGACGAAGTGGCGTTCGACCCCATCTCCTACGGCATCCCGCCGAAGTCGATGAAGGTGATCGACCCGATGCAGCTGCTGACGCTGGAGGTGACCCGCCGCGCGCTGGCCGACGCCGGTTACGCCTCGGGCGACTTCGACCGCGAGAACACCTCCATTATTCTCGGCGCCGGCGGCGGCCTGGGTGACCTCGGCACGCAGTACGCCGTGCGCTCGGAGATCCCGCGCTTCGTCGAGAACCCCGACGAGAGCGTGTGGGAGCGCCTCCCCGAGTGGTCGGAGGAATCCTTCGCCGGCTCCCTGCTCAACGTGGCGGCCGGCCGTGTGGCCAACCGCATGGACTTCGGCGGCCTCAACTTCACCGTCGATGCGGCCTGCGCCTCCTCGCTCGCCGCCATCTCGATGGCGGTGCACGAGCTCGAATCCGGCCGCAGCAATTTCGCCATCGCCGGCGGCGTGGACACGGTGCAGAGCCCGTTCGGATTCCTGTGTTTCTCCAAGACGCAGGCGCTGTCCCCGTCCGGCAAACCCAAGACCTTCGACCAGGCCGCCGACGGCATCTGCATCAGCGAGGGCCTGGCGGTGATCGCCCTCAAACGTCTTGCCGACGCCGAGCGCGATGGCGACCGCATCTACGCCGTGATCAAGGCGGTGGCGGGCTCGTCCGACGGCAAGGCGCTGGGCATGACGGCGCCACGCCCCGAAGGCCAGAAGCGCGCGCTCAAGCGTGCCTATGCCCGCGCCGGCTTCTCACCCGCCACGCTCGGCATGGCCGAAGCGCACGGCACCGGCACCGCGGTCGGCGACCGCGCCGAGGCCAAGACCATCACCGAGACCCTGCAGGCCGAAGGCGCCGCGCCGAAGAGCTGCGCCATCGGCTCGGTCAAGACCCTGCTCGGCCACACCAAGGCCAGCGCCGGCGTCGCCGGCCTGATCAAGGTGGCACTGTCGCTGTACCACCGCACGCTGCCGGCGCACCACGGCGTCGAACATCCCATCGACACCATCGCCGATGCCAACTCCCCGGTATACCTGCTGAAGGACACACGGCCGTGGCTGGCGCATCCGGATCATCCGCGCCGCGGCGGCGTGTCCGCCTTCGGCTTCGGCGGCACCAATTTCCACGCGGTGCTGGAAGAGTATCGCGGCGACTTCACCACCACCGCCGCGCCGGGCGCGGAACGCTGGCCCCACGAGCTGTGCGTGTTCCGGGCGAAGGACGAGGCGGCACTGGCGGCCGACCTCGGCCGGCTCGCCACGGCGCTGCGCCAGGGCACCAGGCTCAAGCTGCGCGACCTCGCTTACAGCCTGGCACGCCAGGCCGAGACGCGTCGCGGCAGCGGCGTCAGCCTGGCCATCGTGGCCAAGGACTTCGCGTCCCTGCTGGCCGACCTCGAAGCGGTGCAGACCAGCCTGGCCGACAAGACCCGGCCGCTGCCGCCCTCGGCCCGGCTCGGCCGCGGGCTGGCGGCCCAGCCGCCCAAGCTCGCCTTCCTGTTCCCGGGGCAGGGCGCGCAGTACGTCAACATGGGCCGCGAAGCGGCGATCTACGTGGAGGAGCTGCGCTCGGCGCTGGAGCTGGCCGACGCCACCCTGCACAGCGATTTCCCGCAGTTGCTGTCGCACCTGATCATGCCACCGGCCGCCTTCGACGCCGATGCGGAAAAGAAGCAGGGTGCTGCGCTCACCGACACGCGCGCGGCGCAGCCGGCCATCGGCAGCCTGTCGCTCGGCTACCTGCGCTTCGCCGAACGCCTGGGCCTGGTGCCGATGGCCGCGGCCGGCCACAGCTACGGCGAGTACACCGCGCTGCTGTCCGCCGGTGTGCTGAGCCCGGAGGATTTCCTGCGGCTGTCCGCCATCCGCGGCCGCTGCATGGCCGAAGCCGCCCGCAGCAGCGCCCCGGGCGCGATGGCGGCGGTGCAGGCGCGCCGTGAAACGGTGGCGCAGGCGATTTCCGCCTGCCCCGGCGTCAAGATCGCCAACCACAATTCGCCGGAGCAGTCGGTCATTTCCGGCCCCGCCGCCGAAGTCGAACAGGCGGCAAAGAAGCTGGAAAGCGCCGGCGTGCGCGTGTCGCGCCTGCCGGTATCGGGCGCGTTCCATACCGAACTCGTCGCTGGCGCCCAGCTCGGGCTGTCCGCCGCGATCCAGGCGGCGCCAATCGCCGCACCGCGCTTCCCGGTCTATTCCAACACCACCGGCGCGCCCTACCCGGCCGACAGCACCGGCATCGTACGCACGCTCGACGGCCACCTGCTCAACAGCGTGGAGTTCGTGGCGGAGATCGAAGGCATGTACGCCGCCGGCGCGCGCGTCTTCCTCGAACTCGGGCCAAAGGGCATTTGCGCCAACATGGCCCGGCAGACCCTGGCCGGCCGTGACGCCGTGTCCGTATCGCTGGACGGCCAGGGCGGCGGCCTGCGCGGCCTGCTGCTCGGCCTGGCCGAGCTGGTGACCGCCGGCGTCGAGCTGCAGCTGCTGCGCCTGTTCGAGGGGCGGCAGCCGCAGTCGTTGGATCTCAACCGGCTGGCCGAGCTGGTCAAGCCGGTGGAGCTGCCCAAGCATACTTGGTGGGTCAGCGGCGGCTGTGCGCGTCCGCTCGACGATCCGCAGCTTCGCACCGGCAAGCTGCCGGCACTGGATCTCGGCGCCGCCGAGCAGGCGCGCGAGAAGGCCAGGCGTGCCGCGGTACCGGCGCCGATCGTGGTGCAGGCCGCTCCGGCTCCTGCGGCCGCCACGCCTGCCCCGGCGCCGGTCGCGCCCGCTTTCGCGCCCGCCGCGGCCAGCGCTCTCGGCAGCGAGGCCCTGGTCGCCTACCAGCAGACCATGCGCCAGTTCCTGAGCCTGCAGGAACGGGTGATCCAGCAGTTCCTGGGCGTGTCCGGCGGCACCACTGTGCCCGTCGCACCGCTGCCGGTGACCGCCCCGGCAGCGATACCGTTGGTGATGTCGCAGCCCGCCGCGGCCCCGATCGCCCCGCCGGTACCGGCCACGCCTGCCGCCGCACCGGTCATCACGGTGGCGCCGAAGCCCGCCGCCGCACCCGTGGCCATGGCCGCACAGCCCGCGTTCGACGCGCAGCCGATCCTGCTCGACATCGTGGCCGAGCGCACCGGCTACCCGGTCGACATGCTGGGACTGGATCAGGATCTCGAAGCCGAGCTGGGTATCGATTCGATCAAGCGCGTCGAAATCCTCGGCGCCTTCCAGAAGCGCATGCCGGCCGCCGCCGCGGAGACCATGCAAGGCGGCATGGAGCGCTACACCCGCGCCAAGACCCTGAACGCGATCCTGGCCCAGGCGCGCACCGACCTTGCGGCAACGGGAATGGCAGCGCCTGCGGGGCTCGCCGTACCGGTCGCCGCAGCCGCCCCCGCCGCCCCGGCACTGGACCGCGCCACGCTGCAGGCGCAGTTGCTGAACATCGTGGCCGAGCGCACCGGTTATCCCACCGATATGCTGGGCCTCGACCAGGACCTGGAAGCCGAGCTGGGCATCGACTCGATCAAGCGCGTCGAAATCCTCGGTGCCCTGCAGAAGACCCTGCCCGCCGGCACCGCCGAGGCGATGCAGGCCGGCATGGAGAAGTTCACCCAGGCCCGCAGCCTCAATGCCATCCTCAACGCGGCAGTGGCGCTCGCCCCGGGCGCCGCTCCCGCCGTCGCCGCCGCGCCGGCAGCCGTAGCGGTGGCCGTTGCCGCACCCATGCTCGACCGCGCCACGCTGCAGGCGCAGCTGCTGAACATCGTGGCCGAGCGCACCGGCTATCCCACCGACATGCTGGGCCTCGACCAGGACCTGGAAGCCGAGCTGGGCATCGACTCGATCAAGCGCGTCGAAATCCTCGGTGCCCTGCAGAAGACCCTGCCCGCCAGCACCGCCGAGGCGATGCAGGCCGGCATGGAGAAATTC
>JARLJS010000034.1 GCA_031291075.1 Nevskia sp. | reverse complement strand
CGTGCGCCACCGGCGGCGGCAGCGGCGGCGCGTAATGCACGCTCGCCATGGGGGCGATGGGCTGGCGGCTGATGCGCACCGACTCCTCTCCTTCCTTCACCTCCAGTTCGGCGATGCCGGATTCCTCGACGAGTTCGATGAGCGTTTTGATCTTGCGCAGGTCCATGGCCTAGCTATCCCTGTTTGCGGTCGGTTGAGTTCTTTGCTTCGGTGTCAGGTCTTCTGCAGCCGCGCGTGCGCGGCCAGCAGGCCCAGCCGGTATCCCAGCGGGCCGAGGCCGACGATCACGCCGGCGGCGATATCGGAAAGATAAGAGCGGTGCCGGAAGCTTTCGCGGGCATGCACGTTCGACAGGTGGATCTCGATGAAGGGGATGCCGACGCCGAGCAGGGCGTCGCGCAGCGCGATGCTGGTATGGGTGAACGCGCCCGGGTTGAACAGGATGAACTCCACCCCATCCTGCCGCGCCTGGTGAATGCGCTCGATCAGCAGCCCTTCCTGGTTCTTCTGGTAGCACAGCAGCTCATGACCCAGCCGCTGCGCCTCCTGCGCCAGCCCGGCCTCGATCTCGGCCAGGGTCTGAGCGCCGTAGATCTCCGGCTCGCGGCTGCCGAGCAGGTTCAGGTTGGGGCCGTTCAGCAGCAGGATGCGACTCACGCGCGAGGCTCGTCAAAAGGACTCGCGGCATTGTGCATGAAACGCCAACTGGAAACAAATTAAGCGAAGTTGACCGCGCGTTCGCTGCGGTTGTGAGCAGTTGTAGGTCAGCGAGCGGGCGGCAAGTGGCTTTCGACCAGTGCGGTCAGCTCGGCCGGCTTGAATTCGCCGAGCTGCCGTTCCAGCACATGCCCGTCCGGGCTTACCAGCACCGAAAACGGCAGGGCGCCCGGGCCGTTGCCGAGCTTTTCCATCAGGCCGATCATGGCGTCGGGGGAGTCGGTCAACACCGGGTAGTTGATGCCCAGGGGGCCGACTGCGCCGCGCACCGCGTCCGGATCATCCACCGCCGCCCCCACCACCTGCAAGCCCTTGGCGGAGTACTGGCTCTGCAGCTTCACCAGTTCGGGGATCTCATGCATGCAGGGGGTGCACCAGGTGGCCCAGAAATTCACCAGCAGGAGCTTGCCGCGCCATTCCTCGAAGCGGCGGGGATGCCCATCCAGGTCACGCAGTTCCAGGCCGGCCGGGAGCGGCTCGGCCGCCGGGGCGCCGGCGGCGTGCGAATTGCGGTAGGCGCAGTAGACGTAGAAAGCGCCGATGCCGGCGGCGACCGCGACGATGGCCGCGGCCACGATCAGGAGGATGGATCGCATGGCGGGAGTCTACTTCGGATCGGGGGCGGTGCCCTGCAGGTCGATCACGTCGATCAGGCGCGTTTGCGGCGGATAGCACACCCCGGCCTCGGCGCAGCCCTGGTAGCTCACCTGCAGGCGCTGCGGCACGGCCGATCCCGCCCGCCAGTGCAGCTGCGCCTGCAGCGCGCCATGGTAGACCTCGGTCTGGCCTTCGTGTTCGTCCTGCACCAGCTCGCCCTTGGGCAGCAGCGGCGGCGCCAGCGACGTGCCAGCCGGCTGCACGGCCTGGAAGGCAAGCCGCTTGCGATAGAGGTAGTAGCCGGGGGCGATGTTCCAGCTGACGTTGAGGCTGTCGCCCTGGCGCTCCACCGCCTCCAGCCGGAACGCGTCGTCCGCCGTCAACAGGTCGGGACCGGTGCCCGCGCGCTTCGCCCACAGCCCGTCGGCCGCGACGGAGCAGCAAAGCGCGGCGCCCATGGCGCACAAGGCGGCAGCGGCTCGGTTCATGCGGTCGATTGCTGGATCCACTGAAGGTAGGCGGGCAGTCCCGCGGCGACATGGACCGCGAGGATTTCCGGAAGTTCGTACGGATGCAGCTCGCGAACCGCCGCTTCCAGCGCGGGGTAGCGCGCGCGACTGGTCTTGATCAGCAGCAGGGTTTCGCTGCCGCGCTCCACCGCCTCGCGCCAGCGATACACCGAATTCACGCCTGCCAGGCTGTTGACGCAGGCCGCCAGCCGCCGCTGCACCAGCGCCTCGGCCAGGGTTGCGGCGGCCTCGGCGGGACAGGTGACGAAGACCATCAGGGCCTCTTGCGGCGACATGGGATGCGCAATCCGGATACCGGTGGGATCAGGGGCGGGTGGCCGACATATTTTGGCGCGGCGTCGAGGGTGGCGCCACCGCGGGATTGGCGCGGCTTCCGGCGGCTCGCTACAGTCGCGCATGCGCATCTTCGCACAAGACCGCAGCTCGTTCCCGGGTGCCGTGCGCCAGGGCTGGAGGCTGCCGCCGTCCAACATCATCGGCTTTGCGCTGGCCTTGTCGCTGGCAACCGCGGTGCTGTGTCTCCAGCTTTCGTGCGCGCAGCCCTACCTCGGGCTGCAACTGGAGAGCGTGGCGGCGGACGCGGCACCGGTGCTGCGCGCGTCCCTGGCCAACGGCCCGCAGGCGGGGACGGCGATCCCCGCCATCGCCATCGCCGACAAGTCGCCGCTGGCGCTGCGGGGTGATGACCTGTCGCCGGAGCCGGACGCGGTATTCTCAAGCTACGCCTCGTTCAACCGTTTCCTGCAGCGGCAGGACCAGCTCGCGGCGATCCAACGCGCGCCGGCCGTCGATATTTACGGCGCCGACGCCAGCGTGACGCGGCTGCACCCGGCACGGCATCGCCCGCTGGCCGACCTGCCGTTCATCTTCTGGCTGCAGCTGATCTCGGCGCTGGGCTGCTGGCTCACCGGCGCCGCGATCTTCTCCTTCCGGCCCGACCAGCCCGCCGCCAAGTACTTCGCCATCGCCGGCCTCGGCGCGCTGGTGATGGCCGCTAGCGCGGCGGTCTACAGCTCGCGCGAGCTGGCGTTGACCGGGCACGTGTTCCAGTTGCTGTCCGGGGCCAACCATCTCGGCGCCCTGCTCAGCGCCGGCAGCTTCGTCGCGGTTCTCTGGTACTACCCGCACCCGCTGAACCGCCTGCGGCCGGGGACCTGGCTGGTGTTCGCCTATCTGCTGGCCTGGATCGCCGACTACCGGCAGTGGCCGCCGATCGGCAACCTGTTCCAGCAGAGCGCGATCCTGGCCGGCTATGTAATGGGGCTGATCCTGGCGGCGCTGCAGTGGCGCGCCGCCCGCAAGGACCCGGTGCGCCGTGCCGCGCTGCAGTGGTTCATCCTGTTCTGGTTCGTCGGCAGCGGCGCCTTCCTGATCCTGGTGTCGGTGCCGGCCATCGCCGGGCTCGACAGCGGCAGCCTGCAGGCTTACGCGTTCGGGTTCCTGTTGCTGATCTCGCTCGGCCTGGCCCTGGGCATCACGCGCTATCGCCTGTTCGACCTGGAGATCTGGTGGTTCCGCGCGGTGATGCTGGTGCTTGGCGGCTTTTCCGTGGTCGGCCTGGACGTGATGTTTGCCGCCGCGCTGCATCTCGAAACGCCGGCCGCGCTCGCCGCATCGCTGATCCTGGCGGGCTGGATGTATTTCCCGGCCCGGCAGTGGCTGATGTCGCGCTTCCTCACCGGCGCGCGGCGGCTGCGCGTCGACGATGTGCCGGGCCTGCTCCGCGATGTGCTGGCCCCCGACGCCTACGCCGTCGACGAACTGCTGCCGGAGGCTCTGCGCCTGTTGTACAAGCCGTTGTCGCTGCGTGCACTGCCGGCGCCGCAGGAAGAGGTGGCCATCGCCGACGAAGGCCTGACCCTGCGCGTCCCCGGCATCGGCACCTGCCCGGCCTGGGAAGTGCGCTTTCCGGGTGACGGCCAGCGCCTGTTCATGCGCCGCGATGCCGAGGTCGCGTCGGCGGTGCGCGCGGTGCTGGACCGGGTGGCGGCCTACCAGATCACGATCGAGCGCAGCGTCGAGCAGGAGCGCGCGCGCGTCGCGCAGGACCTGCACGACGACATCGGCGCGCGCCTGCTGACCCTGCTGCACCGCTCGGAGGGCGAGACCGCGCAGTCGATCCGCGACGTGATCGCCAGCCTGCGCCTGACCGTCTACGGCCTCGGCGCCCGTCCGCAATCGATCGTCAACTGCCTGGCCCACTGGCGCGCCGAGGCGGGCGAGCGCTGCGAGGCCAATGGCGTGCGCCTGGACTGGCGCGAGCGGGTACCGCAGAACGGGGTGATGCTCGACGCGCCGCAGCAGCTCAACCTGGCGCGCGTGCTGCGCGAGGCGATCAGCAACGCGCTACGCCATGCCAGGCCGGAGCGCATCGAGGTACTGATCGAGGTGGTACGCCAATGCCTGCGCATCACGGTGCTCAACGACGGCGCCGGCGCACCGCCGGAGCAATGGCGCAGCGGCCTGGGTCTGCGCGGCATGGATCGCCGCATGCAGCGGTTGGGTGGCACCCTCGACCTGCAGGGGGACGCGCACACTACCCGGGTGACGATCAGCGTACCGTTCCAGGGATGAGCGGCCGCTGTCCCCCGAATGATGACAGCATCGGGTCAAAGTAGTACCTCACCCACCACTCTAGGGGGGTGACTGCCAAGGAGATGAGGGTGAAACTGTGAAGCAAGTGATTCGCGATTGGAGAACGACGCCCATGCAGCACGGCCTGGTGGTGGAGGACCTGGCGGCATCGGCGCAGTGGCTGGCGCGGGTGTTGGTGGAGGCGTTCCCGGGCATCCAGGCCGCCACCGCGGAAACCCTGCAGGAAGCGCGCGCCGCGGCCCAGCGCAAGGAACCGGACATCGCCCTGATCGACCTCGACCTGCCGGATGGTTCCGGCGTCGACCTGATCCGCGAATTCGCCCGCGCCTACCCGGCCTGCCACTGCGTGGTGGCGACGATCTACGCGGATGACCGCCACCTGTTCCCGGCCTTGCGCGCCGGCGCACAGGGTTACCTGCTCAAGGACCAGCCGGTGGAGCGGGTGGTGGCGGCGCTGCAGGCCATCAGCGCCGGCGAGCCGCCGCTGTCCCCCGCTATCGCCCAGCGGTTGTTGCGCGTGTTCAGCGACGAACAGACCCAGGCGACCAGCGAGGAGGCGCGCCTGACCGCGCGCGAGCGCGAAACCCTGGTGCTGATCGCCAAGGGCTTCCGCCTGCCGGACGTGGCGCAGCAACTGGGCGTCACGCGCCATACCGCCGCCGGCTTCATCAAGGCGATCTACCGCAAGCTCAACATCTCCAGCCGGGCCGAGGCGGCGCTGGAAGCGGCCCGCATGGGGCTGGTGCGCACCGACCTGTAGCTTGACTGTAGCGGGCGGCCGCGGCGGGCCGGCTGCGGCACGGCCGCGGCGCATGCCATCATAGGAACTTGTTCGTTTCCTGGCATGCGCATGGACCCTGCCGAAGCCTCGTTCCTCTCCGCGGAGCCTTGCCCCTCCCGCTCCTCGCTGCGGGCCGCCGTCGCCGAGCTGTACCTGGCGGACGAAACCTCGCTGGTCAACCGTCTGCTGCCGATCGCCGAGCTGCCGGCCGGCCGCGGCGCCTGCGTGCAGCAGCAGGCCGCCGACTGGGTGCGCCGCGTGCGCCTGCTGAAGGAATCGCAGAGCGCGCTCGACGCCTTCATGCGCGAGTACGACCTGTCGTCCGAGGAAGGCGTGCTGTTGATGTGCCTGGCCGAGGCGCTGCTGCGCATCCCCGACGACGAGACGGCGGAGAAGCTGATCGCCGACAAGCTGTCGGAGGCCGACTGGGAGCAGCACCTGGGACAGAGCGACTCGCTGTTCGTCAACGCCTCCACCTGGGGCCTGATGCTGACCGGCCGGATCGTGCGCATGCCGATCGATACGCCCGGCAACTTCCGCGCGGTGTGGCAGCGGCTGATCGGCCGCAGCAGCGAGCCGGTGATCCGGCTGGCGATCCGCCGCGCCATGCGCATGATGGGCAGCCAGTTCGTCATGGGCCGCAGCATCGACGACGCGCTGCGCCGCGTGCAGGGGCGCGAGCAGCGCGGCTATCTGCATTCCTTCGACATGCTCGGCGAGGCCGCGCTCACCGCGGCCGACGCGGAACGCTACTTCGAATCGTACCGCCGCGCCATCGCCGCCATCGGCGCCGGGACGGATTCCGCCATTCCCTTGTGCCAGCGCCCCGGCATTTCGGTGAAGCTGTCGGCGCTGCATCCGCGCTACGAGTTCGGCCAGCGTGCCCGTGTGCTGCGGGAGCTCGCGCCCAAGCTGCTGGCGCTGGCGCAGGCGGCCAGGGTGCAGGGCATCGGCTTCACCGTGGATGCAGAAGAGGCCGACCGGCTCGAGCTGTCGCTGGACGTGGTCGAAGTGGTCTACCGCGATCCCTCGCTGCAGGGCTGGGACGGCTTCGGCATCGCCGTCCAGTCGTTCCAGAAGCGCGCCATGGCCGTGATCGAATGGCTGGAAGGACTGGCGCGCGAAGTCGGGCGCCGCATCCCGGTGCGGCTGGTCAAGGGCGCCTACTGGGACACCGAGGTGAAGCGGGCGCAGGAGCAGGGCCTGCCCGGCTACCCGGTGTTCACGCGCAAGGCCAACACCGACGTCGCCTATCTCGCCTGCGCACGCCGGCTGCTGGCGGCGCGCGAGCTGTTCTATCCGCAGCTCGCCACCCATAACGCCCACACCGTGGCCGCGGTGCGCGCCTACGCCGGCGACGACCGCGGCTACGAATTCCAGCGCCTGCACGGCATGGGCGAGGCGCTGTACCAGGTGGTGCGCGAGGACGCGCCAGTGCCCTGCCGCGTATACGCCCCGGTGGGAAGTCACGAGGACCTGCTGCCGTACCTGGTGCGGCGCCTGCTCGAGAACGGCGCCAACACCTCCTTCGTCAACCGCATCTTCGACGAGGCGGTGCCGCCGGAACAGCTGGTGGCGGACCCGGTCGCCACGGTGAAGGCGCTGGCGGTCAAGACCAATCCCTCGCTGCCGTTGCCGGCCGAGCTGTTCGGTGCCAGCCGGCGCAATTCCGCCGGCCTCAACCTCGCCGATGAAGCGGTGGCCCGCGGCTTGGCGCAGGAGCTGCGCGCCGCCGCGCGGCCGCCGCGCGCGGCCTCGCTGCTCTACGACGGCGCGGTCGCCGTCGGCGACGTGCGCGCCGTCACCAGTCCGGCGGACCGTCGCCGCGTGGTCGGCGAATGGCTCGCCCTGGAGCCGGCGCGGGTGACGGACGTGGCGGCGGCCGCCGCCGCCGCCTATCCGCGCTGGAGCGCCACGCCGGTGGAGAGCCGCGCCGCCATCCTCGAGCGCGCCGCCGAGCGGCTGGAGGCCCGCCGTGCCGAGTTCATGCGGCTGCTGATCCTGGAAGCCGGCAAGACCGTCCCCGACGCGCTGGCCGAGGTACGCGAAGCGGTGGATTTCCTGCGCTACTACGCTGCCGAGGCGCGGCGTCTGCTGGCGAGCGCCGAGTTGCTGCCGGGCCCGACCGGCGAGTACAACGAGCTCAGCCTGCAAGGACGCGGCGTGTTCGTCTGCATCAGCCCGTGGAATTTCCCGCTGGCGATCTTCACCGGCCAGATCGCCGCCGCGCTCGTATGCGGCAACCCGGTGATCGCCAAGCCGGCCGAGCAGACCAATCTGGTCGCCGCGCAGATGGCGCAGCTGCTGCGCGACGCCGGCGTGCCCAGCTACGTGTTCCAGTGCGTGCTGGGCGACGGCAGCCTCGGCGCCGAGCTGGTGGCAGACCCCAACGTGGCCGGTGTGGCCTTCACTGGCTCGGTGGAGGTGGCGCAGCGCATCAACCGCGCGCTGGCGGCGAAGCCAGGCCCCATCGCCGCCCTGGTCGCCGAGACCGGTGGTCAGAACGCGATGATCGTCGACTCCTCCGCCCTGCCGGAGCAGGTGGTGAAGGACGCGTTGCAATCGTCCTTCCACTCCGCCGGCCAGCGCTGCTCGGCGCTGCGCGTGTTGTTCCTGCAAGAGGAGATCGCCGACCGCACGCTGCGTCTGCTCCGCGGCGCCATGCGCGAGCTGAGCGTGGGCGATCCGGCCCTGCTGTCCACCGACGTGGGACCGGTGATCGACGCCGAGGCGCTGGAGCGGCTGCAGGCGCACGCCCTCGACATGCGGGCCGCCGGCCGCATGGTCGAAGAGCTGGCGCTGCCGCCGGCTTGCGCCCACGGCACCTACTGCGCGCCGCTGGCGGTGGAGATCGACGGCATCGAGCAGCTCCGGCGGGAGCATTTCGGCCCCATCCTGCACCTCGCGCGCTTCCCCGCGCGTCGGCTGGAAGCAGTGGTGGAATCGATCAACCGCTGCGGCTACGGCCTGACCCTTGGCGTCCACAGCCGCATCGAATCCACCTGGCGGCGCGTGCACGCCTTGGCCCGCGTCGGCAATTGCTATGTGAACCGCGGCATGACCGGCGCCGTGGTCGGCGTGCAGCCTTTCGGCGGCGAAGGCCTGTCCGGCACCGGCCCCAAGGCCGGCGGCCCGCACTACCTGTTGCGCTTCGTCACCGAGCGGACGCTGAGCGTGAACACCGCGGCGGTGGGCGGCAATGCGCGGCTGCTGTCGGCTTCGGGCTGAGGTTGTGGCCGGATGCGTGGATGCGGATGATCCGCGCATCGGTCAGGGGCGCCAATTTGCGTTCCTCTCCCAGAATTCCACGCTGCGCCGGTATGCCTCGCGGTCGAGCGGCACGCCGGAGCCGCCTTCGTCGACGCCCAGGGCGTTGCGCATCATGGTGATTGGCGCCATCGGGATTTCTTCGGGTTCGGCGGTGTAGAGGCAGCCGACGACGCCCCAGTCGGCGTCGATCCGCTCGCCTTCCTTGAGCAGTTGTTCACGGCTGTAGAGGATGACGACGAGATAGTTCGCCACCGGCGCCTGCAGACCTTCGAACCAGCGCGTCAGCACCGGCAGCTCGGACTTGCTGCGGGCTTCATACGCGGAGCGCAGCAGGTGCCGGTTGTCGTCGGTGATCGGTATCGTCAGGCAGCGGGTGGAGGTCCAGTTGCGGTGCACGTGCAGCTTGCAGAAGTCCGCGTAGCCGTCGAGCACCTGCAGGGGCTCGTGCTCGTTCAGGTGGCGCTCGAACTCCCCGGGCGTGCAGTCCTGGATGGTGTTGCGCCGGCTTTCCCTGGGGAACAGGCGGGCGCGGGCGAAGGGGGTGAGGACGATCGACATCACCGCATCCGCGCCAGCTCCACCGGATCGTGCGCGCAGAACAGCGTCACCTCGTTGCCATGGCTGCGCGCCAGTTCGAGCAGTCGGGCCTGGTTGGCGCGCCGCTGCCGGCCGTCGATCTGCACGATGTTCTGGAACAGGCGCAGGCCCGGCGTGCAGTAGGGGTGCTGCGGGTTGACCTCGTCACGGAAGAAGTAGGCGTCGCCGCAGTGGATCAGCCAGCCGGCGCCGGTGTTCACCGCCACGCCGCAGTGGCCGCGGGTATGGCCGATCAGGGGCACCAGCAGGATTTCGTCGGTGCTGCCGGGCAGGGCGCGGATGCTGTCGAAGCCGAACCAGCGCTCGCCGCCGGTCTCGTGCACCGCCCATTTGGGGCCGTGGGCGAAATGGGCGGGACGGTAGCGGGCTTTCTCGGGCAGGGTGCGCCGTTCCGTCGCGGCGCGGTGCTCGGCGGCGAAGATGTGCACCCGGGCATCGGGGAAATCGGGCAGGCCGCCGGCATGGTCGAGGTCCATGTGGGTGACCACGATGTGGCGCACGTCGGCGGGCTTGAAGCCGAGCGCCTGCACCTGGTGCAGGGCGGTTTCCTCCAGCTGCAGGCGTGGCCGGGTCAGCGCGGTGAAGCCCGGCCCGAGCTGGCCGGGGTTGCGCACGTCGCCGCTGCCCAGGCCGGTGTCGACCAGCACCAAGCCGTCGCCGCTCTCGATCAGCAGGCAGTGGCAGCACATCTCGGCGGCTTCCAGCAGGCCGCCGTCGCCGTTGATGAGGCGGCGGCCGTGCGGACACATGGTGCCGCAGTTGAGGTGGTGGATCTTCAGCGACATCGCGTGTCTCTCCTGAGCGGAATCACCCGTGGATGGCCCGTGGATGGAATGCGCGCAGCGCCTGCTCACCGACCGGCGGTCGGCGTGTTGCCCTGACGCGGCCTGGACCATGTCGGCATGGGCTGGCGCAGTCGCCCGATCAGCAGCAACATGGCAAACGAGCATAGCAGCAATACCAGGGCGTAACTGTGGGCCACGCCGTAGTTGAGCGTCTGCGTTTCGTCGTAGAGCGCGATGGAGGCGACGCGCGTCACACCGGGGATGTTGCCGCCCAGCATCAGTACGACGCCGAACTCGCCCATGGTGTGGGCGAACGACAACGCCGCGCCGGTGACGATGCCGTTGCGCGCGGCCGGCACCATGATCCGCCAGAACACCTGGCGCGCTCCCGCGCCGAGTGCGCAGGCGGCCTCGATCAGGCTGCTGTCGATGTCGCGCAGCGCCGACTGGATCGGCTGCACGGCGTAGGGCAGACTGTAGATCACCGAGCCCACCACCAGGCCGGGGAAGCTGAAGGCCAGCGAGGTGCCGAACACGGCCATCCAGCCGCGCCCCACCGGGCTGTGGCTGCCCACCAGCAGCAGCACGTAGAAGCCTATCACCGTCGGCGGCAGCACGATCGGCAGGCTCACCAGCGCCTCCACCAGCGGAGCCAGGCGCGAGGCGGGGCGGTTGAGCCAGCCCGCCAGCGGCACGCCCACCGCCAGCAGGATCAGCGTGGAGATGCCAGCCAGGCGCACCGTCAGCCACAGCGAGGTCCACAGCTCCGGCGTGATGGGCGCCAGCGTCATGCGGAACGTTCCTGCCGCCGCATCAGCCATAGCAACAGCAGCAGGGACGGTATCCCGATCACCGCGGTGTAGACGAAGAACGGCCGGTAGCCCACCGCGTCCACGATGGTGCCCCAAAAGCCGCCGATGGTTTTGGCGGGCAGGCTCCACAGCGTGCCGAACAGCGCGTACTGCGTCGCCGTGTAGGCGGCGTTGGTGAGCGAGGACATGTAGGCGATGAAGGCGGTGCCGGCGATGCCGTTGCCGAGGTTGTCGATGCTGATCGCGGCCGCCAGCCACCACAGGTCCGCATGGATGCCGGCGATGTAGGCGTAGAACAGGTTGGCCGCGCTGAGCAGCAGCCAGCCCAGCAGCATGGTGCGCAGCGGGCCGTAGCGCGCCACCAGCAGCCCGCCGAACAGGCCGCCGGCCATGGTCATGATCACCCCATAGACCTTGGAGACGGTGGCGATCTGGGTCAGGGAGAAGCCCATGTCGATGTAGAACGGGTTCGCCGCCGCGCCCATGGTGGAGTAGTTGAGGCGGTAGGTGACGATCAGGCCGAGGATCGGCAGGCCGGCGCGCAGGCCGTTGCGATGGAAGAAATCGACGAAGGGGCAGACCACCGCGCCGATCAGCCAGGCCATCGCCTGGCGCAGCCCGGCCGGCCAGTGCGCCGAGCGTTCCAGGAAGGCCACCACGCGCTCCTCCTCCGCCAGGGTGGCGCGGTCGATGCGCCCGGCCGGCTCGGGCATCAGCACGGTGGTGAGCATGCCCACGCTCAGGCAGGCGGCGATCAGGCAGTAGGCGCTGGTCCAGCCATAGGCGGAGGCTGTGAACAGGGCGCCGGCGCCGGACGCGAGCAGGGCGAGCTGGTAGCCCACCGAGTAGGCGGCGGACATGGCGCCCTGCAGCTCGGTCGTCACCGCCTCGATGCGGTAGGCGTCCACCGCGATGTCCTGGGTGGCGGAAGCGAACGCGGTCAGCGCGGCGAGCAGGGCGATATGCGTCGCGCTGGCCGGGCTGATCGGCTCCAGCATGCCCATCCGCAGCAGGCCGAGGGCGGCGCAAGCCTGGGCCACGAGCATCCAGCTGCGGCGTCGGCCCAGGCGGTGCAGCAGCGGCAGCTGCAGGCGGTCCACCAGCGGAGCCCAGAAGAACTTGATCGAGTAGGCCAGCCCCACCCAGCCGAAGTAGCCGATGTGGGTGCGCTCGATGCCGGACTGGCGCAGCCAGGCGGACAGCGTCGTCAGCACCAGCGGGAACGGCAGGCCGGAGCTGAAGCCGAGCAGCAGCATGCTGCACACCCGCGGATGCGCGTAGACGGCCAGCGATTCGCGCCAGCCCTTGAGGGTGCGGATCAAAGCTCGTAGTCCAGCGTCAGCGGTGCGTGATCCGAGAAGCGCTGTTCCTTGTACACCTTGGCAGCCGTGATCCGCTCGCGCAGCCGGGGCGTCACCACCTGGTAGTCGATACGCCAGCCGACGTTGTTGGCGTAGGCGTTGCCGCGGTTGCTCCACCAGGTGTAGGCCTCGCCCTCGGCGTCCGGGTGCAGCGCGCGGTAGCCGTCCACCCAGCCCAGCTCGCCGAACACGCGGTCTAGCCAGGCGCGCTCGTGCGGCAGGAAGCCGGAGTTCTTCTGGTTGCTGCGCCAGTTCTTGAGGTCGATATTGCGGTGGGCGATGTTCCAGTCGCCGCAGATCACGTAGTCGCGGCCGCTGGCCAGCCACTCGCGCAGCAGCGGCAGGAAGAACTCCAGGAAGCGGTCCTTCGACGCCTGCCGCTCCGGTCCGGCCGAGCCGGACGGCAGGTACAGCGACACCACCGACAGCCTGCCGTAGCGCAGCTCCAGGTAGCGGCCCTCGTCGTCGAACTCCCGGTTGCCGAGCTTTTCCAGCACCGCGTCCGGCTCGCGCCTGGCGAACACCGCCACGCCGGCGTAGCCCTTCTTCTCGGCGTGGTTGAAGTGGGCGTGCCAGCCCTTGGGCGAGAAGGTGTCGTCGCCCTCCAGGTCGCTGAGCTGGGCCTTGATCTCCTGCAGGCACAGGAAGTCCGCCTTCTGATGCGGCAGCCATTCGAACAGTCCCTTGCGGGCGGCGGAGCGGATGCCGTTGGCGTTGAGGGAGATGATACGCACGTTGCGGTTCGTGGTTGGGCGGGCGCCCTATCGTACAGCCGGGCGCGGGGGCGGTGTCCTGGTCCGCCCGGTTCTTTCCGTTGCGGCCGCCTTGTCCCCTGAACGGGAGGGGATGCCGCAGCGCCAGGGCGCGCAGTATCTATTCGGACGTCTTGCGCTTACATTAATGGATCGACCGGGACTTCCAGTGCAGAACTACAAGAGCGCATTCCTCAAGCTCGCCATCGAGCACCAGGTGCTGCGGTTCGGCTCGTTCACCCTCAAATCGGGACGCGTCAGTCCCTATTTTTTCAACCTCGGGCGCATTGCCAGCGGCGGCGCGCTGCGCCAGCTCGCGCACGCCTATGCCGAGGCGATCCTGGAGTCGGGGCTGCGGTTCGACCTGTTGTTCGGCCCGGCCTACAAGGGCATCCCGCTGGCGGCTGCGCTCGCCTGCGCGCTGGCCGAACGCGGCCGCGACCTGCCCTTCGCCTACAACCGCAAGGAGGCCAAGGACCACGGCGAGGGCGGCGTGCTGGTGGGCGCCGATGTCGCCGGCCGGCGGGTGCTGATCGTCGACGACGTGCTCACCGCCGGCACCGCCCTGCGCGAGTCGCACACCCTGCTGACCGGTGCGGGCGCCTTACCAGTTGCGGCAATAACTGCCCTGGATCGTCAGGAAATCGGCGCGGGCGGACGCTCGGCATCTATTGAACTGTCTGAAAACATTGGACTTTCTATTATGTCCCTGGTCACGGTACAAGATTTGCTCGAATACCTGCATCAAAGCGGCGGCGACGCGGGAATCATAGCCGCGATCAAGGACTATCAGGCGCGCTACGGCGTGTCCTCATAAGGGATTTGGGGGGGAGGTGGGCGTCACTTGAGGGCGTGTTGGCAGGTGGCGAACGGGGCGGCGGTACTGCTGGGGGGAGCAGCTGCCGCCCTCTTCGTTTGCGCGCCCGTCCGTGCCGATAGCCAGGGCATCGTCTGCTGGAACGACGACCGCGGCGTCCGCAGCTGTGGCGACCACGTGCCGCCCGAGTTCGCCAGGAAGCAGCGCGATCTCTATGACCCGCGCGGAGTGCTGATCAAGAGCTACAAGGCGGAGGAAACCCCGGAGCAGCGCACCGAGCGGGAGCGCCAGACGCGCGAAGCGCAAGCCCAGGAGCAGCAGCGCGAGAACGACGCCTTCATGCTGGAGACCTACCGCAACGCCGACGATCTCAAGGCCGTGCGCGACAGCCGCCTGCAGGCGCTGGACACCCGCCTGGCCCTGGCCGAAAAGGCCGTGCAGGACGGCGACGTCACCCTCAAGGACCTGCAGGACCGCGCCGAGTCGGAGCGGTCCGACGGCAAGGAGCCGGATCCCGTGCTGCTGGCGCAGATCCGCAGCTACGAAAGCTCGCAGGCCGAGAATATCCGCGCGGTGGCGCAGATCAAGCAGGAGCGCGAGGGCATGGCCAGCCAGTTCGAGCGCGACCTGCAGCGCTACCTGCGATTGAAAGGCGAAGCGGCACCGGCTGCGCATACCGCCCAGGTGCCGGCGGCAGCGCCCCACTGACCGCCGACCGACCTTGCCTCTCCCTTTGGGAGAGGCCGCGCCGCAGGCGCGGGTGAGGGCGCGGCATGAGCCCCGCATCCCGTCCCATCGGCCGGCCCTCAACCCTGCCCGCCCAAAGGGAGAGGGACTTGAACGGGACGGGCCCATTTCCGCGCACCGGCGAATCGCGGACAATGCATGTTCGTAACGACCATCGAACATGTCCGCACAGCTCTACCTTGCCTCGCGCTCGCCGCGCCGCGCCGAATTCCTGCGGCAGCTCGGCCTGCGCTTCGAGACCCTGCCGGCAGACGTGGAGGAGCAGCCGCTGCCGGGCCAGCCGCCGGCCGACTATGCCCTGGCCACCGCGCTGGCCAAGGCGCACGCCGCCGCCCGGCTGGCGCCCTTGTCCCTGCCGGTGCTGGGAGCGGATACCGACGTTGCCATCGACGGCGAGATCCTGGGCAAGCCGCGCCATCGTGACGACGCCCTGGCGATGCTGGCGCGGCTGTCCGGGCGCACCCACGAGGTATGCAGCGCCGTGGCGGTCGTCGCCGGCGGGCGGGTGGAAACCGTGCTGACCGTCACCCGCGTCAGCTTCGGCACCATCGGCAGCGCGGCGGCCGAGGCCTACTGGGCCTCCGGCGAGCCGGCCGACAAGGCCGGCGCCTATGCCATCCAGGGTTACGCCGCCCGCTGGGTGAAGCGGATCGAGGGCAGCTACAGCGGGGTTGTCGGCCTGCCGCTGTACGAAACCTGCGAGTTGCTGCAGCGCTGCGGGGTCGAGCTCGCGTGAGCACCGAGATCCTGGTCAACATCGGCCAGCAGGAGACCCGCGTCGCGCTGGTCGAGGGCGGTGCGGCGCAGGAGATCTACGTGCAGCGCGCCGCCCGCCACGGCCTGGTCGGCAACATCTACAAGGGCGTGGTGAAGCGGGTGCTGCCGGGCATGCAGGCCGCCTTCGTCGACATCGGCCTGGCGCGGACCGCGTTCCTGCACGTGGCCGACATGCTCAACGCCGAAACCTACAGCGCGCCGCTGCCGCCGGTGGAACGGCTGCTCAACGACGGCCAGGAAGTGCTGGTGCAGATCCTCAAGGATCCGCTCGGCAGCAAGGGGGCGCGCCTCACCACGCTGCTGTCGGTGCCGTCGCGCTACCTGGTGCTGATGCCGTTCGAGAAGCATGTCGGGGTGTCGGCCAAGATCGAGGACGAGGCCGAGCGCGCCCGGCTCAAGACCGTGCTGGAGAGCCTGGTGCCGGAGCTGGCGCCGCAGTGGGGCGTGATCGCGCGCACCGCCGCCGAGGGCGCCGACGCCGAGGCACTGCGCCAGGACCTGCTGTTCCTGACGCGCCTGTGGGGCGGTGTGAGTCAGCAGGTGCAGCAGGCGCAGCCGGGACAGATGGTGCACGGCGACCTGCCGCTGTCCATGCGCATCCTGCGCGACCTGCTCGGCACCGCGGTGGAACGCATCCGTATCGACAGCGCCGAGGAGGCGCGCCGCGTGCAGCAGTTCGCACGGGTGTTCGTGCCGGAGGCGGCGGCGAAGATCGAGCCCTATACGGGCCAGGCGCCGATCTTCGACCTTTACGGCGTGGAGGACGAGTTGAACCGCGCCCTGGAGCGCAAGGTCGAACTCAAGTCCGGCGGCCACCTGGTGATCGACCAGACCGAAGCCATGACCACCATCGACGTCAACACCGGCGCCTTCACCGGTCACCGCAACCTCGAGGAAACGATCGTCAAGACCAACCTGGAAGCCGCCACGGCGATCGCGCGCCAGCTGCGGCTGCGCAACCTGGGGGGCATCATCATCATCGATTTCATCGACATGAAGGGCGAGGAGCACCGCGCCCAGGTGCTGCGCACCCTGGAGAAGGAGGTGGCGCGCGATCCGGCGCGCACGCGGGTCTACTCCTTCTCCGAGCTGGGCCTGGTGCAGATGACGCGCAAGCGCACGCGCGAGAGCCTCGGCCACATCCTGTGCGAGCCCTGCCCCGCCTGCGGCGGCAAGGGCTGCGTCAAGACGGTGGAGACGGTGTGCCACGAGATCGCCCGCGAAGTGCAGCGCGCGGCGCGGCTGTACGATCCGAAATCGTTCCTGGTGCTGGCGGCGCCCAACGTCATCGCGCGCCTGCAGGAGGAGCAGTCGGATGGCCTGGCCGAGCTGGAGGCGAGCCTGAAACGGCCGATCAAGCTGCAGCCCGAGGTGCATTACCAGCAGGAACTGTTCGACGTGGTTCCGGTATGACGCGCACCGCGCGCGGCCGTTGCGGCAGCCCCGGGTTCCCTAGCGCAGGCAGGCGCCGCCCGCAGGGCTGCGCCTGATGGAGCGCAAGCGCCGGCGCTGGTGGACCTGGGGGCTGACCGTCGCCACCGTGCTGGTGGTGCTCGCCGCCACCGTGAGCATGACGTTCCAGCTGGTGGTGGACGCCATGCCCGGCTACCGCGAGCGGCTGCAGGACCGCTTGACGCAGGCGGTGGGACATCCGGTGCGCATCGGTTCGATGGCGCTGACCTGGCACCGCTTGCGGCCGAACCTGGACCTGCTCGACGTGGCCGTGCTCGACGAGCAGGGCAAGCCGCTGGCCCGGCTCTCGCGCCTGCGCCTGGGCTTCGGGCTCAGCCGCCTGCTCACCGCCGACTGGATGCCGCGCTCGGTCGAGGCGGTCGGGTTGCAGCTGCAGGCCGACGTCGATGCGCTGGGGCACTGGACCCTCCGCGGCTTCGGTGGCGGTGGTGGCGGCGGCGACGGCGCCGCCCTGCAGCACGTATCCGGGCTCGACCGCCTGCGCCTGCGCAACTGCGAGCTGCTGGTGCACGATCCGCAGCTGAGCCGCGAACCCTTGCGCGTGGGTGTGGCGGATGCCTCGGTGAGCCATGCCGGCGCGCGCTACACGCTCGCGGCCAAGCTGCAACCCCCGGCCGAACTCGCCGTGGCGGCCGCCGCCAATGCCAGCTTCACCGGCGATGCCGCGCACCCGGACGGCTGGCAGGGCCAGTGGAGCCTGCAGGTGGACGGTGTCCACGGCTGGCCCTGGCTGGCCGGCACACTGGGGCCGGGGGTGCGACTGGCGCTGGATGGTGCACGCCTGAACCTCTCCGGCCGGGTCGAAGGCGGCCGTATCGCGGAAGTCGACGCCCAGGCGGCCGCGGCGGCGGTGGCGGCACTGCGCGGCAACGAGGTGCTGACACGGGTGACCCGGGTCCGCCTGGAAGCCGCCGCGTGGCCGGAGCAGAACGCCTGGCGCAGCGAGGTGCGCCGCCTCGAGATGACCGGCGCGCGTGGCGCATGGGCTCCGGCCCGGGGCAACCTCCACTACGCCGTGACGTCGACGGGAATCGTGCTCGACGCCGGCGCCGACGGCTTGCGACTCGACGATCTCGCGCCCTGGGCGGCGCTGTGGAAGGATCTGCCGGCGAGCGCCGGCCGGCTGGCCGATCTGCGCGGCGACGTGCACGAGCTGCTGGTGCAATACGAGCTGGCCGCGTACGGCGCCGCGCCGCGCTAGGAGCTGCAGGCGCGGCTGGCCGGCGCGGGGCTGGCCGGGGCCGCCGGGCAGCCTGGATTCAGCGGGCTCGACGCGACGCTGCACGCCGACCAGGACGGCGGCCGCGTGTCGGTGCCGCAGGCGGCGCTGCAGGCGCAGCTGCCGCAGGCGTTCGAGCAGGCGCTGCCACTGTCGTTGCAGAACGCGGAATTCGCCTGGAAGCGCGGCGCCGCCGGCTGGCAGGTCGATGCGCCGGAGTTCGGCTGGCAGGTGCCGGGCGCAAGCGGCCACAGCCAGCTCGGGCTGCTGCTGCCGCAAGATCCCGGCGCCTCGCTGCGTCTCAAGCTGGCCACATCGTTCAAGGTGGCGGACATCCTCGCCCTCAAACCCTACCTGCCCAAGACCTGGGGACCGGGTACGCGCGACTGGCTGCAGCGGGCATTGCAGGGCGGGCGCATCGACCAGGGCCAGTTGCAGATCGACGGCCCGCTGGACGACTACCCCTTCGTGGAACACCCCGATGGCCAGTGGCTGCTGGACCTCGACGTGGCCGACGGCACTTTGGCCTACGCGCCCGGCTGGCCGGCAGTCGAGAAGCTGCAGGCACAGCTGCAGTTTCGCGGCCACGGCTTGCAGATCAGCGCCAACGCCGGGCAGATCGGCGGCAATGTCGTCGACCGTGTCGAGGCGCGCATCCCCGATTTCCGCGACGCCAAGCTGACGGTCGACGCCTCCACCCACGGCGAAGCGGCCAGCTACTACACCGCGCTGCGCGGCAGCCCGATCGCGCGCAAGCTCGGCGGCCTGCTCACCGACACCGAGGCGGCCGGCCCGGTCGCCGCCGATGTGCACCTCGACATCCTGCTCAACCAGGACGATCCACCGGTGTCCGCGCGCGGCGCCGTGCACCTGGACGGCGGCAGCGTGCAGGTGCGCGGGGTGGCGCGTCCGATCACCGATCTCCACGGCGACGTCGCCTTCGACGACCACGGCGTGCGCAGCGAAAACCTCGGCGGCCAGGTCTACGGCAGCGCGCTCAGCGGCACCATTGTCGGCGAGCCGGAAAGTCCGGACGGCGTGCTGGAGGCGCAGCTCGATGCCCCGGCCGAGCCGGCCGACGGTGTGCTCGCCGCCTTCACGCCGGACTGGCTGCGCAGCCGCTTCAGCGGCACCGCCCATATCGCGGGCCGCATGCCGTTCGCCGGTCCGCACAGCGGCCAGCTGACGGTGAAAACCGACCTGCGCGGGGTGGCGCTGACCTTGCCCGCGCCGCTGGCGAAACCGGCGGACGAGCCGCTGCCGCTGACGGTGACGGTGGGCGAGGGAGGTCCTGCCAGGCCTGCCGGCGAACCCCTGCGCATCCTGGTCGATGCCGGCGAACGCCTGCGCGTGGCGTTGCGCTTCGCCCGGCCCGCCGACGGCGGCGATGCGCTTCTGCTGCGCGCGGCGGAAGCCCGGCTGGGGCCGGGCGAGATGCCGCGCGCGGAGGAGGACGGTGTGTTCGTGCGCGGTGCGCCGGCGCTGTTCGAGATCGGCGACTGGATCGGCTTCATCGACGCCATCGACGCCGCACCCGGCACGCAGGGCACCGCCGGCGTCGCCTTCCGCGGCGCGGACCTGTCGCCGCAGAAACTGGCCTATCGCGGCATCTCGTTGCTGCAGCCGCACCTGCTCGTCGCTGCCACCGCCGGCGGCTGGGGCATACAACTGGAAGGCGCCAATGCCCAGGGCCGGGTCGACTTCGCCCGCGCCGACGGCGGCCGCGTCGAGGTGCGCCTGCAGCGGCTGAGCCTGGAGCCGCTCGCCCCGATGTCGCGGCCCGGCGAGGAGGAGCACGGAGAGCCGTTCGAGCCCGCCCAGGCGCCGGTGCTGGACTTCGCCTGCGACGCGCTCAAGCTCGGCGCCATTGACCTCGGCCGGGTCAGCTTCGTCACCGCCCGCGTCGAGGATGGCCAGGCATTGCAGCAGCTCAGCCTGAAAGGCGGCAAGCTGCAGGGCAGCGTCCACGGCGGCTGGACCCGCGGCGCCGGCGGGTCCGCCGCCGACCTCGGCTTCGACATCACCAGCGACGACCTGGGCGGAGTGCTGCAGGCATTCGGCTATGCGCGCACCATGGACGCCAAGGACGCCAGTTTCTCCGGCAAGCTGTCCTGGCCGCGCCAGCCCGCCGGGCTGGAACTGGCCCAGGCCGACGGCACGGTGACGCTGGCCGTGCACAAGGGCAGCCTGCGCGCGGTGGAGCCCGGCGCCACCCGCGTGCTGGGCCTGCTCAACCTCTATGCGCTGCCGCGGCGCCTGCTCAGCTTCGACTTCCGCGACGTGGTGGCGAAGGGCCTGGTGTTCGACTCGCTCACCGGCAGCTTCAAGCTCGCCGAAGGCCAGGCCCAGACCGGCGACCTCAAGGTCGATTCACCATCGATGAAGATGCAGATGACCGGCCGCATCGGCCTCGCCGCCCGCGACTACGACGAGAAGATCACCGTGCAGCCCAACGTCACCACCGGCGTGACGGTCGGCGCGACGCTGCTGGGCGGTCCCATCGCCGGCGGCATTGCCCTGATCGCGCAGGAGGTGTTCAACAAGCCGTTCAGTGCGCTCAGCCAGTTCAGCTATCGCGTCACCGGCAGCTGGGACAACCCGCAGGTGAAGGCGGGCGACAAGCGCCAGGCCGCCGCGACGCCCGCGCCGGCGGATGCGTCCGAGGTGCCGTAAGTCCCGCGATGGCGGAGCGTCCAGATACTCTAGCCAGCAGCGCCTCCGCTTCCCATGCGTCCGTATCGTCGGAGCTTGACGATGAGCGCGGCCAGAGACCCACCGCCGAGCAGCAAGAACATACCGATGAAAAATTGCGCGCCGGTCGAAACCATCCCGGCGAACTCCCGCGGCAGCATCGCCGGCGCGTCGGCATAGGAGAGGTGCTTCACCGCCAGATCGTACAGACGCAGCTTGGCGTACCAGTAGACCGCGTCATAGGCTGCCTTCGAGACGAAATAGAGGCCCAGGGTGCTGAACGCAAGCCCTTGCAATTGGTCGACGGAGAAGGACGGCGGTTGCTCCGACTTGCCCACCACCGCATTGGTGATGGCCGAGGGGAAATAAAGGAGCGCGAGTCCTGCGATGGCCGGGAACACTGCGGACAACACGGACACCGTCCATATCTCGAGCTGCGGGTGCGGCGTTGAGGCGGTTACAACATACAGGTCGACAATCCGGCCCGGCACCGCCAGCACGGTATGCACCAGGATCAGCAGGCCGGCGAGCCGCAGCAGGAGGTTGGAGAGTGCGCGGAGTTCCATATGACCGGTTGATACCTGAGGGAGAAGGATTCTAAGGTGAGCGATTGCCTTGCCGTAAGGCTCGTTGCCCCAGTGTATGCGGCGTGTATAGTGGAACGATGAACACCGACGCCGCTCCGCCGCTGGCCGCCGCGATCCAGCTCAGCTCGCTGGCCGACCGCGATGAGAACCTGGTGGCCGCGCTGTACCTGTTGCGCGAGGCGGCGGATGCCGGCGTCGTGCTGGCGGCGCTGCCGGAGAACTTCGCCTTCATGGGCGCCAAGGAGCGCGACAAGCTGGCCATCGCCGAGGCCGACGGTCACGGTCCGATCCAGGATTTCGTGGCGGCCGCGGCGCGCGGACTCGGGTTGTGGATCGTCGCCGGCACGGTGCCGCTGGCGGTGCCGGGCGATCCCGGCAAGGTCTACGCGGCCTGCCTGGTGTACGACGATCGCGGCCAGCGCGTGGCGCGCTACGACAAGATCCACCTGTTCGACGTCGAGGTGCCGCCGGGGGGCGGGGAGGCCGGCGCCGCGCCGGAGCGCTACCGCGAGTCGGCCACCATCGCCGGGGGCGAACCGAAGGCGGTGGTGGTGGACACGCCGGTCGGCCGGCTCGGCCTCAGCGTGTGCTATGACCTGCGCTTCCCCGAGCTGTACCGCGCGCTGTCGGCGCAGGGCGCCGAGGTGCTGTGCGTCCCGGCGGCGTTCACCGCCCGCACCGGCCACGCGCACTGGGAGGTGCTGTTGCGCGCGCGCGCCATCGAAAACCAGTGTTTCGTGATCGCGCCGGCGCAATACGGCAGCCACGCCGCCGGGCGTGCCACCCACGGCCACAGCCTCATCGTCGATCCCTGGGGCGAGATCCTGGCCCAGCAGGAAGCCGGTGACGGCGTAGTTGCCGCGCCGCTGGCCCGCGAGCGGCTGGAGCAGGTGCGCGGCAGCTTTCCGGCCCTGCAGCACCGCCGCATGTGACGCGCCGCAGGGTCCGCTGCCGGGGCCGGCTTCCAGTTTGCGCGGAAATGGGGCAAATTGCCTGACGGCCTGTTGACGGGGCCCCTTGCAAGCGCCTCGCGCCACCACATATCCCTCCCATGAACCAGTCGCTCGACCTCGCCCGCAACACCCTGCTGGCGCCCGCGGAACTCGACCAGTCGCGCATCGAGCGCGTGCTGGGCAGCCTGATGCGTCCCGGTGTCGACGCCGCCGACCTCTATTTCCAGCACGCGGTCACCGAGAGCTGGTTCCTGGAGGACGGTATCGTCAAGCAGGGCGCCCACCACACCCAGCAGGGCGTGGGGGTGCGCGCGCTGGCGGGTGAAAAGCAGGGCTTCGCCTACTCCGACGAGATCGCGCTGCCGGCGTTGAACGATGCCGCCGGCGCCGCCACCGCGATCGTGCGGCAGGGCCAGAGCGGCACCCTGGCGGCGGCTCGTCATACCTCCGCGCCGGCGCTGTACGCTGCGGCGAACCCGCTGGACAGCTGGCCGGTGGAGAAGAAGCTGGAGCTGCTGCGGCGCGCCGATGCCGCCGCCCGCGCTGCCGATCCGCGCATCACCCAGGTGATGGTGACGCTGGCCGGCAGCCACGAGGTGGTGCTGGTGGCGGCGACCGACGGCACGCTGGCGGCGGACGTACGCCCGCTGGTGCGCTTCAACGTGTCGGTGATCGTCGAGGACAAGGGTCGCCGTGAGCAGGCCAGCACCGGCGGCGGCGGCCGCGGCATCTACGCCGATTTCTTCAGCGGCGACGCGGTGGAGAAGTACGCGCACGAAGCCGTGCGGCAGGCGGTGACCCTGCTGGGCGCGGTGCCGGCGCCGGCCGGCTCGATGCCGGTGGTGCTCGGGCCGGGCTGGCCCGGCGTGATGCTGCACGAGGCCGTCGGCCACGGCCTGGAAGGCGACTTCAACCGCAAGGGCACTTCCGCTTATTCCGGCCGCATCGGCCAGCAGGTGGCGAGCCCGCTGTGCAGCGTGGTCGACGACGGCACCCTGCCCAGCCGCCGCGGCTCGCTGAGCCTGGACGACGAGGGCACGCCCAGCCAGTGCACCATGCTGATCGAGAAGGGTGTGCTCAGGGGTTACATCCAGGACAAGCTCAACGCGCGGCTGATGGGCATGCAGCCGACCGGCAACGGCCGGCGCGAGTCCTTCGCCCACCTGCCCATGCCGCGCATGACCAACACCTATCTTCTGGCCGGACCACACGATCCCGAGGAGATCATCCGCTCGGTGAAGAAGGGCCTGTACGCGGTGAACTTCGCCGGCGGCCAGGTCGACATCACCAACGGCAACTACGTGTTCTCCGCCAGCGAGGCTTACCTGATCGAGGACGGCAAGGTGACCCGCCCGGTGAAGGGCGCCACGCTGACCGGCAACGGCCCGGAAACGCTGTCGCGCGTGTCGATGCTGGGCACCGACCTCAAGCTCGACACCGGCATCGGCGTGTGCGGCAAGGACGGCCAGAGTGTGCCGGTGGGGGTGGGCCAGCCCACCTTGAAGATCGACGCCATGACGGTCGGCGGCACGCATGTCTGAAGCGGGTGCCGCCGCGATCCACAAGGCGGATCCGGCGGTGCGCAGGAACTCGCTGCTGCTGGTGCTGGTGTGCGCCGGCCTGCTGTTCGGTGGCTGGCACTGGTTCCAGTCCTACCTCGATCGCCTGCCGGTGGAGACACCGGAGCAGATGGGGACTTCGGCGCGGCTGGTGGCGGCGGTGCTGGACGGGGTCCTCTATGGCTGCGCGCTGCTGCTCGCCGGGCTGGCGCTCTACTGGTTGCGCCAGAGCCGGATCATCGCGGCAGCGGCGAGCTATCCGTTGCCGCACATGCGGCTGTTCCACGACATGAAGATTCTCAGCGGCGCGGCCAAGCAGGCGCAGGCACGGCGCAGCCGCCGTCTCGGCATCGTCGGGGCGGCGGGCGCGCTCTTGCTGCTCTGCGCGGCCGCGCTGTTGCCGTCGTACCTGACGCGTCTGCACCCGCTGCTGGTGCCGGGCGCCGCGCCGCCGGACGCCGCCGCCGCGTCCGGGCGGACGCCCTGACGGGCGGCGACCCGCGGTGAGCGGACGACGGCGGCTGGGCACCCTGCGCATCATCGGCGGCGAGTGGCGCAGCCGCCTGATCGCATTCGACGCCGACGTGGGTGTGCGCCCCACGCCCGACCGCGTGCGCCAGACCCTGTTCGACTGGCTGGCCCCGTTGATCGATGGCGCGAGCTGCCTCGACCTGTTCGCCGGCAGCGGCGCCCTCGGCTTCGAGGCCTTGTCGCGCGGGGCCGCCCACGTCAGCTTCGTGGAGCAGGGCGCGGCGCAGGTGGCGGCGATCCGCGCCGCCGCCGGCGCGCTCGGAGCGGGATCCCGTGCCGAGATCGTGCAGGCCGACGGTCTCGGCTGGCTGCGCGCCGCCAGCCGCCGCTACGACGTCGTCTTCCTCGATCCGCCCTATGGCAGCGGTTTGCTGGCGCCGGTCCTGGCCGCCCTGCCGCCGGTGCTGGCGCCGGTGCACCGCATCTACCTGGAGTGGTCCAAAGGCCAGCCGCCGCCGCTACCGGCCGGCTATGCCCTGTTGAAAGAGAAGGCCGCCGGTCAGGTAAGCTACGGCCTCGCCACCTACCCCGTACTGGGAGTACGCACTTGAGCGTCATTGCCGCCTATTCGGGAACCTTCGATCCGATCACCCTCGGCCACAACGACATCATCCATCGCGCCGCGCGGATGTTTCCCAGGCTGATCGTCGCGGTGGGGCTCAATCCCTCCAAGAATCCCCGCTTCACGCTCGACGAACGAATAGCACTGGTGCAGGCCGCCGCCGCGGATCTCGACAACGTGGAGGTCAAGGGCTTCACCGGCCTGGTGGTGGACTTCGCCCGCGAACACGGCGTGACCGTGCTGGTGCGCGGTGTGCGCACCGTGGGGGACGTCGATTACGAAAAGCAGATGGCGGTGATGAACCGCGACCTCTACCCGGAACTCGATACCGTGCTGCTGGCGCCCTCGCCGCAATATGCGCACCTGTCGTCCAGCCTGGTGCGGGAGCTGACCGGGCTGGGCGCGCCGGTGAAGAAGCTGGTGCCCAAGGCGGTGGTGCCGGTGCTGCTGGAACGTTTTGGCCGGGGCAAGAAATAGCGCGCTTCGCGCCGGGTCATGGCTCTCAAGATCACCCACGAGTGCATCAACTGCGACGTCTGCGAGCCGGTATGCCCCAACCACGCGATCTCGCAGGGCATCGAGATCTACGAGATCGATCCGGATCTGTGCACCGAATGCGTCGGGCACTTCGAGCTGCCGCAGTGTCGCGCGGTGTGTCCGGTGGACTGCATCCCGCTCGATCCTGACCACGTCGAGACGCAGGAACAGTTGCTGGAAAAGTACCGCCGGCTGATCAGGCTCATCGGATGAAATTCATGCCCCTGCCAGAGCGGCGCCGTCGCCTCATGCGCGCCAGTGGTGTCTCCCCCCTCACGCTTGCGGGAGAGGGTGGCCCGCAGGGCCGGGAGAGGAACTTTCGGCGCAGGTCGACCGAAAAGCCCCTTTCCCCCAACCCCTCTCCCGCAAGCCGGAGAGGGGACGTCTCGAAGCCAGGGCGCAGTCTGGCTGCCGCATGGCTGGCCGTCCTTTGCACAGGGATATTTTTCTCCTTCGGCGCAGCAGCAGCCAGGCCTCCGGGTTACGCCGTGGCCAGCGCCCACCCGCTCGCCACCGACGCGGGGATCGAGATTCTGCAGAGCGGCGGCAACGCCTTCGACGCGGCGGTGGCGGTCAGCGCGGCGCTGTCCGTGGTGGAGCCGTACAGCTCCGGCATCGGCGGCGGCGGCTTCTGGCTGCTGCACCGGCAGCGTGACGGCTTCGAAACCATGGTGGACGGTCGCGAGACCGCGCCGCGCGCAGCCTCGCGCGAGATGTACCAGGACGCGCAGGGGCACGCCATCGCCGATCTTTCGCGCAACGGTCCGATCGCCGGCGCCATTCCGGGAACGCCCGCGGCGCTGGACCTGATCGCGGCGCGCTACGGCAGGCTCGGCCTGGCGCGCGACCTGCAGCCGGCGATCCGCCTCGCTCGCGACGGCTTTCCGCTGGACAAGCGCTTTGCCGGGCTGGCCGCGCTCCTGGCCTCGCGGCTGTCGCCGGCGGCGCGGGACCTGCTGGTGCCGGACGGCAAGCCCCTGGCCGAAGGCGCACTGCTGCGCCAGCCGGACCTGGCGCAAACCCTGCAGCGGCTCGCCGAACAAGGGCGGGATGGCTTCTACACCGGGGTGGTGGCGCAGCGGCTGGTCGACGGCGTCAAAGCCGGCGGTGGCATCTGGAGCCGGCAGGACCTGCTCGACTATCGCGTGGCGGAACGCCGGCCGATCGTGTTCCGCTTCCAGGACTACCGCATTGTCACCGCGCCGCCGCCGTCGGCGGGAGGGATCGGGCTGGCGGAAATCCTCGACCAGCTGGCGGCGGTGCACTGGAGCGCTCGCTTCGACCGCACGCGTTCCGACCAGCTGGTGATCGAGGCCATGCGCCGCGCCTACCGCGACCGCGCCGCCTATCTCGGCGACCCGGACTACATCGACATGCCGCTCAAGCGCCTGCTCTCGCCCGCGTATGCGCGCGCGCTGGCCGCCACCATCGAACCGGGCAAGGCCACGCCCAGTTCGGCGCTGCCGCCGCCGGGACAGACCGGGCGTGCCGCCCGCGAAGGGGCCGACACCACGCACTACTCGATCATCGACGGCGAGGGTAACCGCGTGTCTGCCACCGTCACCGTGAACCTGCCGTTCGGCTCCGCCTACATGGCGCCGGGCACGGGCGTGTTCGTCAACGATGAGATGGACGACTTCGCCGCCAGCGTTGCCGACTCCAACGCCTACGGCCTGATCGGTTCCTCGGCCAACGCCATTGCGCCGGGCAAGCGGCCCTTGTCGTCGATGTCGCCGAGCTTCGTCGAGGGGCCCAACGGCGTGCTGGTGATCGGCACTCCGGGCGGCAGCCGCATCGTCACCATGGTGTTGCTAGGCATGCTCGATTTCGTGCGCGGGGCCGATGCCTCCCACATCGTCGGCGGGCCGCGCTTCCACATGCAGTTCCTGCCCGACCGCGTGCAGTTCGAGGCGGGTGCCTTCGACGCGGCGGAGCAGTCGGCCCTGAAACAGATGGGATATTCACTGGACGCGCTGTCCGGCAGCTACGGCAACATGCAGGTGGTGCTGTGGCGTCGCGCCGGCAACACGCTGGAAGCCGCCGCGGACCCGCGCGAGGTGGGGACCGGGCGGGTGGTGTCGAAGAAGCCCTGGGTTCCCTAAGGGCGCTACGCAGCCCTGGCCCTGGACGGGGCTGCGGGCTGCCGTTGCCGCTGCGTCTGCGCCGGGCGCCTGGGCCGGGCCACGCGGCTCAGGATGCTGCGGAGTTCGTGCGCGCCGATCACCTGCGGACGGCGGCTGAGGCCGGCGAAGGAGCCGCGCGCGATCATGGCCTCGATGCGCTTCATGTTCTCGGCGACGCAATCGCGGTACGGGTTGCCGCCGCCGAAGTGCGCTTCGAGGTAATGGTGGGCGCCGCCGAAGTAGCCGTCGAGCCGCTCTTCCCACAGCTTGTGGTTGTAGTCGGGGGTTCGCGTCAGCAGATCCTCGGCCGAGCTGTAGATCGGTTGCGGGGCTCCCTGCCGGCGCTTGCCGGCGAGGCCGCAGTATTCGAACTCGCGGTACAGGTAGTCGCGGCACTTCTCGATGTAGCAGCGGTCGGCGGTCTGCGCCAGCACGTCGGCCGTACCCAGCAGGAAGCCCAGCATGCGGTCGAGCGGCTCGGATACATCGATGCGGTCCAGCGCGATCTCGTAGCCGGTGAAATGCACCACGCGGCTGGCCAGGTCGGCTTCGGCGGCGAAACCCACCTGCGGCAGGTACTGCTTGAGGAAGTCGCCGCTGCGCTTGACGTGGGTCAGGGTGAACTCGGCGCCGTTGCCGGCGGTGTCGCCGGCATGGCGGATGTAGCCCGCATCGTGGAACAGGGCAATGATCACGCCCAGCACCGCGCGGCGGGCACCCAGCCGTTGCGGCTCGGCGACGCTGCGGTCATAGCCGTCCAGCAGACGTGCCATCGCCAGCGCGCAGTCCAGGCTGTGCTGGGCGTCGTGGTACCAGGTGTCGCAGCCAAAATACCCGGGGAGCCAGCCGGCATAGAGCCGGCCGAAAACATTGAAGGCGTGATCCACGGCGTGCAGCTCAATGCCGGGGTAGCGTGCTTCGAGCACCTTGCCCACGGCCTGGCGCACATCCGCCGGGTGTGAAATGCGGACACGGTCCGTCACGTCGTAATGATTACGGCGCTGTGGGGGCGGGCCCCCCGGACTTGGCCCTGAAGTGTGACGCATACCCCACATATTAGGGGGCCTCGCTGCCCATGCAAGCGAAATTGTGTGAAGTAAATCACATTAGGGGACGAACTCGGCGGTTACCGGGGTGTGGTCCGACGGGCGGTCGTTTTGTCGCAGCGCAACATTGATGGTGCAGGACCGGCAGCTCTCCGCCATCGGGAGGGAGGCCAGCACGTGGTCGATACGCAGGCCCAGGTTGCGGCGGAAGGCACCCTGGCGGTAATCCCACCAGGTGAAGCTGGCCGGCGGCTGCGGAAACAGGCGGAAACTGTCGCGCAGTCCCAGACCGAGCAGCGCGCCGAACGCGGCCCGTTCCAACGGGCTGCACAACACCTGGCCGGCCCAGGCCGCGGGGTCATGCACGTCCTCGTCGGCCGGGGCGATGTTGTAATCGCCGGTGACCGCGAGGCGCGGGTGCGCCGCCAACTCGGAGTGCAAGTAGCCGCGCAGCGCCTCCAGCCAGCGCAGCTTGTAGGCGTACTTGTCTGAGTCGACCGCCTGCCCGTTGGGGACGTAGACGTTGACCACGCGCACGCCTTTCACGGTGGCGGTGATGACGCGCTTCTGCTCGTCGGCAAAGCCGGGCAGGTCGCGGTGCACGTCGCTCAGCGGCTCGCGTGCGAGCAGGGCCACGCCGTTGTAGGTCTTTTGCCCGCTGTGTGCCCAGTGCCAGCCGGCGGCTTCGATCTCGGCGGCCGGAAAGTCGGCGTCGACCAGCTTGGTCTCCTGCAGGCCGATGACGTCGGCGGGATTGCCCTGCAGCCAGTCGAGCAGCTGCGGCAGGCGCACGCGCAGGGAGTTGACGTTCCAGGTGGCGATCTTCATGGGCAGGGCGTGGCGATTTCAGGCGGGCGAGGCGGACATGCATTGTGACGGTGCCCGAGCCGGCTGGAAACAGTTGTGAACGAAGGCACGGAATGCGCGTTTTGCGTAGTGCGCGGTCGTGGTTGTCATGATGCAACTGGTACATACTAGCGGAACACTTTTTGCGGTCACTACCCGTCTTCATTTGTGGCTTCGTTGCGTCGCGCCGGACACCGGAACGGGGGCGTCCGGCGACGACGTGGCGGGAGTCCGATCGCGTTCATCCGGGGTGCTGGGGATTATCAAGGGGATTTCATGCGTGCAATTCGCGTTGCCTCGTTTCTGTTCGCGGCGGCGGTTCCGGTCGCTGCAATGGCACAGCCGGTGCCGGCGGGCACCATCACCTTGCTCAACGGTCAGGCGTCGGCCGCGGCGTCGGGCAGCACCTCCCATGCGCTGGCCAAGGGCGACACGGTGTACGACGGCGATACGGTGGAAACCGGCGCCGGCAGTTATACGCTGATCAAGTTCACCGACGACGGCACGGTGCTGCTGCGACCGAACAGCCGCTTCCAGGTGGAGCGCTACCGTTATGGCGTGGCCGCGCCGGCGCCGGCTGCGGCTCCGACCCCGGCTGCGCCGCAAACCCGGCCGCTCGCCAACCCGGCGGCCGTGGCCGGCGGCGGCCAGTCGGCTTTCTTCCGTCTGCTCAAGGGCGGCCTGCGCGCGGTGAGCGGGCTCATCGCGCACGCCGACTACGCCAATTACCGGATGAGCACGCCGGTGGCGACGATGGGCATCCGCGGCACCGACTACGAGATCGTGGTCTGCGACGAGGCCTGCCAGACCGACCCCTCGGTGTTGAAGGCGCTGCCCCCCGGCGAATCCCCGGCGGGCGCCGTCGTCAGCGGCGTCAACAGCGGCGAGATCACGGTGACCTCCATCACCGGCAGTTCGGTCACGCTCGACGCCGGCCAATACGCCATCACCCTGGCCGACGGCAGCCAGTACCTCCTCGGCGGGCTGCCGGCCTTCCTGGCGGCCCAGTCGGCCGCGGCGTCGACGGTTACTTCCGGCGCGGCCGGTGCCGGTGTAGCGGCCGGCGGAGTACCTGCGGCATCGGCGGTGGCGGGTGGCAGCCTGCTGGTGGGCGCCGGGGTTACCGCCGGCGTCGGGGCATTGATCGGCGTGGTGGTGGGGACCTCGTCCAACAACACCGGCAGCACGACAACTGCAACGACCTCGACCGGGGCGTCTCACTAGCGAACCTCCAAGGGCCTGGTATGCCGGCCAAGGCGTCGCGTGCCGTCCGCACCGCGGGCCGACCTGGCGCGTTACGGCTCGCCGCGGTGGCGGCGGCGGTGCTGCTGGGCGCCTGCAGCCACCTCGCGGAAGCGCCTGAGCCAGCGACCGCGACCGTGCGGGTCCTGGCGATCAACGATTTCCATGGTTACCTCGACCCGCCAGGTCTGGTGCCGGTCCCGGACCCGTCCGCCCCGGAGCGGATGGTCAAGGTCCCATTGGGCGGCGCGGCCTACCTGGCAACGCTGATCCGCCGGCTCAAGGAACAGCAACCTCTCAACGTCGTCGTGGGCGCGGGGGACATGGTCGGCGCCAGCCCGCTCGACTCGGCGATGTTCCACGACGAGCCGGCGATTCTCGCTCTGAGCGGGATGGGCCTGGAATTCACCTCGGTGGGCAATCACGAGTTCGACCAGGGGCGGACCGAGTTGCTGCGCAAACAGGAGGGAGGTTGTTTCCCGGGCGGCGCCGTCGGCGCCGACACCTGCGTCGACGGACGCTTTCCCGGTGCCGGCTTCCGTTATCTCGCCGCCAACGTCACCGATACCGCCACCGGCAGAACGCTGTTCCCGCCTTATGCCGTCAAGTATTTCGACGTGGGCGGCGGCCGTCGCGTGGGCATCGCCTTCATCGGCCTGGTGTTGCGCGGCACGCCGCGTCTCGTCAACGCCGCCGGGGTGGCAGGCTTGAGTTTCGGCGACGAGGCGGATGCCGCCAACGCGCTGCTGCCCGAGATCCATCGGCAGGGTGTCAACGCCGTGGTGGTGTTGATACACCAGGGTGTGCATACCTCCGTAGGTTTCGACGACAAGAGCTGCGCCGGGGCCGATGGCGCGCTGACCGACGTGCTCGACCGGCTCGACCCCTCGATCCCGCTGGTGATCAGCGGCCACACCCACTGGCCCTATGTCTGCCCGCAGGGCGAGGGCACGCGCCGCTCCAGGGTCTACTACACCAGCGCGGGAAAATACGGTCAGTTCGTCACCGCCCTGGACCTGGGCCTGGATACCGCCAGCGGCGCCATCACCGCGATTTCCGCCGACAACCAACCGGTGGTCAACGACACCGCCGCCAATCCCGCCGCCGCGGCTTATCCCGCGCTGCCCAGGTCGGGCGACCTGGCCGCGCTGGTCGAACGCTACGACGCCGCGGCCGCGCCGCTGGTCAACCGTGTGCTGGGTCGCATCGAGGCCGACATCACCACCACGGGAGAGAATCTCGCCGAGAACGGTAGCGGTGAGTCGCCGCTGGGCGACCTGATCGCGGATGCGCAACTGGCCGCCGCGCAATCCGACCCCGACCCCCCGGTGGTGGCCTTCATGAACAGTGGCGGTATCCGCAACAGTTTCTACTACCATCCGCCCGCGGCGGGGCTGGCGGATGGCCAGGTCAGCTACGGCGAAGCCTTCAACGTGCAACCGTTCGGCGACATCCTGGTCGACATGGATCTGAGCGGTGCGCAGCTCTACGCCCTGCTCGGCCAGCAATGGTCGGTGCCAGGCGGGCCGAAAATCCTGGAGGTGTCGCGCGGCTTCACCTATACCTGGGACGAGCGGCTGCCGGCCGACCCGGTGACCGGCAAGGTGGTCGACGGCAGCCTGCGTATCGGCGGTGTGCCGGTGGACAAGACGAGCACCTATCGCATCGAGGTCAGCGATTTCCTCGCCAACGGCGGTGACGGCTTCAACCTGTTGAGGCAGGGACGCAACCCCCACAACGGCGGCAGCGACATCGAGGCGCTCAGCGCCTACCTTGCCGGCCACTCGCCGCTGCAGCCGCCGCGGCCCGACCGCATCCGGCGCCTGCACTGACGCACGCGACCCGCTTTCAGGACTTGCGCGGCTGCACGATCACCGTGCAGGTCATGCCGGAGGCGAGCACCAGGCCGTCGGGCAGGCGGTCGATGCTGATGCGCACCGGCACGCGCTGCGCCAGGCGCACCCAGTTGAAGGTGGGGTTGACGTCGGCGAGCAGGCGCGGACCGGCCGGGTTGTCGCGGTCGGTGATGCCGCGCGCGAGGCTGTCGACGTGTCCCTGCAGTTCCGGCCCTCCGCTCATGAGGCGGATCGTCACCGGGTCGCCCTCGTGCACGTATGGCACCTTGGTCTCCTCGAAGTAGCCGTTGACGCGGAAGGAATGGCGGTCGATCACCGCCAGCAGCGCGCGGCCGGTGCTGGCGTAATCGCCGGGGTGGATATCGAGGTTGGTGACGTAGCCATCCACCGGCGCGCGCCCCTCGGTGCGCTGCAGGTTGAGCGCGGCGGTGTCGCGCGCCGCCACGGCTTCCTGGTACACGGCCAGCGCGGTGCTCGCGCTGGAGGCGGAGTTCTCCCGGCTTTCGTTCGACACCACCACGCCCGACAGCTCCGCGCGTCGCGCGGCGTCGCGCCGCTTCTGCTCGTAGTCCGACTTGCGCGCGGCGACGGCGGCTTCGGCCTGCTGCAGGGCGTAGCGGTAGCGCTCCGGGTCGATGCGGAACAGCACGTCGCCGCGCTTGACGCCCTGGTTCTCGATCACCGGCACTTCCACCACCGGGCCGGACACGTCCGGCGCGATGCTCACCACGTCGGCCTTGACGCGGCCGTCGCGCGTCCAGGGCGAATACATATAGTGCCGCCAGAGCGCGGCGGCGGTCGCCACCGCCGCGGCGAAGATCGCGCAGGTGGCGGCGAAGCGGAACAGTTGCCTGAGATTCATTGGGGGATCCTCACTGGTACAGCGCGAGCCCGATCGCCCCGAACTGGCAGACGAACAGGCTGAAGCGGAACAACGACGCATGCCAGACGTTGGCGTAGAAGCCGAGCCGCGCCAGCAGCCCGTCGACCGCCCACTGCAGGACGAAGCTGAGCACGAACACCGGCAGCAGGGTCGGCATGTAAAAGCCGAACAGGGCGATTTCACGCGGCATGGGCAGGCTCCGGCGGGGCGGCGGCCCGTTCCACCGCCGACAGGGCTTCGTAGGTTTCCTCGTCCAGCAGCAGGCTGCGCAGCTGGTGCAGGCCGATGTGAATGCGCCGCAGCGCGGCCCGTTCCGGGGCGTCCAGCCCGTGCTGCTCGAGAGCGGTCTCGATCCGGCCGCGCACCCGCAGGATGCCATCCAGCGCCTGCGCGCGCCGTTGCGGCGTGGGCTTGGAGAAGAAGCGCGCCTGTGCCCGCAGCCCGGCGTGCAACGCGGCGCGGTTGTTCACCGTCAGCGCGCCCGACTCGGCGTCCTGGCGCAGGCCGATCACCGTGTGTCCCACCTCCAGCACCGCCAGCCCGCGGCGCAGCAGGCGGCGGTCCTCGCCGCTGCCGCGGGCGGCGCCGGCCAGCAGCTGGCTGAGCAGGTCGCGGGTGCCGTTCTCGAAGCGGTGGCGCAGACCCTGCAGGCGGCCGAAGCTGGCGAGCAGTACCTTGCGCCGCAGGCTGCGCACCAAGTGCAGCCGCAGGCGGGGCGCGTCGGCCGGTACCAACAGGGCGAACGCCAGGCCGGCGACCGTAACGCCCAGCAGCGAGGCGATGCCGCTGCTGAGCAGCGCCACCGGATCGAAGCGCGTCACGTTCTCCACGCCGACCGTGGTGGAGAACATGATGTTGTAGCCGGCGCCGATGCCGGCGGTGGCCGGGTTGGTGAGCAACTTGGTGCCCACCATGATGAACGGCGCCATGCCAAGCGCCAGCAGCAGGAAGCCGTCCAGGTGCGGCAGCACGAAGAAGGCGCAGCAGAACGCCGCCAGCAGGCCCCACAGGAAACCCCGGGTCAGCATGCGCACCGCCAGCACCGGCTGCGGCGCGGCCGCGAACAGGCAGCAGCCGACGCAGGCGAGGGTCGCCGCGTCGGTCCCGTTGGGCCAGGCGGACGCGATCCAGAACGCGCTGACGACGAGCAGGGCGGCGGTGGCGCGCACGCCGCTCAGCACCGCCGTGATGGGGTCGGTGTGTGGCACGTAGCGCGGTGCCGGCTTGCGCGCCTGCCGCGCCGGATGCGCCAGCGCGGCGTAGCTGGCGGTGTAGTCGTGCAGCTCCTCGGTCAGGCGGCAGAACATTGCCGCGGCGCTGTCGAAAGCCAGCAGCTCTTCCTCGTCGCCGGTTTCCAGGGCGATGCGCGCCGCGGCGACCCGGTCCGTCAGCCCATCGCGGAACGCCGCCAGCCGCAGCGCCACCGGCGCCGCCTCCGCCGCCGTGGCCGGCGCCCGGCCATCGGGGAGAAGCTCCTGCGCCAGCGCCTTGTACATCGGCGCCAACGCGGCCAGTGCCTGCCGGTGCTCATTGCGGCGCAGGCGCTGCATCAGCTGGTGCTGGGTGTGGACGGTGGTGGTGACGGCCATGAACTCGGCGTTGAGCAGGCGCAGCCGGTCGGCGCGCACGCGCGCATCCGGGCTTTCGAAATAGGCGGCGTCGCGCTGCGCTTCGAAGGCCATGACCTCGGCCAGGAAGCGGTCGTGCGCCTGCTCGATGCTGGCGTGGTCGAGGCGGCCGCACATGGCGCGGTCGACGAAGACGACGAAATCGCGATAGCTGGCGCGCACCGTCGCCACCAGGTTCCGGCTCATCCGCTGCGGCAGCAGCAGGTCGGCGACGACGCCAGCGCAGATGATCCCCAGCATCACTTCCGACACCCGCGCCACCGCCGTTTCGAACACCGCGTCCGGGCGCATGGCGGAAGGAAAGCCGATCAGGCAGGTGGTGTAGCCGGCCAGGATGAAGCCGTAGGCGCGGAAGTTGCGGTACAGCGCCGCGCCGACGCAGCAAAAGCCCACCCATAGCGCCATCGCCGCCAGGAACAGCTCGCGTTGCTGGGCGAACAGTCCCACCAGCAGCAGCGTGGCGAGGCAGCCGACGAAAGTGCCGATGATGCGGTAGAAGCTCTTTGCCAGCACCAGCCCGGTCTGCGGCTGTGCCACGATGAACACAGTGGTCATGGCGCTGCGCGGTGCGTCGAAGCCGAGCCGGAACGCGAGCCACAGCGCCAGCAGCGCCGACAGCAGGGTCTTGAACACAAACGTCCAGGCGCGGCCCTCGCCGGCGGCCCAGTCGCGCAGCAGCTCCTTCCAGGACGGTGCGGCGGGTTCGGCGGGCAGGGTGGCCATGGGGCTCAGCCGGACGCGTCGAGCCGCGCCAGCGGCTTGCGCAGCAGCCGGGTCAGCTGGCGTAACTCGGCCGCGTTGAAGCAGCCGTAGATCTCGTCCCATACCTGCCACAGCTCCGGCTGCAGCTTCTCGATCAGGCGCTCGCCCTCGCGCGTGAGGTGCAGGTCCACCCGGCGGCGATCCTCCGCGCTGGGGTGGCGTTCGATCAGGCCCTGCTGCAGCAGCTCGTCGCAGATGCGGGTGATGTTGGCGGGCTTCTCGCCGGTGCCTTCGCTCAGCGTGGAGGGTGTCAGCGTCCGGCCCGGCGTGCCGTACATCATCATCAGCGCGGTGTACTTCACGTAGTTGAGGCCGTGGCGCTTCAGCACCGCGTTGCTCAGGTCGCTCTGGCGCTTCTGCACGTGGGTGACGAGACGCGCCAGCTTGACCCGCTCGTGCGGATAACCCGGCAGCCGCTGCCGCGTCACTTCGATGTAGCGCTCCACCTCGGCGAAGCTGCCGGAGCCGCCGTCACCCTCGGCATTCCGCATCACGGCTGCCCTCCCGCCGTGGCATCCGCTGCGGTGTCGTCGAAGCCGCCGCCCAGGGCCTGCATCAGCGCGGTATGGGCGGCCAGCCGGCGTGCCTCGATCTGGGCGCGGCTGCGCTGCTGCGCCAGCAGTTCGCCCTGGGTGTTGAGCACGCTCAGGTAGTCGCTGAGGCCGGCGCGGAAGCCCAGCTCGGCCTGGTGGTAGGCCTGCTGCGCCAGGGCCAGCGCCTCGTCGGTGCGCTGTAGCTGTGTCTGCAGCGAGCGCAGGCTTGCGATCTGGTCGGACACCTGCTGCAAGGCGGCGATCACCGTGCGGTTGTAGGTTTCCACCGCAATGTCGTAAGCCGCGGTCTGTGCCTGCAGGTTACCGCGCAGGCGGCCGCCCTCGAACACCGGCAGCGTCAGCGCCGGGCCGGCGCCGTAGGTGGTGGCGCTGTTCTGGAAGAAACGGTCGAAGCTGAGGCCCTCGAGACCGGCGAAGGCGACCAGGTTGACGTCGGGATAGAAGCGCGCCCTGGCGACGGCGATGTCTTTGCCCGCCGCCTCCACCGCCCAGCGCTGCGCCACGATGTCGGGGCGGCGGCCGACCAGCCCGGCGGGGATCGCGGCGGGCAGGTCGACGGCAGCGCCGTCGTGCAGCGCCGGGCGCGCCAGCCTGTCGCCGTCGCCGGGCCCCTCGCCCGCCAGCGCGGCGAGCTGGTGACGCTGCAGCGCGATCGCCTCGTCGATCTGCTCGAGCTGCGCCTGCGTTTCCGGCAGCACGGTCGCGGCCTCGGTCACTTCCAGCTCGGTGCCAAGGCCGGCGGCATAGCGTCGCCGCGCGATGTCCAGGACCTGTTGCTGCCGTTCCAGGTTGGCCTGCGCCACGTCGCGCAGGGCGTATTGCGCGTCGAGCTGCACATAGCCCTGCACCGCCGCCGCGGCCAGCGTGAGCCCCGCCGCGCGGACGTTCACCTCGGCGGCTTGCTGCGCGTCGAGCGCACCCTCGGCCGTGGCGCGGTTCTTTCCCCACAGGTCGAGGTCGAAGGAGGCCTTGAGCAGGGCGGAGTTGTCCCAGTAGGCGTAGGCCCCGATCAGCGAAGGGCTGAACTCTTCGCGCGTCTGCAGGGTGCGGATGAAGCCGGCGCTGCCGTCCACCTCCGGCAGGGTGGCGGCGCCGGCCGCGGCGGACTGGCCCGCGGCCTGCCGCACCCGCGCTTGCGCGATGCGCAGGTCCGGATTGCCCGCCAGCGCCGTGTCCACCAGCGCGTCGAGCTGCGGGTCGCCGTAGGCCTTCCACCAACCGGGCTGCGGCCAGCCGGCGTCCGCTTGAGGGGCGGACAGCGCGGCGCCGGGGTCGAGGCCGCGCGGGTCGAGCTGCCGCGATTGCGGGGCGATGCCGCCCATGCCGGCGCAGGCCTGCAGCAGCAGGGCGGACATGGCGAGGAGGGCGGGCCGCAGGTTCATACGAGGTTCTAAATATGCAAATCTGAATAATTCATAAATGAAATATATCCGGGTGCTCGCGGGCTGTCAAGCACCGGCCGCGCACCACCGTGTCGTCCCATCGGACGACGCCACCCCGTTGCGCCGATGACATTGTGCCGGCACGCGGAAACACGAAGGAGCACTGCACCATGGGCAACGTCGCCGGCGCCGACTGGGGGCTGCAGGTCGAGCCGCCACTGCGGCTGGCGGACGTCGAGCGCCACGCCTGGGACGACCACGCCGACTTGGTGGTGGTCGGCCTGGGCGGCGCCGGCGTGGCCGCCGCGCTCGAAGGAGTGGAGCGCGGGCTGCAGGTGCTGGCGCTGGACCGTTACGACGGCGGCGGCTCCAGCGCCGCCAACGGCGGCATCTACTACGCCGGCGGCGGCACCGCCATCCAGCGTGAAGCGGGCGAGCAGGACTCGGCGGAGGAGATGTTCAAGTACCTGCGGATCGAGGTCGGCGGTGTGGTCTCCGACGCCACCCTGCGCCGCTTCTGCGACGAGAGCGTGGAGACGGTGGACTGGATGCTCGGCCACGGCGTCAAGCTCAACAGCACCATCTGGCGCGAGAAGACCTCCTATCCGCCGCTCGACTGCTTCCTCTACCACCCCGACAGTTCGCTTGCCGCGCCCTACGCGCGCCAGGCACGGCCGGCGGCGCGCGGCCACCGCGCCTTCGCCCGCAACGGCAAGAAGGCCTGGGGGCTGGGCGTGGGCATCTGGGCGCCGCTGCGCGATGCGGCGCTGGCCAGGGGCCTGCGCTCCCACCAGTACGCCGAGGCGCGCCAGCTCGCGCTGGACGCCGATGGCCGCGTGGTCGGCGTGAAAGCCCTGCAGATCGCCCCGGGCAGCGCTGAGGCTGAGCGCTTCGGCCGTTACATCGCGCAGGCGGCGAAGTGGATCGCGGCGCTGCCACCCAGCTTCCCCCTGGCCTGGCTGACCTACGCCATTGGCCGCTGGTACCTGCGGCGCGCCGAGGACATCGAGGCCCGCCACCGTCGTCCGCGCTGGTTCCGCGCCCGCCGCGGCGTGGTGCTGTCGGCCGGGGGCTTCATCATGAACCCGGTGATGGTGCGGCAGCTCGCGCCGGCCTACGCCGGCGGGTTGCCCAATGGCACCCTCGGCGACACCGGCAGCGGGCATTTGCTCGGCGCTTCCGCCGGTGGCGCGCTGGACCTGATGGGGCGCATCAGCGCCTGGCGTTTCATCAACCCGCCGAAGGCCTGGGCGCAGGCGATGCTGGTGAACGCCCGCGGCGAGCGTTTCGTCAACGAAACCCTCTACGGCGCCTCGCTCGGCGACGCCATCGTGGAGAAGCAGAACGGCAAGGCCTGGCTGGTGCTGGACGCGCGCCTGCGCCGTGACGCCTTCCGCCAGGCGCGCGACCCGCGCATCGTGCCGTTCCAGCGCGACGTGGCGCTGCTCAACCTGCTGTTCAACTGCCGCAAGGCGCCGACGCTCGATGCGCTGGCGGAGCGCATCGGCTTCGACCCCGCCACCCTGCGGCGCACGGTGGAGGCGTACAACCGCGCCGCCCGCGGCGACGCGGACGACCCCTTCGAGAAGCGCCGCGACGAGCTGGCGGAGATCGCCGAGCCGCCGTTCTACGCCATCGACGCCTCGGTCGACAGCCGCCTGCTGCCGATGGCGACGATGACGCTGGGCGGGCTGCGGGTGGAGGAGAGCTCCGGCCGCGTGCTGGACGCCGCCGGCGCCATCGTCCCCGGCCTGTACGCGGCCGGGCGCAACGCGGTGGGCGTCTGCTCCAACATCTACGTCAGCGGACTGTCCTACGCCGACTGCATCTTCTCGGGCCGGCGCGCCGCCCGCCACGCGGCCGGGGCGCTAGTGTCCTGTCTCAAAAGTAACTTCAAGTAAGTGTAGCCGCGGCACGAGCGACTTTAGCGAGGATCGTATCGGCACTCTTGTGCCAGACGAAGGGCTTGGGATCGGCGTTGTGCCTATCGATGTAAGTGCGGAT
>JARLJS010000033.1 GCA_031291075.1 Nevskia sp. | reverse complement strand
GTGGCAGAAGCCCAGCACCGCGGTCATCGTGGCGCCGGCACCGATCGCCGGCAGCACCGGCTCGAACCACCGCTCGATCCCGCCGTTCAGCGTGTTGTAGTCGCGGCTCTGGTAGTGCGGCTGGGCCGGCTGGCGTTCCGCGCCGCCCTCGCCCACCAGGAACACTGCATGGCGGCGCTTCCGGTAGCGCCCGCCGTCGGCCATGTAGGTGTCCAGCCCCAGATCGTTCCAGCTCGCCGCGAACGTCTCCCAATCGGCGAGCGGCCCTGCGGCCTCCAGCAGCCCCCGCAGCGTGCGGCCGGGGACGAAGGTGAAGCCGTCCGCCCCGAGCGGCTCAATCAGCGGCGCGTGATTCGGCATGCGGGGCCTCCTCCTCTGTGCCACGGTCGGCTGGAGCCGGCGGCAGTTCAGTCACTGAAATGGAGCGCATCGGGTTGTAGATCTGGATGCCCAGCTCCTGGAACCGTTGCTTCATCCGCCGGTTGAACTCGCGCTGCACGGCCCAACGGCCGGAATCCGTGCAGACCACTTGTCCCGCGATCGTCACACTGGCGCCGTCCACCTTGTCGACGCCCCACAGCTGCAGGTCGCTCAGCATCTTGTCGGAGAACGCGCTCTCCTTGCGCATGCCGGCGACGATGTCCTTCAGCAGGTCGGACACCCGGTCGGTGTCCTCATCGTAGGCCACGCTCACGTTGACCGCGGCATTGCCCAGCCCGCGATTGACGTTGGTCACGCTGGTCACCGCACTGAACGGGATGATGTGCACCGACCCGTCGCCGGCGCGCAGCCGGATGGTGCGCACCGACAGCGCCTCGACCGTGCCAGACAGGCCGGAGACGGTGACCCAGTCGCCGACCTGCATGGCGTTTTCCAGCAGCAGGAAGATGCCGGTGATCAGGTCCTGCACCAGCTTCTGGGAACCGAAGCCGATGGCGACGCCGACGATGCCGGCACCGGCGAGCAACGGGGCGATGTTCACGCCGATCTCGCTCAGCACCATCAGGCCGGCGACCACCAGGATGGCGATCAGCAGCGTGCTTCGCAGCAACGGCAACAGGGTGCGCAACCGGGCGGAGCGGGCCATCTGCGCCTCTCGCTGCAGCTTCGCGAGATGGCTCTGGATGACGACGTTGGTGCCCTCCCACACGGTGAAGGCGAGCAGGAGCGTCACGCCCAGCGTCACCACCGCCGAGATGATGCGCTGGCCCAGCATCGACGACAGCAGCCAGGTGAGGGCACCCAGCCCGTAGACCTGCAGCAGGGCCACGGCCACGACCAGGTAGATGAGCGTGGAGGCCAGCGCGACCAAGGCGGGATGGTAGAGCCGCAGCCGCGCCTCGATGCCGGGATAGCGTTCCGCAGTGGCCGGCCCGACGCGCAGCGCCCGGTCGATGAAGCCCAGCACGAGCAGCAGCGACAGGCGTGCGAGGATCAGGACCAGGGCGGTGAGGCCGAAGAAGCGCAGCACCTGGCTGAAGCCGTGCGGCACCTCCACCGCGTAGACCAGCCAGATCGCGACCAGGAAGAACAGCGCGATCCAGTGCCAGATGACGGCGATGCGGTTGCGCAGCTTGGCCATCATGCTGGTGGCGCCGGCCGGTGCGCGCAGCAAGCCGCGCACGCGGCGACGGTTCTGGATCACGATGATTGCCAGGCAGACGTGGAGCAGCAGGCCGACGGCCTTCTGCACCGCCTCATGCGCCATGTCGGACAGGCCGAGCAGAAGACCGACTTCGCCCAGGGCGTAGCCGAACACGGTGATGAGCACGAGGCGGCGGATCCAGCGCATCGCGTAGTTCGCGGTGGCGTCCGGCATGTGCAGCAGCCGCAGGCGCGCGGTGCCGGGCGAGAGCAGCATCCGCGCGACGCACAGCAGGGCGGAGCAGGCGGCGTAGGCGTCGATCACCGCCAGGATCACCAGGCGGCTGACTGTCAGCCCGCCCAGGCTGGAGCCGGCGACGAGATGGCCGGCCACTGCCAGGCCCAGCACGGGCACCAGTTCCAGCACCAGCCGCGCCAGCACCAGCGGCACGCGGCGCAGCAGCGTCCAGGGCGAGGGCCGCCGGCGTGGCCGGGGAACCGGCGCCTCGACGTCGCCGGCCTCGGCGCGTTCGAAGGCATCGGACGGGGGTGGCGCCCTGTCAGGTTCTTCCGCGGTGGTGTCGTCGCCGGATTCTTCTGCGACGGTGTCGTCGTCGGACGCTTCCCGAGCGGCGGACTCCTCGTCGGCGTCCTCGCAGGGCGCCTCGTCGGCCTCCCCTGGCGCGAGATTCGCAGCTTCGGCTTCCGCCGGGGCGGGTTCGTGATCGTCCCGCTCATGCGGGTGGCGCCCGTGGCGACCATTGGGCGCGATCGCCTCCAGCGAGGCGATGGGTCGCCGCATCAGGCGCCGCAGGCCGTATTCGATGGAGGCGGCCACGGCCAGCGCGACGGCCAGCCGCCAGGCGACATCCGCCAGCATGTCGCGCGCCCAGGGGCTGGTGGTCATCACGACGGCCCAGCCCCAGAGCAGCGGGACGCTGCGCACCGTGTGCAGGCCCTCCACCGCCCTGACGCCGGCGTGGCTTACGAAATCGGATGCGCTGACCAGCAGTTGCGCGCCCAGACTGTCGGGGGCGAGCGGGATCGTGAGGCCCTCCACCGTGGTCTTGGGGGGGGATGTCTCGGCCACCGGGGGGGCGGCTACGCCGGGAGCGGCTGCCCCGGGAGCGGCAGCCTGCGCCGGGGCGGCGATGGCGGTAGATGCGGGAGGGACGCCGGCCGGCAGAGTGACAGCCGCGCCCGGAGTGGCCGTTCCAGCGGCGGCCGGCGCGACGAGCACCGGCTGGGCCTTCACGATTGCGTCCAGCGTGGCCGCGAATGCCGCCCGCTTTTTCGGGTCGTTCAGCACGTCCAGTGCCGTCCGCGCCTGATCGGCCGATATCCCGGGTGCCGGCACGCCAGGTTGCGCCCAGGCCAGGTGGGATATCAGCAGGAGGCAGAACGACAGCAGAAGGGCGCGGCATATCATGACGGCGGTACGACCATGAATGGGGGCGGCGGGTCAACCTGAGGGAGCGGCGTGTGGTATTGGGTGACTGTTGGGGCAACACGATGGCGCACTCCCGCGGGTGTCCATTCGGGCGTCACCCGCAGCATCGGGGCCTACGGACGGGCGGGGCTGCACAAACCCGACTGGCAGCTTAAGCTGCCTCCCCATGCACGGTTTCCTCACGGTCCTCATCGGATTGCTGCTGCTCGCCACGCTCGGCGTGCTGATCGCGGGCATGGTGGGCATGGCGCGCGGCGGCGACCCGCACCGCTCCAACCAGCTGATGCGCTGGCGGGTCATCCTGCAGGGCGCGGCGTTGCTGCTGCTGGCCATCATGATGAGCATGCTGCGCTCCTGACGAAGGCCGGCGCGCGCACTCTACCGCCGGTGCTTCGCCTGCTGGCCGCGCGGCCGCCGCAGCCTTGGGCTGCCCGGCCCGCGGCCACCCGGACGGGCACTCGGCTGCCGCGCCTCCTGCTCAGCCTGCTTGCCGCTCCGACTGCTTCGCTCGCACCGGCTCCGGCCGCCCGGGGCTACCGGTGAGTATCTGGCCCGTTTGACAGGGGCAGGAAGCCCCTGCATATGGTCGGGCCTCGTTATCGCAAGTGCGAACAGGCGGTGTTCCGCGGCACCCGCTCCCCAGGGTGCGATGCCACGGGCGCACGTCTCCGGCTCCACAGTCCCAGGAAGCGGCACGGTTTCCCATGAAAATCCTCGTCCCCGTCAAGCGCGTTGTCGATTACAACGTGAAGGTCCGCGTCAAGGCGGACGGCTCCGGCATCGAGACCGCCGGCGTGAAGATGTCCATGAACCCGTTCGATGAGATCGCCGTCGAGGAAGCGGTGCGCCTGAAGGAAAAAGGCGTCGCGACCGAGATCGTCGCCATCTCGATGGGTGTCGCGCAATGCGCCGAGACCATCCGCACCGCGCTGGCCATGGGCGCCGATCGCGGCATCCTGGTGCAGACCGACGCGGAGCTGCAGCCGCTGGCCGTCGCCAAGCTGCTGAAGGCGATCGCGGAACAGGAGCAGCCGAAGCTCATCATCCTGGGCAAGCAGGCAATCGACGACGACATGAGTGCCACCGGCCAGATGCTCGCCGCCCTGCTGGGCTGGGCGCAGGGCACCTTCGCCAGCAAGCTCGCGGTCGAGGGCGAGACCATCACCGTGACGCGTGAGGTCGATGGCGGCCTTGAGACCGTAGCGCTGCAGCTGCCCGCCATCATCACCACCGATCTGCGCCTGAATGAGCCGCGCTACGCCTCTCTGCCGAACATCATGAAGGCGCGCAAGAAACCGATCGAGACCAAGACGCCGGCCGATTACGGTGTCGATCCGGCGCCGCGGCTGACCACGCTGAAGGTCGCCGAACCGCCGAAGCGCCAGGCCGGCGTAAAGGTGAAGACGGTTGCCGAACTGGTGGCCAAGCTCAAGACCGAAGCGAAGGTGATCTGACGATGACGTCCCTCGTCCTGCTCGAATTCGACGCCACCGGGATCAAGCAGCCGTCCCGCAGCGCTGTCGCCGCCGCCAGCAAGCTTGGCGAAGTCCATGTGCTGGTGGCCGGCAGCGGCCTGGATGAAGCCGCCGCCGCCGCTGCGAAGCTGCCCGGCGTGGCCAAGGTGCTGGTCGCCGATGCCCCCGCGCTCGATCATGTGCTGGCGGAGCCGACCGCCGCGCTGCTGATCGAACTAGCACCCAGCTACAGCCACCTGCTGGCCGCCACCACGGCGGTCGGCAAGAACATCATGCCGCGCGTCGCCGCCCTGCTCGACGTGCAGCCGATCAGCGACATCGCCGACGTGGTCGATGCCGACACCTTCGTCCGCCCGATCTATGCCGGCAACGGCATGGCGACGGTGAAGTCGTCCGACGGCAAGAAGATCATCACCGTCCGCGCCGCCAGCTTCGACCCGGTGGCGGCCGAGGGCGGCAATGCCCCGATCGAGACAGTCACGGTCGGCGCGCTGCCCGGCCTGGCGAAGTTCATCTCGGCCGAACTGTCCAAGAGCGAACGCCCCGAACTGACCGCCGCGCGGGTGGTGATCTCCGGCGGCCGCGGCATGCAGAACGGCGATAACTTTAAGCTTCTGGAACCAATTGCTGATAGACTGGGTGCCGCGGTCGGGGCCTCCCGCGCCGCGGTCGACGCCGGATTCGTGCCGAACGAATTCCAGGTCGGCCAGACCGGCAAGATCGTCGCCCCGGAACTTTACATTGCCGTCGGCATCTCGGGTGCCATCCAGCACCTCGCGGGGATGAAGGACAGCAAGGTGATCGTGGCGATCAACAAGGACGAGGAAGCGCCCATCTTCCAGGTCGCCGATTATGGCCTGGTGGCAGATCTGTTCACCGCGCTGCCCGAACTGGCGGCGGAACTGGAGCGCTCCTGAATGACCGTCGACGTCACGCCCGCCCCCGGCCTGGCCTCCCTCCAGGCCGCCGCCCCCACCATCGCCCGGGTGGGCGTGGTCGGTGCCGGCCAGATGGGCAACGGCATCGCGCATGTCTGCGCCCTCGCCGGCCTGCCGGTGGTGATGCTTGACGTCAAGGCCGACGCGCTGAGCAAGGCCATGGCGACCATGGCGCACAACATGGACCGCCAGGTCGCCCGC
>JARLJS010000032.1 GCA_031291075.1 Nevskia sp. | reverse complement strand
CTGACAGTCCTTTTACACGGAAGGCCGAATTATAGGGCCATCATGGAAATGCTGCCGTGAGGTGCCCTGTCCCTTTACTGAACTTGACGATTATTGCGTAAACGCATGTTGCAGCGCAGAAACCGCGGCAGCCGGATCGGCGGCTTCGGTCACGGCGCGCACCACGGCCGCGCAGCCCACGCCGGTCGCCAGCACGTCCGGCAGCACCTGCAGATCGATCCCGCCGATCGCCACCAGCGGCACGACGCCGTCCAGCAGGCGCACATAGCGCGCCAGGCGCTTGAGGCCCTGCGGCGCGGTCGGCATGACCTTGGTCGTAGTCGGGAACACCGCGCCCAGCGCAATGTAGCTCGGCCGGAAGTGCAAGGCCTTCAGAATCTCGTAGAAACCGTGCGTCGACAGACCGAGCCGGATGCCGGCCATGGCAAGCGCTGGGAGATCGGCGGTATGCACGTCTTCCTGGCCCAGGTGGACACCGTAAGCACCCGCCTCCAGCGCGGCTTGCCAGTGATCGTTGATGAAAACCTGGGCATCGCGCGCACGGCCCGCCGCGACACAGCGGGCGATTTCGCGCTTCAGTTCGTCGGCGGGCTCGGCCGATTTGCGGCGCAGCTGGACCGTTTTCACGCCGAAGCCCACTACCCGCTCGACCCACTCCGCAGTCGGCAGCACCGGATACAGACCGAGCCGGTCGGGGCAGCGCGCGAACGCTTGCGCCGGCGCGGCCGGCAGGCCGGCGAGGCGCGGGAAGTGCGCAATGTCGGCCGGAAATGCGTCGTCCGCTTTGGTTTCGTCGCCGTCGCGCCAGGCCAGCGCCAGCACCAGCGCGTCATGCGGATCGAAGCCGCAGTCCAGAAACGCTGCCAGCGCGGGAATCCAGTCATCCGCCAGGTGACCTTCCAGAGCGTATTTTTCGCCGCCCAGATGGAGCGTCGCCGTGTTCTCGGCGGCGACGATCACGCCGGCGCCCTGCACCTGCCAGCGCGCCACCTGCTCGCCATGCGGCTGCGCGTCGGCGACGACGATCAGGTCCCCGCCGTTCGGTTCGTCCGGCGCGGTCAGGCAGATGCGCCACGGCGCATGAGTCGGCGGCCACTCGCCCAGGCGGGCGCGG
>JARLJS010000263.1 GCA_031291075.1 Nevskia sp. | reverse complement strand
TGGTGCCGCGGTCATGAGGCCGCCGATGCGCGCCGCCATCGTGATCGCGTCGTTGAGCGTCGACACGCCCTGCACGCGAAGCTTCTCCGCAATGTCGGCACGCAGGCCATGCTCGAACGAGTGCAGCGCGGTGGCGTCGTCCATCTTCGGAATGAGGGCCGACAGGCGTTGGTGCTCGGCAATGTACACATTCACATCGCCCGTCTGGCGCAGGCTGTGGAGCTGGTCGCGCGCCATGCGCTCCGTCGTGATCGGCTGGAAGCGCCGACGCATCGCCGATGCCAGCGCCGCTCGGTCCTTGATGGCGGCACGGTCACCTGGTGGTAGCACATTCCACCACTGCAGCGCCGCGCTCGTGAGTCGCGAGCACGCGAACTGCAGCGACTCCTGGTCGTTCAGCGAGTACAGTGCGCAGGCGCGACCGAGCTTCTCCAGCCATTCGTCCAACTTGACGCCCGCTGTGCCGTGGTACTCGTCGAGCTCCTGGGCGCGTGGTTGCGCCTTGGCGAAGCGAGATCCCGTACTGGTCGATGAGGCGGCGGTCATCTGCTGAATCAGACGCGCCTGGTCGTCGAGCTGCTGACGCAGGCGCGCCACGTCGTCGGACGCTTGAGCCGCCGAGGAGTCTGGCTTGCTGGTACTCGCAGCGTGTGCCTGCTGGTGCTCGTCGGTGGTGTCCATGGCGTCCTGGTGCTGCTGTTCGAACGCGCGCACCAGCAATGGAATCTGCGTGCGCATGCGCGACGCCGCCTCCCATGTGGCCTCATCCTGACCGACCCAGAGCACCTCGTACTGCTCTCCTGGTCCCTTGGGGTTCTTGCGGCGGCCCACCACACGTTCCGCTTCTCTGTTGAGCGGCATCCTACTGGTGGCGACGGGGTGCGGCTTGAGGTTCGACGCGCGATGCGGTGGGCGGCGATGCGAGCGAGGCGCGGTGAGCGCGAAAGGGGGCGACGGTGGTCCCACGGAGGCAGCTGGCGGTGGTGCCGGCGACTGCGGTGGAAACGGTGTCGGGTGGTGCGCTCGCACAGTGGTACCACTGGGAGTGCGCCGTCGGGTGCGGTGATCGCGGGATGCGACACGGACTCGAAACCAAGTGTGACAGGCGGCCGATCTCTGCTCTGTCGGCCGTGTCGGGTTGAATACTACGCGGTTGTATGTACTCGGGTTCTCGATGCTTTGAGAAGTGACCGCCGCTCGGCTCGGGCGCGCTA
>JARLJS010000031.1 GCA_031291075.1 Nevskia sp. | reverse complement strand
GTCATGCTCTCCATCGGCAGGAAGGGCGAGTTCGCGCTGTCGTGCCAGGTGCAGCGCCTCGGTATGGCGAGGGATCGCGTGTTTGAGTTGTCCTGGTCCGCGCCGGTTCGGACTTCACTGACGGGGGCCTTCATCGAAGCCAAGAAGGCCGCATCGTGACCGTCGCAACCCCTCCGCCGAATGTCCTTGTGCCTATCGTGGACCCGGATACAGGCGTCCTCACGCAAGCGGGTCTGCGGTTCTTCTTGTCGCTGTGGAGCCGGTCCGGTGGCGCGCCGGGGATCGATCTGACGGCCATTCAGGCGCAGGCGGCAGCGGCACAGGCGACCGCCGTGGCGGCGGCGGCCGGTGTATCAACCGAGGCGACGGCGCGTGCGGCTGCCGACGCGTTGCTGGCTCCGAAGGATTCTCCGTCTTTCACGACGGCGGCGACGGCCACCGCGCCGGGCGTTTTCACGAACACCCTCATGAACCAGCCGTTCGTGGCGACGGTGGGCGCGACGTTGGACTACACGGGCGCCTATGGCGCACTGCAAGCTTACAACACGGCCACGTCTGGCCTCGTGGGCGGCGTTAACATCCCAAGCAACTCAACGGTTTGGGGAGGCTTTGGTGTAGCTGGATTTGCGGAAAATCCATCAACCGCCACGAATGCAGTGGGCGGATATTTCCAGGCCCGTGCGAAGGTAGCTGGCTCGAAGACGTGGGGCTCCAACTCTATCGTCACGGACGGTGGGTTCTCCGCGACCGTGCAGGGCGTTGAGATCGATCTGCTTGCGGCGAATGCGGCAACGCTCGCGGTGGGCGTGAATGTGACCGGCGCATTCGGTTCCTCCGATCTCGCGAACGGAACTGCAATTTCAGTCGCGGTTACTGGAACTGGCCGATGGAATGTCGGCTATTACTCGCACGACGGCGCGACACCGAACGGGATGATCCTCGGGGCCTCCAGCTCTGCAGCGAACTCGGACGGCCAGTACATCCAGCTCCAGGCTCTCGACAACACCGCTACCCATCGCCTGTGCACGATCCGAGCGGTGCATACGTCCGCTGGCGCCGATCTGCACCTAGGGGCTGTAACCGGCAACGTAATCTCTGATGTGCCGCTCCAGGCGACGAAATTCCTTGCAGGGAGCGGTGGCACGACCATTTCGTCGGGGACTGGGGCGCCGACCAGCAGCACGCCGGGATACGCAGTCGGTGGGAGCATGTTTCTCCGCACGGATGGCGGAACGGGCTCGCGCCTCTACGTCAGCAGTGGCTCGGCCTGGGCTGCGGTGGCGGGGGTTTGACGATGCGTCTTCCCTTCATCATCTACGCCCTCCCGCGTAGCCGCACGTTCTGGCTGAGCCGGTTCCTGAGCTATGGGGGCTGGCATTGCGGGCACGAGGAACTGCGCCACCTGCGCACGCTCGACGACGCCAAGGCGTGGTTCTCCCAGCCCGTCACCGGGACCGCGGAAACCGGCGCGGCGCCATGGTGGCGCCTGGTTCAATCCGTGCGGCCCGACATCCGCACAGTCGTGGTGCGCCGGCCGGTGTCCGAGGTGGTCGATAGCCTCGTGCGCCTCGGATTCGAGCGGTCCGCCATGGAGGCCGGCATGCGCCGCCTCGATGCCAAGCTCGACCAGATCGAGGCCCGCGTTCCCGGCGTGCTGTCCGTGCGCTTCTCCGACCTCGTGGACGAGGCGACGTGCGCCCGCGTGTTCGCGCATTGTCTGCCGTTCAAGCATGATCCGGCGTGGTGGGCGCGCCTCGCGCCGCTCAATCTGCAAATCGATATGCCGGCGCTGGTGCGGTACTGGAACGCCAACCAGGCGGCGCTGGCGAAGCTGGCCGCGCAGGCCCGGCAACGTGTTCTCGCGGAGATGACCCGGCATCCTGTCGTCGAGCCCAATGGCATGACGTTCCAGCAGGAACCGTTCGAAACGTGGCTGCGCGATGCGCGCGAGTTGTTCGAATCTCACCTCGTGACGGTGGGCGAATCTCCTGACGATTGGCGGAAGAAGAACATCCCGCTCATGCGGAAGCTAGAAGAACTCGGCTACATGCAGATTACCACGGCGCGCTGCAATGGCCGGATGTTCGGCTATCTCATGAGCGTGATCGGTCCGTCGCTTGAGTCCGAGGATACCACGTCTGCGATGCACATGACTTTCTTCGCATCGCAGGATGCGCCGGGCATCGGCATCAAGCTCCAACGCGCCAGTATCGCCGCGCTAAAGGCGCGCGGTGTGGACGAGGTTCTGCTGCGGGCCGGCCCGCGTGGTTCGGGTCCGAAAATGGGGGCGCTCTATCGGCGCCTCGGCGCCGAAGACTACGGGCAACTCTATCTGCTCGATACCAGAGAGGTGGCTTGACATGGGCATGGGTGGTGCAATCGCGGCTGCTGCGGCTGCCTCTCTGGCGGGAGCCGCCATGACGTCCAGCGCCGCCAGCGACGCGGCCAGCACGCAGGCGAACGCTGAGACGAACGCGGCCAACATTTCCTCGCAGAATCAGGCACAGATTCGGAGTGACCTGTCGGGCTATCGAGACCTTGGAGATTACGCCGGATCTGCGCTCGTCAATGCGTTGCCATGGGTGTCGTCCCCAACTGACATGTCGGAGAGCAACCTTTCGAACCTGCCAGGCTATCAGTTCGAACTCGACCAGGGCCTGAAATCGACACAGAACGCGGCAGCGGCGCGGGGGCTCGGCGTCTCCGGCGCGGCACTCAAGGGGGCGGCTAGCTATGCCACTGGGCTCGCTGATTCGAACTGGCAGAACTACTTCAACGCCGACCAGACGAACAAGACGAACACGTACAACAAGCTGCTCGGTGTCACGTCGCTTGGCGAAAATGCAGCGGCACAGACGGGGAATTTGGCGACGGCCAACACCGCGAACACCATCAACTCTCTGACCTCGGCGGCGAACGCTTCGGCAGCAGGAACGGTCGGAAGTGCGAATGCAATCAGCAGCGGACTTTCCAACGTGGGAGGGTCCGCGATGAACTATCTGATGCTCAACAAACTGTTGGGATCGTCTGGAAGCACCACCGGGGTATAAGAGAATGGCAATCGATCCGACCATCGCTCTTGGGGCGAAAGCGCCTGACCCTCCCGATACGATGGGCATGTTCTCCAAGTACGTCGGCGTCCAGAACGCCATGGCCCAGAACAAGCTCCTGGGCATCGCCGCGGACAATCAGCAGCAGAATCTCGCGCAGGCTCGCCAGAATCAGGCGCTCCAGTCGCTCGGCACACTCCAGGATAATATCGCTGCGCTGAGCGCGAACCCGAACACCACGGCGCAGGACGTCGCGGCCCGGTCCGCTCTGCTGGAGGCGACGGGGGCCGTGCCGAAGGGATTTTCCGACGCAGTGATTAAGTCGGTCCCAACCGATCAGGCGGCCATCCCGCAGTATCTTGCTCAGGCGCGCGCGCAGGTCGAGGCGCAGCGTGGCCGGCTACAGCAGATGCTCTATGGCCAGCCGCAGGTGTTCAACAACGGCGCGCAGCAGCAGGTCGCGACGGTCAACGCCGATCCGGGGATGCCATCCGCTGGCGTGCGCCCAGTTACGGGCGGCCTATTCAACAACCAGCTTTCGCCCGGCGAGGCGACCGCTCCGACGCAGATTGGCGTCACGCCGCAGGGCGCGCCGGTCATGGGGACGCGGCAGCAGTTCATTGGGGCTGCCGGCGGCGCCGCAGCGGGCGCAGCCAGCCCATTCGGAACCGGCCGGCTGCCGCCCGCGCTGCGCAATCCGAATGCTACCTCCGCAGCCAGCGCACCGCCCACCGCGTCGAACGGGGCGCCCGCGCCTTCCGCCACGCCGTTCTCTGTCCCCGCACCGAACCCGCAAGGGCCCGGCGTCGTGACTGGCCTTGGCCCGGCGCAGAATGCGGCGCTCACGCAGCAGGGCGGCCAGAGCGCGCAGGGCTTCCAGGACATCGCCACGCAGGGCGTGCAGGCGCGCAATCAGTCCGCGATTTTGGGCAACATGCTGGGCGATACGACGCAGTTCACGAGCGGCCCCGGAACCGAAGGCTGGCAGAAATTCCAATCGGTCCTAAATCGGGTCGGGGTATCCGCCGGCATCAGCCAGGACAAGCTGGCGGCGGTGGACAGCTTCCAGAAATTCTCCGCGCAGCTCGCCGATGCGCAGGGGGCCGGAAGCGATGCCCGCCTTGCGGTCAACGCCGCCGCCAACCCGCATGCGCAGATGACCCCGGCTGGCATCGATCTCGTCCTTCGCCAGCTCCAGGGCAATGCGGACTACCTCCAGGCCCGCGCCAAGGTCGCAGCGACCTATCCCAACCAGAGCGACCGGGCTGGATTTGAGGCGGCCGTAGCGAACAAGCTTGATCCGCGCGCCTTCCAGTTCGCCCGCATGACCCCGGCGCAGCGGCAGTCCTACGCGAAGTCACTGTCGCCGGCTGATCTGGCGGCGGTCAAGGGGTCCTACAACGCCGCCTACACCGCGGGCCTGATCGGCCAGTAGCATGTCCGATCTGGACCCAATCTTCGAGGCGGCCGGCAAAGAGTGGAACGTCGATCCCCGCCTGCTGCGCGCCGTCGCGGCGCAGGAGAGCGGAGGCGAACCGAACCCCGATACTGCGGTGTCGAGCGCTGGCGCGGTCGGCCGGATGCAGATCACGCCGCCTACCGCGCGTTACCTCGGTATGACCGATCCGACCGACCCTGTGCAGAGCATCTACGGGGGCGCCAAATACCTCAGCGAGGCGCTGGACCGGGAGAAGAGCCCGGAGGATGCGCTGCGCTACTACCACGGCGGCCCGGCCTGGCGGGGCTCCTATGGGCCTGAATCTCAGGGCTATGTTCCGGCGGTGGCACGCCATTACCAGCAGGACGGTCAGCAGATGCCGAGCAAGACCCAGACGAAGCAGGCCGGCGACAGCCCGTTCGATCAGGCCCTCGCGGGGGCGGCCGCGGCTGCGGTAGCGAGTGTGCCCCAGACCAGCGCGATGCCCACGGATTCCAGCCCATTCGATCAGGCGTTGGCCGAGGCTGCCAAGGCCGCGCCGCCGGTATCAGCATCGCAGCCCCAGGGCGGCGGCATCGCGCGCAATATCGCGGCCGGCGCAACCGACGTAGGCGCGAACGTCATCAACACGGCGGTCAACCCAGCCGGAACGCTGGGGCGTCTGCCCGCCACCGCCCTGGTGTTCGCGCACGACGCTCTGGCGCCCGTGTTCGGCTATGAGCGATTCCCCGACGACGTGCGGAACGCTCTGCTGAACGACAATGTTCCGCAGCCGGGGAACCGCCTGATCAATGCGGTCGGCGGCGCAATAGGCGCCGACCCCTCGGCGGTCCCGGCCAACACGCCGGCCGAGAGCATGGCGCGCAAGGTCACTGGCGGCGCTGGATCGGCGGCGCTCATGGCCCCCGGCGGCCTGTTGGCTGCGGCGGCCGGGGGCGCCGGTGCGGCTACCGGCGACGTGGCCGGGCGCATGGCTCCCGCTTGGGCGGCCCCCGCCGCGGAACTCGCGGGGAACGTCGTGGGCGGCGCTGCGGCCGTGCCTGTGGCCGGGACGATGACTGGGCTGGCCTCCGGTGCGAAGATGGCCCTGGCCCCGGCAGGGAACGCTCTGGCGCGGTTTGTGGAGGGCCCGGTCGAGGGCGGCACGAACAAGCTGACCGCCGCTGCCCCGGTTGCGAAAACCGCTGAGGCCGGCGCCCCCACTCCAGAACCTGTCCCGCGTTCGGTTGGCGCCGCCGCGTCTCCCTCCGAGGAGGCGGCCCTGACCCCCCCTCAGGTGCAGGCGTATCGCTCCACGGCAGAGGGGCAGAAGCTACTCGAGCCACAGCCTGTCGGCGTGTCGGATCGAACCTCTTATGTGCCAGGCGTGACCCCCAACGCCGCCGAGATCGAGCAGAGCGTGAACACGGCGCGCGAACTCAAGATGCTCAACACCGCAGCGCCAGACGTGTCGCAGGCTGCCAAGGAAGTCGCTGCGCAGAACAATGACGCGCGACAGACCTATTTCCAGAATCTCGCCGGATCGGACGTCGATGTGATGAACGCGAAGGCCGCGCGGTCCGAGCAGGCGCAGCAGGATTTGGCGGCGGCCTGGGGAAACAAGAAGCCGGCCGATGCCACCCCCGTCATGGAGCTCGCCGATCAGATCAAAGCCTCCCCCGATGGCCGGCGCCCAGTGGTCCGCAACGCCGTCGATTCCGTGACGGCCGAGCTAACGGACAAGGATGGGAATCTCTACACCGACCCCGAGCAGCTATACGGCGTCCGCAAGCACATCGATGACCTGATGAGCAAAGAGGCCAGTGCGACCGATCCGAAAAGCGTACGCGCCGCAGCGAATCTCCAGCAGATCAAGGACAGCCTGGATAGTGTCATCGAGTCCGCCGCGCCCGGTTTCCGCGACTACCTCAAGAACTTCTCCGATGCCTCGCGGAAGATCGATTCTATGCAGGTGCTCCAGGGCCATGAGTCTAAGCTGTACGACGCGCAGAGCCGCATGGGCTACAACCGCGTCCAGACGATGATGCGGCAGATTGTCGATAGTCGGCAGGCTCCCGGCATCAACCCCTACAAGTCGCTGCCCGACGATACGATGCAGAAGCTGTGGGCGCTGCGTGACGATCTGCGCCGTTCGGCCAGCGCGCAGGAGCTGGCGCGCGCACCTGGGTCCGATACCGCACAGAACACATGGGATGCGGCGCGCGGCATCGGAAAGATGGGGGCGACGGCAGCTCTCCACGCGGGGGCTAACGCTGCGTTCCCGGTCGGGGGATCGCTCATCGTCAACGCGGCTCAGAATGCACTCGCGCCTTTCATGGCTGGTCGGGCAGCCCGCCGCGCCACTACTCGTGGAATGCAGCTTCTCCATCCCGATGTGCAACTGAGATCGCCCACCGACGCGCCCTAACCCAGCGCGGGGCTGAACTGACCGGCCAGCCCGCAAGGGCGATGCAGATGCCAGTGAGGTGTCCTGTCGAATTCTCGGTGGCGGCGTAAATCGCCAGTCCGAGAGCGACGAGCGCGAGAAAAATGACGACGCGCCCGAACCAATGGCCACTGAGCCAGAGCCACAGCAGGCCGAGACCGAACGCGATCCACAAGAACGCCATGACCAGCCTCCCGTGAAGAACAGGGGATTATACCACCATGCCCGCAATTCTGCCACTCGGCCGCACGACTTTCGCGGATGCAAACGGAACCCCTCTCGCGGCAGGATCGGTCGCGTTCTACGTCCCCGGCACGACCACGCCGAAAACGACCTGGCAGGACAGCGGCGGCACGATCGTCAACACCGACCCCGTGGTGCTGGACGGGGCAGGCGCGGCCAGCATCTGGGGAAGCGGATCGTATCGGCAGGTGGTGCAGAACGCCGCTGGCGTAACGATCTGGGATCAGATCGTTTCCTCTGGCGATATCAGCGCCGCGATGCTGCCCGTAGTCGAGGCCGCAACATTGGCGGCAGCGCAAGCGGCTATGGGCGTGCCGTCCATAGACCAAATTCGGAATATGCTCGTATTCACGCCAACAGGCGCGACGTTGAACGGCGCCTCGATCGCATGGACGAACGGCGGGAACTGGACCGTGCCGGCGGGCGTGACGCGGGCCAGGGTCCAGGTGTGGGGTGCCGGTGGCGGTGGTGGTGGCGCTGCCAATATCTCGGGGGCAGCCGGTTCTGGCGGCTGTGGCGGCGGATACGCCGAGGGGTTGTTCACTTTTACGCCAGGACAGATCATCGCAGTTACGTCCGGCGCGGGTGGACTCGCAGGCACCACGTCCAGCAATGGCGGAGCGGGCGGCACGTCGAGTGTAGGGGCGATCATCAGCGCGACTGGTGGCGGTGGTGGATATGTAGCCCTCGGAGGCTCTCCGTCCACAGGTCTTGGCGTCGGTGGCGTCGGGATTGGAGGCAGTTTTCAGATGGCTGGGCAGATCGCGGCTTTGGGGGTTCTCCTGCCTGGGGGAGGCAGCACTTATACCATGGGATACGGCGGTTCCAGTTACGCTTCCAGCTACGGCGCGTTAATTATCGTCGCCGCCTCGAACGGCCCCGTCATTGGAAACGCTGGGTATTCCCCCGGGCAAGGCGCGAGTGGAGGCTTTTATGGAGCCATTGGTGGCGTCGGGGCCAATGGCCTCATCATCGTGGAGTATTGAGTATGAACACCTTCGCCCTAATCGCCAACGGCACCGTGGCCCAGATCTCCGCCGTTGAGTTCTCCGTGCATCCTGACTTTGTGTGGGTGGACATCTCCACCGTCTCCCCGGCCCCGCAGACCGGCTGGAGCGCGACGCAGGCGGGCGGGGTGTGGTCGTTCTCTGCGCCGCCCGCGCCGTCCGCCCTCACGCTCGCCCAGCAGGCTGAGGCGCTGTTGGGCATGGGCCTCTCCATCACCTCCACCGGCACGCTGGCGCTCTCGGCCGTGATATTCCCCACCGATTCCGACACCCAGCAGTGGATTAATTCTGAAATGATCGCACTGCTCAATAGCGGCTTCGTCACCTTTGCTGATGGGGAGGCGACCATTGACTGGCCCGACAGCACCGGCACCGGTCACCCCATGACGCCCGCGCAGTTCAGGGCCATCGCCGGCGCCATCGGTGCCTTCGTGTCCTCCTGCATCAAGGTCAGGAAGGGGCAGCTCGCCGCGTTGCCGGCTGCCTCGGTCAGCATCACCACGGCATAATTCCCCGGCGGCCCTGGTCGCTCCCTCGAAAATTGAAATGGAGGCCATGATGCGGATGCGCATCGTGCTGCTGCTGCCCGTGCTGGCGCTTGCCGCCGCGCTGGTGACGTTGTTCTCGCCCGCGCGAACGGCGGGATCAATGGGGGGAATGGTGGTGTTGGTTCGAGCGGGCTCGTGATCGTGGAGTACTGAACATGAGTCCTCATGCCGCCTCCATGCTGGAGCCTGACGACGAGATGGTTGAGCTGCGTCTGACGCGCGGCGATGCCCGAGTTCTACTCGGTCTCGCCAAGGACCTGCGCGCGGCGAGCCGCGTCAAACGGCGCCTCAAAATCTGGTGCCTCACTTTCGCCGCCGCGATAGGGGCGCTCGCGGGGGTGGCCGAGATCTGGAGCGCTTTCCATAGGAGTGTGTAGTGATGCTGGACTTTGACCCGCAACTGGCCATCGCCACGGCGGCTCCGAACGCCGATCCGAACATTTGGACGCCCCCGCTGCTGGCAGCATTCGACCAGTGGGCGGTAAACACCGGCCGCCGCGTCGCGGTAGCACTCGGGCAGTTCGTCGCCGAGACCGGGAACGACTTCGGCGAGGTGGTGGAGAATCTGAACTACACGCACCCGGAACGGCTCTGCCAAGTCTGGCCGCGCCGATTCCAGAGCGCCGAGGATGCAGCGCCATACTGCGGCGACCCGGAAGCGCTGGCGAACCTCGTCTATGCCAACAAGCTGGGAAACGGCGACACGGACAGCGGCGACGGCTGGCTGTTTAGGGGCAGGGGGCTGATTCAGCTGACCGGCCGGGACGAGTACACCCAGGCCGCCCACGCCTTCAACATGGCGCCGGAACAGCTCGCCGAGTGGGCGGCGACTCCCGAAGGCGCAGCGCAAACGGGCTGCTGGTATCTGTCAAGTCGCGGATGCCTCGATCTGGCGGACGCGTGGCGCGTCTCGGCCGTGACGCTGAAGGTCAATGGCTCCGCGATGCTCGGTGCTGAAACGAGATTGGCGGTGGCACAGAAGGTGCTCGCCGCACTGGAGGCGTAATGCGGCGCTTTTTCGTGACCATGCTCACGTGCGCCGACAACGAGTCGGCGGACATCGGGCGCGTCGCACTGCTGTTCGTCGCCGTGTCGTTCGTGGGGCTGGCAGCGGTCGATATTTTCTGGCGCGGCCACCCACTCGACTACATGGGATTCGGCGCTGCGGCCGGCGGCATTCTAGGGGGCGGGGGGGCGGGCATTGGGCTCAAGCACGCCTCTGAACCAGGCGCCCTGTCCGCCACGCTGCCGGGTCCCGATCCGTTGCCATCAAGAGGAGCAAAGTGATGGGTGTTCTCGGCTGGTCGCTGGTGATTACTGGCGGCGTGGTTCTCCTGGGTGCCGCGGGCCTCGTGCTGCTGTGGCTCTGGGTGATCGGGCACGTGCAATGACCTGGATGTTTCACTGGCTCAGCGATCTGCTGAGCTGGTGCCTGATCCTCGGCGGAATTGCCCTGGTGCTGATCGCGGCAATCTCCAAGCCGCTGGCGGCGCTATGGCCTCCGCTGGCGCTGGTGCACGGGGTGTTCGCCTGCATCGCCCGCTTGCTGGGCGTCGCGCTGATCTTGGTCGGCTGCGGGCGGCTCTGGCTGGCGCAGCACGACGCCGGGATCGTCGCGCAGTGGCAGGCCGCTCAGACGGCGGCCGTGGCATCCGCGCGGGAGCAGGAACACGCATCGGCCATGGCGGCACTGGAAGCCGCGCAGCAGGACGCGGCGGCGCGCGTTCGCACCGTGACGGTCATCAAAAGGGAGATTGCCCATGTGCCGGCTTCTACGGGCTGCGTGCGCAGTCCTGCTATTTCTGCCGCTCTTGACGGGCTGCGCCGACCCGCCGGAGGTCGTGCTGGCTCCCCGGCTGGAGGTGCCCCCGTCCCTGATGACCTGCACGGCCGAGCCGGAACCCCCGGCGCTGCTCCAGGACGATAGCGAGCTGGCGTACTGGATCGTGGACCTGTCCGACGCCGGGCGGGACTGCCGAGATCATCTGGCGCGGGTGAGGGCGCTGGTCGCTGGGCAGGCAGGGGCAGAAGTGCGCTGACCCTCAGGAGCGGGGCGCTGGATCAGCGGGGCCGCGACCTCGGCCAGCCATTGCGCATGCTCCTCGCGGACGGCCTGCTTACCCGCCTCGATCTGGTAGATCGATGTGCGGGAGCGATAGCCGAGGCGCCGGGCCAGGGCGGCAGCGTCCCAGCCAAGCGCCTCGCG
>JARLJS010000030.1 GCA_031291075.1 Nevskia sp. | reverse complement strand
CTCAACCTGGCCGTCGATGGGATGCATTGCGGTGGCTGTGTGAAGCGCGTGACTCTGGCGCTCCAGAAGGTGGAAGGCGTCGAGAGCGGCACCGTGCAGGTCGAAGTTGGCTCGGCGTCAGTGGACTATGACGCGGAGAAGGCTACGCAACAGGAGATTGTCGATGCCGTCAACAGAATCGGCTTCACGGCTCACGCCGTCTGATGGCGCGACGGCGCAGACTACGCTGCCCGTGAAGGGCATGACCTGCGCGGCCTGCCAGGCGTTCGTGCAGCGCACGCTGGAGGCGCAGCCGGGAGTGCGGTCGGCGTCGGTCAACCTGATGATGGAGCGCGCTACGGTGGAGTACGATCCGCTCGCCGTGTCGCCGCAAGCGCTGGTCGCAGCCATTAACGACACCGGCTACGAGGCTTCCCTGCCCGAGCCCGGGCGCAGCGCCACCGCCGAGCAGGACGAGCAGGAGCGCGAGCACGAAGCGGCTTACCGCCGTTTGCGCGCGCAGATGTTCGCCGCGCTCGCCTCGGCCGCCATCGCCATGACGCTGTCAATGCCGCTGATGAGCCACGGCAGCGTGGACCCGCTGCTGCACCGCGTCACTATGTGGCTGGACGCGCCAGTGCGCGCGCTGCTGCCGGGGCTCTACGAAGTCGCGGCGGGCACGCTGCGCTGGACGCTGTTGATTCTTTCAGCGCTGGTGATGGTCTTTGCGGGCGGGCGATTCTACGTGAAAGCCTGGGCGGCGGCGCGCCACCGCACCAGCGACATGAACACGCTAATTGCGGTAGGCACGGGCGCGGCGTTCCTCTATTCGACCGTCGTGACGCTGGCCCCCGCCGCGTTCGAATCGCATGGCTTGGCCGCCGAGGTTTACTTCGAAGCGGTCGTTTTCATTCTGGCGCTGGTGCTGGCCGGCAATGTGATGGAGGCGCGCGCGCGGCGCAGAGCCTCGGCGGCAATGCGGGCCCTGGCGGCGCTGCAAGCCGCCACGGCGCGGGTGGAGGTCGATGGCGACGAGATCGACACGCCGCTCGACAAACTGCAACTCGGCGACATCGTGGTAGTGAAGCCGGGTGAGCGCGTGCCTGCCGACGCGGTGGTCCTGTCGGGTGCGAGCGGCGTGGATGAGTCCATGCTGACCGGCGAACCCGTGCCGGTGGACAAGCAGGCCGGCTCGGCGATCATCGGCGGCACGACCAACGGGCAGGGCGTGCTGCGAGCGCGCGTCACCGCTCTGGGCGGCG
>JARLJS010000262.1 GCA_031291075.1 Nevskia sp. | reverse complement strand
GTCTTGACCGTGTCCTTCAGGCCGACAATCTCGACTTCCTCACCGACCTTGATGATTCCGCGCTCGATGCGGCCGGTAACGACAGTGCCGCGGCCGGAAATCGAGAACACGTCTTCGACCGGCATCAGGAACGGCTGGTCGATCGGACGCTCCGGCTGCGGAATGTAGCTGTCCACCGCCGCCATCAGTTCGAGGATGGCGTCGTGGCCGAGCTTCTTGTCGCCGCCATTCAGCGCCTCGGTGGCCGAGCCCTTGACGATCGGAATGTCGTCGCCCGGAAAACCATACGAGGTCAGCAGTTCGCGGACTTCGAGCTCGACGAGTTCGAGCAGTTCCGGATCGTCGACCATGTCGCACTTGTTGAGGAACACCACCATCGCGGGCACGCCGACATTGTAGGCGAGCAGGATGTGCTCGCGCGTCTGCGGCATCGGGCCGTCAGCAGCGGACACCACCAGAATCGCACCGTCCATCTGGGCGGCGCCGGTGATCATGTTCTTCACATAGTCGGCGTGGCCGGGACAGTCGACGTGGGCGTAGTGACGGTTGGCCGTCTCGTATTCCACGTGGGCCGTATTGATGGTGATGCCGCGGGCGCGTTCTTCCGGCGCCGCGTCGATCTGATCATAGGCCTTGAACACGGCGCCGCCGGTCTCGGCCAGGACCTTGGTGATCGCTGCAGTCAGCGAGGTCTTGCCATGATCGACGTGACCGATCGTGCCGATGTTGCAGTGCGGCTTGCTGCGGGAAAACTTTTCCTTACCCATCGCTTTTCTCCGTAATCCGCCAGCCCATTCGACCAGCAGTAAGTTTCATTCGTTGTTGGTCAGGCGGTCAGGCGTACTTGGCCTGGACTTCCTGGGCGACCGCCGTCGGCACTTGCTCGTAGTGGTCGAAGGTCATGGTGTACTGCGCGCGTCCCTGGCTCATCGAGCGCAGCGAGTTGACGTAGCCGAACATGTTGGCGAGCGGCACCATGGCATCGACCACCTGGGCAATGCCCCGGCCTTCGGTGCCGCGGATCTGACCGCGCCGCGAGTTGAGGTCGCCGATGACGTCGCCGACATAGTCTTCCGGCGTCACGACTTCGACGGCCATGATCGGCTCGAGAATCTTCGGGCCTGCCTTCTCGATGGCTTCCTTGAAGCCCGCGCGGCCGGCGATTTCGAACGCCAGCACCGAAGAGTCGACGTCGTGGTAGGCGCCGTCCGTCAGGATGAACTTCACGTCGACGATCGGGAAGCCGATGACCGGGCCAGCGCCCATCACCGAGGCCACGCCCTTCTGCACACCCGGCACGTATTCCTTCGGCACGTTGCCGCCCACCACTTCCGAGCTGAACTCGAAACCAGCGCCCGGCTCGTTGGGCTCGATGCGGAACTTGATGCGCGCGAACTGGCCCGAACCGCCCGACTGCTTCTTGTGCGTGTAGTCGTGCTCGACCGTGCGAGTGATCGCCTCGCGATAGGCCACCTGCGGCGCACCGATATTGGCCTCGACCTTGAACTCGCGCTTCATGCGGTCGACGATGATGTCGAGGTGCAGTTCGCCCATGCCCGAGATGATGGTCTGGCCCGATTCTTCGTCGGTCTTGACACGGAAGCTCGGATCCTCGGCCGCGAGGCGAGCCAGAGCGAGGCCCATCTTTACCTGGTCGGCCTTGTTCTTGGGCTCCACCGCGATGTCGATGACCGGCTCGGGGAATTCCATCCGCTCCAGGATCACCTGGGCGTTCGGGGCCGCCAGCGTATCGCCGGTCGTGGTGTCTTTGAGCCCGACGATGGCGACGATGTCGCCGGCATAGGCCTCATTGATCTGCTCACGGCTGTTGGCGTGCATCTGGAACATGCGGCCGACGCGCTCGCGCTTCTCCTTGACGGTGTTCTCGAGCATGGCGCTCTGCTCGAGGTGACCCGAGTAGATGCGGCAGAAGGTCAGCGTTCCCATGTGCGGGTCGTTGGCGATCTTGAACGCCAGCATCGACAGCGGCTCGTTGTCATCGGCATGACGCTCGATCTCGGCGCCCGTCTTGACGTCGACGCCCTTGATCGAAGGAATGTCGATCGGTGACGGCAGAAAATCGATGACACCGTCGAGCAGGGGCTGCACGCCCTTGTTCTTGAAGGCCGAGCCACAGAACACCGGGAAGAACTTGGATTCAACGGTGCCCTTGCGGATCAGCCGGCGGATCGTGTCGTTGTTCGGCACTTCGCCGTTGAGGTAGGCCTCGGTCGCCGCGTCGTCCATCTCGACGGCCGCTTCGATCATGGCTTCGCGATACTTGGCGGCGCTGGCCTTGAGGTCGTCCGGAATCTCGACGACGTCCCACTGCGCGCCGAGCTCTTCGTTGCGCCAGACCAGGGCATTCATCTCGATCAGGTCGACGACGCCCCGGAAGTCGCTCTCAGCGCCGATCGGCAGCTGCATGACGACGTAGTTGATGCCCAGGCGTTTCTTCAGGCTGTCGACGCAGAAGTAGAAATCGGCGCCGATCTTGTCCATCTTGTTGACGAAGATCAGCCGCGGCACATTGTACTTGTCGGCCTGGCGCCAGACGGTCTCGGTCTGCGGCTCGACGCCCTGGTTGCCATCGAGCAGCGCAATGGCGCCGTCGAGCACGCGCAGCGACCGCTCGACTTCAATGGTGAAGTCCACATGGCCGGGCGTGTCGATAATGTTGAAGCGGTGCATGCGGCCGTTGCGACCCTTCCAGAAGGTGGTCGTGGCAGCCGACGTGATGGTGATGCCGCGCTCCTGCTCCTGCTCCATCCAGTCCATGGTCGCGGCGCCGTCGTGCACTTCGCCGATCTTATGGGACTTGCCGGTATAGTAGAGCACCCGCTCGGTCGTCGTGGTCTTGCCGGCGTCGATGTGCGCCATGATGCCGAAATTGCGGTATTCGTTGATCGGATATTCGCGAGCCATCGGTTCTCTCCGTTACCAGCGATAGTGGGAGAACGCGCGGTTGGCATCGGCCATCCGGTGCGTGTCTTCGCGCTTCTTGACGGCCTGGCCGCGGCCGTTGACGGCATCCATGAGTTCGCCGCCGAGGCGCTCCTTCATGGTGTGCTCGCCGCGCTTGCGGGCGGATTCGATCAGCCAGCGGATCGCGAGCGCCTGCTGCCGATCGGTACGGACTTCGACCGGGACCTGGTAGGTCGCACCACCGACGCGGCGCGACCGCACTTCCACCGCCGGACGGATATTGTCGAGCGCGGTGTGGAAGGCGGTGATGGGGTCCTGGCGGGTCTTGCTCTGGACGAGGTCGAAGGCGCCGTAGACGATCGACTCGGCGACCGACTTCTTGCCATCCTCCATGAGCGAGTTCATGAATTTGGTAACGACGATATCGCCGAATTTGGCGTCCGGGATGACGTCGCGCTTTTCCGCGCGGTGACGACGGGACATCTCGTATTCTCCTTACTTCGGACGCTTCGCGCCGTATTTCGAACGGCGCTGCTTGCGATCCTTGACGCTCTGCGTATCCAGAACGCCGCGCAATACGTGGTAGCGGACACCGGGCAGGTCGCGAACGCGGCCGCCGCGGATCAGGACCACCGAGTGCTCCTGCAGGTTGTGACCTTCGCCGGGGATATAGGAGATCACTTCGCGCGAGGTCGTCAGACGGACCTTGGCGACCTTGCGCAGAGCCGAGTTCGGCTTCTTCGGCGTCGTCGTGTAGACGCGGGAGCACACGCCGCGCTTCTGCGGGTTGGCTTCCATCGCCGGGACTTTGTTCCGCCGGGGCTTGGCGACCCTTGGCTTGCGGATCAACTGATTAATGGTCGGCATTGCGCTTTTTCCATCCGTCCGAAATTCTGTTCGTTTGAGACATCAACACCCAACAGGCACCTGCTCCTTCCCAATACGGGAACAGCGGCACCTGCGAATGCAGCGGACCGCCCACTGAGGGCGTTCATGCGCACGGGTCTTTCAACGTCTGTTACCGAACCGGTGTGTTTGAGCTTCCTGGATGCCCGCGCAAGGTGGCAGATACCCGTGTGACGCCCACGACCGACCGTTAAGGTGGCGCTTCTGTATAGCGGCCTCAACGGGCCGTCAAGGATTCTTTCGCCCCTCCGGGCATCGCCAGGCCGCGATCATGGGCATGGCAGAGTTGTGCGGCGCGGCCCCTCGCCCGTTTCGGTGCCCGAGACGGTTCCGCACCCCGGAGGTAGTGTGTAAAATCGGGAGCCACGTGTCGCGGGGACGACGGGGAGCGCGGTTCGATAGCGACTGGGAAGTCGCCAACACGGGAGAGTTTCGCATGCGAGTGAAATCTTTGATTCTGTGCGCGACTTTGGCGCTGGGCGCCGCACAGGCAGCGCAGGCCGCCGACGCCGCGCTCCTCGACGGCAACAGCGTCGATGACATTTTGAACCTCGCGCGCGGCTACGGCAGCGCCACAGCCGGCACGCAGGACAGCGGCGCGCCCAAGGTCTACGGCAAGATCGAGGGGCAGCCCTACACCATCTATTTCTCGAGTTGCGACGACAAGACTCACAAGGACTGCCAGGACCTCGATCTGTATGCCGGCTATCTCGGGGTGAAGCCGACTCTGGACAAGATCAATGGATGGAATCGCGACACGCGGTTCGCCCGAGCCTATCTCGACAGCGACGGCGACGCCGGCATCGACATGGACGTCAACCTGGAGCACGGAGTCGGCGCCGACAATCTCGACTCGACGCTCTCGCTCTGGTCGCAGCTGGTGAAGAAGTTCACCGCCTATGTGAACGCCAAATAGCGGCAGCGAGGTGGACTTGCCCGGACGATGCCGGGCAGCGAAGTGGAGCGGGTAGCGTGGTCTGCACATAAAAGAGCAGCCCTGAATTCTCTGCCAAATCCGGCGCGCCGATGGGAACCTGGTATCCTGGCTACCCTCGGATAGTATCACCTTCCGACTGGCGGCACAGGCCGGAAAGGCGGATCGAAATGGGCCGAATGCTCGCCGCATGATCGGCGGTCACGTCGCCGTCGCTTCGAACCTCGCCGCTCGCACTAAACTCCCTGCAGGCGAGACGCCAGCGGCGCTCCCCTCACACCTGATAAGTAACGTGGTCGACCCAATCTCGTGAACATGATCGCCGGCAACAAGTACACGGCGGCAAACTGCTCGCTACTCTGACCATGCGCGGTGGCTTTGCGTCGAAACCGCAAAGTGTGTGGACAAGTCGGGCCGGCCCTTGAACGTATGGGGGTCGGCTCCTAGTTATCAGCAATTCCAAAGTCCTCAATGGCAAGAGTGGCGGTTAGTCCACTCATCCGGAGGCAAGTCGGGCAAAGCGGGAAGGCGAGCCACGTCTTCCGGTAGGCAAGCGCTAAAGCACCGTGTGTCGCATCAGCGGCTGGCTGCCGCGAGCTTTGGAATTCTCATGTCGACCATTCTTGGGGACGTGGCGAACATCGCCACCATTGTGTCCTTTGTCATCACCGTTGTGATCCTCTACCGCACTAAGGGCTAGGCTCACAGCGACGCCGGGGTACCTCCGAGCATGCGTAGCGCCGAGCTTTGACGCGCAAACGCAAACGGCCCGCCGAACTAGGCGGGCCGTTGAACGAATTGGTGCGGTGAGGAGGAGTTGCGCCCCCTTGGCGGGTACTTTATCCGAAGCCCTCGGCTGCTGTTCAACCTAGTTACTGTGCATCGCAGCCACTCGGCCACCGCGCCCCGCTCTGCACGTTTTCCTTCATCGATGTTTCCATCTGCGTCTCCTCTTGGTTGGCTTCAAGCTCAACGCTCATTTCGATACCCGGCACTGCGAGCTCGAGTTTTGCGGGAACGTGTTCACCGATCGCGAGGACCGAGAGGGCAGCGATGCTTCCGATAACTAGATATTCCTTCGCCTTAGTGAAGACTTCTTCAAAACTGCTGCGAAGAAGATGATCTGCGCGCGGGCCGCCGTCAAGACGGCCGTCGCCCAAGAGGAAGTTAGGATCGGACGCCACGTGCTCGGACAGGAGCGACCGCCGGCCGGCGATCAAATTCTCCGACAGTCTGGTATGGCGAATGCCCATGGCTTAGCTAATAAACTGCACCAATAGGGGGATCAGCAGAATTGGAACTTTTCGAGCTCGATGGGTTTGGTGATGTCGCCGCCGAAGATGACGCGGTCTTGAGCTATTTCCTTTCAACTAAGGCGGTGTCCGCGGTTGAAGGTGGCTCGGCACTCATGGTGCTCGGGCGGAAGGGAACGGGCAAAACCGCGCTCGTCAGGTATTTCACATCCGGGGAGCGGCGCGCCACCTCGCGTCCTCTGAACCTCAGAGGCTACCCATGGAATGTTCACGCTCTGAGGACGGACAGTGGAGCGTCCGAGGTTGAAGCCTACGTATCTTCGTGGCGCTATTTTCTGGCCGTTCAACTTGCTTCGATAGCCCTAACGCTGCCCGGCGCCTTTGGCTTGGCCGAAGCAGCCGAACTGAACAAATTTCTGCAAGACAATTATGGGGGGCCGAACCCCGCCCTTGGCGAGATATTGAAGCCCAAGAGGTTGCGGTTTTCGAAGATACTCGTTTCACCAAGCGTCCTGGGCAACGGGCTCGGTGGATTTGAGATGGAGGGGCGCGGTCGGGACGTCTCCTTCGGCCTCGAGCTTTCGGGACTGTCTACCGCACTAGTCGACAATGCCCTCGCATGCATCCAGCGCTGTGGAAACAAGCCAATCAGCTTGCATTTCGATGAGTTGGACCAAGGCATCACCGCGCTGGACCAGCAACGTCGCACAATGCTCATTGGGCTCGTTTTGGCAGCCAGGGAACTGAAGCGCGAGAGCGCCGAAAAAGGTACTCCGGTCCGCCCGGTGGTTTATCTTCGCTCGGACCTTTGGGATGAACTGCAGTTCTCAGACAAAAATAAGATAACCCAATCAGCCTCGCTGCTACTCGAGTGGACGTCCGCAAATTTGAAAGATGTCATCAATTTGCGACTACGGACCAAGCTCGGAGGCGATCGCAATTGGGACGCTATCGACGACGCCAACTTGATGCGAGGGTCGCGGCAGAAATGGTCCCACATCGTAAACCGCACGTTCTTGAGGCCGCGGGACGCCATCAGCTTTCTCAACCAGGCCCTGGAGATTGCCAAGCTGCGCGACCCGGGTGTGCTGAAGTTCACCAATGCTGACATTCAAGGGGCGAGGGAACCCTATTCAACCTATCTCAAGTCCGAGTTGGACGATGAAATCGGGCCCCACTGGCGTGATTGGACCGAGGCGCTACAAGCCTGCTCCGCCATTGGCACGGAACAGTTCCAGCGTGAAGAATTCGTCGAGGAGTACGGGCGACGCCAGAGCAAACATAATCAAGTTGCGGCAGACGATGCTCTTGAGCTTTTGTACCGCTTCTCCGTGATCGGCTACCGTGTCGGGGTGGGCGGAGGTGGATCGTCTTGGGTGTTCAAGTACGCCGAGCCAAAATCCGGGTATGACAGCGTAGCCAAGCGCTTCAAGGTTCACCCCGGATTGAAGGAATTTGCAAAGCTTCGCGAAATGCGAACTGCCGGCGATACAATCAGTTGGGATGAACTCTCGGAAGAGCAAGTCCGTGATCTCCTCTACTTGCCGCCGACTGACCAGTCATGAGAGCTGACCTGAGCCCCTGACCCGAGGGAACTTGGGCCCAGGCTACCCCGATGCTCACCTTGCCTCAAACGATAGCGGGGTCAAAGGGCAAGACGATTTTCATCAGCTCCTGGCGCCGCCAGGCAAGCGAGCCTCCAGTGCCGTACGTCTCGCGGTTGAGCTTGTGCCCCATCAGTACGCGACGAAGCTCCGCGTCGATGCCCGCTTCCTTCATTCGATCCTCAAGGGAGTGACGAAGGCTGTAGAGGGTATGTCGTTTGGTCGGCGCGAGACCATGTTCGCGCAGAAACTTGTTTATGGTCGAGCTCGCCGCCTCTTCTCGCTCTCGATACCGGGGGAACCCATCGCGAAACCTCTGAAACACCGGCAGCGCCACCCCCACGAGCGGGATCGAGCGCTCGGATTCCTCGGTCTTGAGCTCTCGTGGATTATTTCTGTCTTCCCGCGGCCTGATGGAAATATGAGGCACCGCATGATCAAGGACAATCGACGAGGAGTCGAGATTGGCAAGCTCGCTCGGCCGTGCTCCCGTCTCAATCGTCGCCAGGAGAATGCCGCGCGCATCTGGATTTAGGCCGTCGAGTGCTCCAGGCCTCAGGATTTGGTCCACCAGCCACTGCTTTTCGAACGGGGGCCGAATTCGCCTTCGCGTGTGCCGCTCCTTGAACGAAAGCCCCTCAAACGGGTTTGCTTTGTCGGGCTCCCCCATGTGTTTGAAGTAGGCCGAGTAGATCGTGCGAAGTGCGCCGAGTTCTCGGTTGCCTGTCGTGGCGGCGTGCGTAGGTTTGCTCAGCCTTTCGGTGGGAGCAACCCGCCGTTGCCACACCCTCCAAATCGCTAGTGCATGGTCGCGTGTGACGTCCGCGATGGGAATATCCCCTACCAACTGCACGAAGCTCTCGACGGCCCGCTTCTTTACGTTCCGCCACTTGCGCCTCTGCTGGGCGCTCTTCCCGACGATCTCGTCTGCCGCGATTTCCTTGACGTAGAGCTTGTACGCCTCGGTCATGGAAGTGCGCGGGGGAGCAACGCCGCCCAGAATGGCGGCCTCGATCTTGGCGGATGTGCGCCCATCTCGAAGCGCCTCGATGCGATCCAACAACAATTCGATCCTCTCGAGGCGGGCAAGAAAGGTGGAGTCACGGTACACGAAGCCGCGCGCTTCAGCGGCTCTGACGGCCGCCTCGTAGCGCACTCGAGCGACCTCCGAGTCGCCACCGACGATCATGGCATCCCAGAGTGCGTTGTCGGACGCTTCGAGCTGATCTCTCCGTCGGCGCGCCTCGGCAATGCTTTCCGTCTTGAGTGACCTTCGAATGAGTGGAGAACGAGGATCCAGCAGTGCGACCTTTTTTGGGACCCGACGCCGATAGAACCAGATTGAGCGCTTCAGCAGCAGGAAACGATCGGCATCTGACTCGTCCTTCCGTGCTCCCACCTCTGCCTCCCAGCAAGAAACGTGAATGGATCGCACGTATCCACCGCTGAGGCTGACCGTCAAGTCTGCTAAGGTTCTGGAAAGTCGTAGCTATTCGCGTCGCTCCGCCCAGATCGCCTAGATTGTGTGCACACACCAACGAGAAATGGCGCGGACCCAAAATCGGACCATAATTCTACATTAATATCAATGACTTAAGTTGGCAATTTGGAGCGGGTAGCGGGAATCGAACCCGCATATTCAGCTTGGAAGGCTGCTGCTCTACCACTGAGCTATACCCGCCTCGCGGCGTCGACCGGCATTCCGTCTAGACGCATCGGGCCCCGCGCGTCAACGGCCCCCGTTTCTGGCCCGGTCTTGCCGGGCCGGTCCCGTTCGGACATGGTGGCGGCAATCGTCGCAGAGGTCCGGCCGAAGATGCTCGAGTTTGCCGCGCTGTTACCGCTTTTCGCCATTCTCGGCGCGCTGTTGATCGGGGCGATCAGCCCCGGCCCGAGCTTCGTCTATATCGTCCGCACGTCGGTTGCACAGTCGCGGCAGGATGGGCTCGGCGGCGCGCTCGGCATGGGCGTCGGCGCCTTCATCTATGGGGTGCTGGCGCTGGCGGGCCTGCATACGCTGATGAGCGAGGCCGGTTGGCTCTATACCGGCCTCAAGCTCGCCGGCGGACTCTACCTCATCTACCTCGCGGTGAAGATCTTCCGGGGGGCCAAGGAACCGGTCGCCGTCGGCGAGGCGGCAGGCGGGGCGGGGCAAGTGCGCCGGTCATTCTGGCGGGGCCTCGCGACGCAGCTTTCCAATCCGAAGATCGTGGCGGTCTTCGGCGCGGTGTTCGCGGCCCTGCTGCCGCAGCATCCGCCGCTTTGGCTCGATCTTGCCGTGCCGCCGCTGATCTTCGTCCAGGAGACGGCCTGGTACTCGGTCGTCGCCCTCGCCTTCTCCTCGCCGCATCCCCGCCGGGTCTATCTGCGCGCCAAGCGGTGGATCGACCGCGCCGCAGGGCTCGTCATCGGTGCGCTGGGCGTCCGGCTCGTACTCGAGGCGCGATAGGGCGATCAGATGCGGGTCACGGATCTGGTCAAGGAGGCGAGCAATTGTCGATAGGCTTGTCGGGGTGGATCAAGAGCGGCAGAGCGCGTTTGGCGCGCCGGACGGCGGCGGCGCCCGCGGACGCCAATTCGGGACCGAGGCAGAATCTGCTGGCGCTGGATGGCGGGTTGCAGCGCCCCTCCAGCGCCTATGGCGACGATTACCTGGCCGAACTCTCGCGGGCGATCACCCAATACGCGCCGAACCGACCTAGGACCGTCCTGGAATGGGGCGCGGGGAACTCGACCCTGCACATGGTGAACCATCGCGAGGCGCTCGACATCGGGTCGATCTACTCGCTCGACAGCGACGCCAGCTACCTCGACGCCATCCGGACGAACTTCCCCGCCTGGGACGGTCTGCATCTTCATGCCGCCGACCTGATCGGCACCAAGCTCAGCGATCGGGACCCGGGGTTCAACTACTCGGGCCTGCCGTTGACTTTCGGCGTGGAATTCGACGTCGTCTTCATCGATGGTCGGCGGCGCATGGAATGCGCGCTGACGGCGGCGCAATTGGTCCGCCCGGACGGCGTCGTGCTGCTGCACGATTATCGCCGCGAGCGGTACCAGATCGCGCGCCTGCTGTTCGACGTCATCGAGGACGGGTCCCAGTTCCGGGCCATGCGCGTGAGGCGCGAGATCATCACCGCCCGATCCTCGACCCGATCAGCGCGTTAGCTGGCTGACGAAGTTGGGGCGATTGAGCGCGGCCCAGAATGTCTCCTCCGCCGCGCGCGGCGGCTGATGCTTCAGGGTGAGCTTCTGGATCGGCGCGCGGCGTGCGATCTCGGCAAGGACGACCGGATTGAAGGCCTCGTCGAGGCGATGCTGCAGTTCGTGGTTGAGTTTGGCGTCTTGGTCGGGCACCTGATCCCAGAGCGTCTGCAGCCGCCGCGACGAAAGGATCAGCGCCTCGAAGATGAAGTGGAACATGAAGTAGTCGCCGGGCACCTCGGCCGTCATCCAATAGCGCTCATAGGCCGTTGACATGGCGGCGATCAGCGGATGTCCCGAGACCGACTGGATCAGCCAGTTGGCGATGATGCGCGGATCGTGGTTCCATTTGGCGGCGAAGAACGGCGCCGTCTGGATGACGTCGGGAAGCGGGGCGGCAAGCAGCACCGTAGCGTCGATCCAGGTGCCACCATGTCGCTCCAGCAGCTTCAGCCGCAGCAGGTTCGAGAACTTGGTCCACCCCCAGAAGGCACGCCTGTCCATCACCGCGCCGGGCAGATCGACATAGTCGCCGACCGTCTTCATGGTGACGAGCACGCGCTGGCGCTCCCCCGCATACCCCAGCACCGATTGCAGGCAGTTCTGCACGAGGGGCGGAAATTCGGTCTGCCCGGTGTTCCAGAATTGCCAGATCGGTCCGACGTTGCCGCCACGGCCATCGGCGATCGCAAGGTCCGCGCAATAGTCGATCGCCCCGCAGCGCGCCTCGATGCTCGCCTCGCTGTCGCGCTGCATGAGAACGCCAATCGCCCGCTTCCGCCATTGCCAGGGTAGGCCCGGGGCCTGAGCGATGAGCCGCAGCGGCGCGTCTCTCATCAGTGCATCCCTTCAGGCAGCGACGCGAGGCCTCGCTCCGCCGGATCGCCGGCGCCAGTCTCGTCGCGCATGGGCCAGCCCCCCTGTCATTGTGGCATTGTCGGCCGAGATCGGGAGAATTGGTGGAGGGGACTGAATTCGACTATTGCCCCTCTGCCCCGGGAATCGAGTGGTTCTGCCGGTCAATGTTACACAGTTTGTTCGTCCGCGGCGCGTCGCCAGAACCCCCGTCCATCAACGCGAACGCCGGTCCGGGAAAGAACTGAGCGCTCCTCGCATAGCGGCCCGGCCGATCGCGTGCAGCACAATAGGCTTCATCGGTCCAGTAACAGCGTGTGCGGCCTGACGGATCAGGCGGGCACGGCCTCTTTTTCGGCAGCCCGCGGCGCGACCCCTGCGGACAGATCCAGCACCACCCGCCCATCGACCTTACCGGCGGCCAGCCGCGCGAAAATGGCATTGATGTCGTCGAGCGGGGCCTTGGTGATATGGGCTTTCACCTTACCCTCCACGGCGAAGGCGACGGCCTCATCCAGATCGCGCCGCGTGCCTACGATTGAGCCACGCAACGTAATGCGCTTCAGCACGACGTCGAAGATAGAAGTGGGGAAATCGCCCGGCGGCAGGCCCACCAGGCTGATCGTGCCGCGACGCCGTACCAATCGTAGCGCCTGGCCAAAGGCCGGGGGCGAGACCGCCGTGACCAGCACGCCATGCGCTCCACCACCGGTGGCCTTGAGCACGTCTTCGATGGCGCTGGGAGACCGCGCATCGATCGCCAGATCAGCCCCAGCCGCCTTGGCGAGCGCAAGTTTCTCGGGCGCTATGTCCAGGCCGACGACATGCAGGCCCATGGCCTTGGCGTACTGGATCGCCACATGACCCAGACCACCCAGACCGGAAATGGCGACCCATTCGCCCGGCCGCGCCTCGGTTTCCTTGAGACCCTTATAGGTGGTCACCCCCGCGCACAGGATCGGCGCGATCGCGGCAAAATCGACATCGGCGGGCAGACGCGCGACGAACGCCGCATCGGCAACGACATATTCGGCGAAACCGCCATCGACGTTGTAGCCGGTGTTGCGCTGACTCTCGCACAGTGTCTCCCAGCCGGTCTCGCAGAATTCGCAAGCCCGGCACGCATCATGCAGCCAGGCAACGCCGACGGCGTCGCCCTCCTTGAACCCGGTGACGCCCGGCCCCATCGCGGCCACCATACCGGCAACCTCGTGACCGGGAATGAACGGCGGCGTTGGCTTGACCGGCCAGTCGCCGTTGGCGGCATGCAGGTCCGTGTGGCACACGCCGCAGGCAATAACCTTGACCAGTATTTCACCCGGACCGGGAACTGGGATCGGCACGTCCTCGATCGTTAGGGGCTTGCCGAATACCCGCACGACTGCGGCTTTCATCGTCTTGACCATGGTCGTCTCCTGGCAGCCCGGGTGGCTGGTTTGATGGGACACTGGACCGATTGCAGCGCCGTTCTTTGATCCAGCGCAAGACGGTCAACGAACGAAGGATGAATATGGGATCGGCGGCGGCTTGGCTGCAGAAGCCGACCTCGCCCGACACATAGGATTAAACCATGTCCCAGCACTCTCTCCAATTCGTCCGCACCAAGGGCAATTTGCCGTCCCGGTATGACAATTTCATCGGTGGAAAGTGGGTTGCCCCGCTCGATGGGCAATACTTCACCGATTACAGCCCGATCGACGGAGAGCGCCTCGTTGATGTTGCCAAGTCGACGGCGGCTGATGTGGAACTCGCACTCGATGCTGCCCACAAGGCCAAGGATGCCTGGGCTCGACTGTCACCCGCCGAGCGGTCGCGCCTGCTCAACAGGGTCGCCGACCGCATGGAGGAAAATCTCGAGCTGCTGGCGATCGCCGAAACGCTCGACAACGGCAAGCCAATCCGTGAAACGCGGGCCGCGGACGTACCGCTCGCCATCGACCATTTCCGTTATTTCGCCGGCTGTATCCGTGCCGAGGAAGGCGCCATCTCCACCATCGACAACGACACCATCGCCTATCACTTCAAGGAGCCGTTGGGCGTCGTCGGGCAGATCATTCCGTGGAATTTCCCGCTCCTGATGGCAGCCTGGAAGATCGCCCCGGCCCTGGCCGCCGGCAATTGCACGGTGATCAAGCCGGCTTCCAACACGCCGCTGACCCTGCTGATGCTGGCGGCCATGACCGCCGACATCCTGCCCCCTGGCGTGCTCAATGTCGTCACCGGCCCTGGTGGCTCGGTCGGCCGGGCGATCGCGGCCAATCCGCGCATCGCCAAGATTTCGTTCACCGGCGAAACCACTACGGGCAGGCAGATCATGGGCTATGCGGCCGAGCACCTGATCCCGCAGACCATGGAGCTGGGTGGCAAGTCGCCCAACATCTTCATGGCCGATGTCATGGATGCCGATGACGAATTCTTCGATAAGGCCCTCGAAGGCTTCGCCCTCTTTGCCTTCAACAAGGGCGAAGTATGCACCTGTCCCTCGCGGGCGCTCATCCAGGAATCGATCTACGACAAGTTCATGGAGCGCGCCGTCGCCCGCGTCGCTGCCATCCGGGTCGGCAACCCGCTCGATCCGCTGACCCAGATGGGGGCTCAGGCGTCCCAGGATCAGATGACCAAAATCCTTGACTACATCGAAATCGGCAAACAGGAAGGCGCCAAGTGCCTCACCGGCGGCGAGCGTGCTCACCTCGGAGCGGATCTGGAGAAGGGCTATTTCCTCAAGCCGACCGTCTTTTCCGGTGACAACAAGATGCGCATTTTCCAGGAAGAGATTTTTGGCCCGGTGCTGTCGGTCACGACGTTCAAGACCCTGGATGAGGCCATCAGTATCGGCAACGACACCGTCTATGGTTTGGGCGCCGGCGTCTGGTCGCGCAATGGGACCGACGCCTACCGGATCGGACGCGGCATCCAAGCCGGCCGTGTCTGGACCAATTGCTACCACGCCTATCCGGCCCATGCCGCCTTCGGCGGTTATAAGGCGTCCGGTTTCGGTCGCGAGAACCACAAAATGATGCTGGACCACTATCAGGAAACCAAAAACCTGCTGGTCAGCTATTCGTCCAAGGCCGCCGGTCTATTCTAATCAGCCCACTCGGACACCCGGCCCGCCACTATCGTCTCGTCACATCGAGACGATAGTGGCGGTCCGTCCGGGCTGATCTTGTCGTTGATAACCGGGCCGACCACAGCTTCGGCGGGTCCGCCGCCTTGGCTTGGCGAGGTTGGCCTGACCATCCTTTAGGATGTCGCTGCCATTGCTCCACAACAGGATTGGCCTGTTCGGGACAGTCTCGTGATCGGGCCGGCTCGTCCGTCGGCAGTCGGTTGCAAAGCCGTGCGTGATCGCCAGCAAGAAGGCAAGGGCCAAAGTCGGCCAGAACTATGACATCGAGCGGGTGACCCTCCATGATCACGTATCCTTAAGCACCGCACGATCGGCTGGCGCCGAAAGAGCGCCCCAATGCGGTTAGGATAGACGACTTCATCCTGCCTGCCAAACCGATCAACAAGTAGCGAACCGATCGATACTATTTAGGTCATACTTTATTTGCCTCACGAGGCATTCTGAACTTCCATTTTCGCTCGCACTCTGAGAGCCCGTTTGAGAACGTTTAGTCATAAGCGATGCGCCTGAGGAGGAGGCTTCCGAGGGCGACGTGGATCATGGCTTGCGAGCAATCGATCCGCTCCTCAGGTCAGGGTCTTGCTGGCCTAAGCCGGCAGCGGCGAGGGATCCAAGACGTGTGGAACGATGGGTTCAGCTGGGGGCGCTACCACGAGTCCATCATCGATCCCGGCGCCAGTCCCAGTTCGGCTGGAGCCTAGCATCCGGAATCCTCCAATCCCCGCCGCTACTTTTCGCGATCACCGGGCCCCTGGAGCCGCACCACCTCCTCGAGCAGGCGCCGCATCGTGTCCTTCGAGCTGAGGAACCGCGCCGAGGCCTCGAGGATGAACCAGGTGGTGAAGCCGGCGGCGCAGGCAGCCGCCATCCTCATGTCCCAGTCGTCGCCCTGCAGGAACCAGAGCAGACGCGGCATCGCCGGCGCGAAGATGAAGCCGGCCGGCACGCTGCACAGCGCCCTGTAGATGGCGTTGCGCCAGCTGCGC
>JARLJS010000261.1 GCA_031291075.1 Nevskia sp. | reverse complement strand
GCGCCGGGCAGCGTTGCTCGTCGCTCCTGTGCAATCAGCACACCGCGCTCCTCGCGCCTTGCCCGACACAAAATGGCAAGCCGCGGGAGGGTATGGAGCTATTCAGAGGCTCCCTAGCTCCGGCGGCCCTTGGGAGCTGTTTCGGCTTCAGGCGGTATTCTTGACGTCGCGGCGGGGAGCCTCGACGTTTTCGTACACCACGAACGGCTTGGCCTCGCCCTTGGCGACGGACTCGTCCACCACCACCTTGGACACGTTCTGCATCGACGGCAGGTCGTACATCACGTCGAGCAGGATGTTCTCCAGGATGGTGCGCAGGCCGCGGGCGCCGGTCTTGCGCTCCTTGGCCTTGCGGGCGATCGCCTGCAGCGCGTCCTCGCGGAACTCGAGCTGGCAGCCTTCCATCTGGAACAGCTTGGCGAACTGCTTGACCAGCGCGTTCTTCGGCTCGCGCAGGATCGAGATCAGCGCACGCTCGTCCAGTTCCTCCAGCACGGCGACCACCGGCAGGCGGCCGACGAACTCGGGGATCAGGCCGTAGCGGATCAGGTCCTCCGGCTCCACGATCGAGAGGAGCTGGCTGATCTGGCGCGAATCCTTCTGCGACTTCACATCCGCGGAGAAGCCGATGCCGGCCTTCTCGGTACGGTTCTGGATCACCCGCTCCAGGCCGGAGAAGGCGCCGCCGCAGATGAACAGGATGCCCGAGGTGTTGACCTGCAGGAACTCCTGCTGCGGGTGCTTGCGGCCGCCCTGCGGCGGCACGCTGGCGATGGTACCCTCGATCAGCTTGAGCAGGGCCTGCTGCACGCCCTCGCCCGACACGTCGCGGGTGATGGAGGGGTTTTCGCTCTTGCGCGAAATCTTGTCGATCTCGTCGATGTAGACGATGCCGCGCTGCGCCTTCTCGACGTCGTAGTCGCACTTCTGCAGCAGGCGCTGGATGATGTTCTCGACGTCCTCGCCGACGTAGCCGGCCTCGGTCAGCGTGGTGGCGTCCGCGATGGCGAACGGCACGTCCAGCAGCCGGGCCAGCGTTTCCGCCAGCAGGGTCTTGCCGGAGCCGGTGGGGCCGATCAGGAGGATGTTCGACTTCTGCAGCTCGATGCCGTCCGCGGCGCCCTTCTGGCTCAGGCGCTTGTAGTGGTTGTACACCGCCACCGACAGCACCTTCTTGGCCTGGTCCTGACCGATGACATACTCGTCCAGCACCGCACGGATCTCGTGCGGCTTGGGCAGGCCCTTGACCTGCGGCTTGGCGTGCACCTCCTCGCGGATGATGTCATTGCAGAGGTCGACGCACTCGTCGCAAATGTACACGGAAGGACCCGCGATGAGCTTGCGGACCTCGTGCTCGCTCTTGCCGCAAAAGGAGCAATACAGAACACGGCCGCTCTGGCCACCGCTCCGTACGTTATCTGGCATTTTCTACCTCAACCTGCATCGTTCACGGCTCCCCGTCCCTGGACGGGCACCCATCAGGACCGCCTGACCGCCTGCAGGCCGGTTTCGGGCCGGCCCACAGGCTTTTATAGCATGCGGTCATGTTTCAGCAAAATGACCGCAAATTCCGTGCTCAGTTCACGTCGCGGCGGCGCCCGGGGCGCGCCGTTCCAGGATCTGGTCGATCAGGCCATATTCCTTGGCCTGCTCGGTGCTCATGAAGAAGTCGCGTTCCACGTCCCGGGCAATCCGTTCGACCGGCTGGCCGGTATGCTCCGAGTACATCCGGTTCAGGCGCTCCCGCAGGTACAGGATCTCCCGGGCCTGGATCTCGATGTCGGTCGCCTGGCCCTGGGCCCCGCCCGACGGCTGGTGAATCATGACGCGGGAGTTGGGCAGGGCGAACCGCTTGCCCTTGGCCCCCGCGGACAACAGGAACGAACCCATGCTGGCGGCCTGGCCGATGCACATGGTGCTGACGTCCGGCTTGATGAAGCGCATGGTGTCGTAGATCGAAAGCCCGGATGTGATCACACCTCCAGGCGAATTGATGTACAGGTGGATGTCCTTGTCCGGGTTTTCGGCCTCGAGGAACAAAAGTTGAGCCACCACCAGGTTGGCCATCATGTCGTCGATCGGCCCGACGACGAACACCACCCGCTCCTTCAACAGGCGCGAATAGATATCGAAGGCGCGCTCGCCGCGCGCAGTCTGCTCCACCACCATCGGCACGAGATGCTGCGCACGCACAATCTGCTGGTTCATTTGAGTCCTTGGTCGGGTTATAGGTGAGACTACCTTACGAACCTGCGGACGGCGTCACCGATTTCAACAGGTCTTCCAGCGTCATTTTCAGCTCGACCGTGCTGGCGCCGGCAACCAGGCTCTCCACCACCTGCTCCTCCAGCACCACCGCCTGCAGGCCTTGCATCATGTCGGGCCGCGAGCGGTAGAACTGCTTGACCTCCTCCGGCTGCTCGTAATCCGCCGCGATCTCGCTCAGGGCCTGCTCCACCCGCGCCGCGTCGGGGGCGATGCCGCGGGCCTTGATCACCTCGCCGATCAGCAAGCCCAGCGCCACCCGGCGCTGCGCGTTGGACTCGAACAGGGCGTCGGGCAGCATCTGCTCGAGTTGGCCCGGCTTGATCTTGCCGCCGGCGCGGTTGAGCTGCATGCGGTTGATGGCCTCTTCGCGCAGGCGCACGACTTCCTGGTCCACCTGGCTCTTCGGCACCTCGATCGGATGCGTCGCCAGCAGCTGGTCCAGCACCTCGCGCTTGACGCGGGTGCGGATCGCCTTGTCGCGCTCGGCCTCGAGGGCGTGACGGCACTTGTCGCGCAGGCCGGCTTCGCCCGCGGATTCCTCCACGCCGTGAGCTACGAGGAACTCGCCGTCGATCTCCGGCAGCCGCGGCTCTTTTATCTCCTTGAGCTCCACCGCGAAGCGCGCGGTCTTGTCGCGCAGATCCTCACGGCGGTAGTCGGCCGGGAAGGTGACGTCGGCGTCGAATTTGTCTCCGGCGCTGTGGCCGACGATGGCGTTCTCCAGCTCCGGCAGGAACTGGTGCTGGCCGATCTCGATCTCGACGTTTTCACCCTTGCCGCCGCCGAACGGCTGGCCGTCCAGGCTGCCGTCGAAATCCACCACCACCACGTCGCCGACCTGGGCCGGGCGGCTGACGACGTCCAGCGAGCGCCGCGCCTTGCGCAGGTTGCCGATCAGGCGCTCGACGTCCGCGTCGGTGATCTCCACCGCCGGCCGGCGCACTTCCAGGCTGCCGAGCTGGTCCAGCGTCACTTCCGGGTAGACGTCGAAGCTGGCGACGTAGGCCAGGGGTTCGCCGGCCTTCTCGCTGACGATCTCGAAATTCGGCGACCCCGCCGGCTGCACCTGGGCCTGGGCCAGCGCCTCCGGCCAAGTCTGCCGCACCAACTCGCCGATCACATCCTGGCGCGCCGACTCGCCGTACTGCTGCTGCACCACCTTGAGCGGAGCCTTGCCGGGGCGGAAGCCGGGGATGCGCACGCGCGTGGCCAGCTGGCGCAGACGCTGGCCGAGCTCGCGCTCGAAGCGCTCGTAAGGGATCTTGACGTGCAAACGGCGCGACAGGCCGCCCGCGGACTCGACGTGGATTTCCATCTTGGATTTATGACTCGCTCGGTTGAAGACAATAGGGAGGTGCGTCAGGATCGTTCGCGTGGCGTCGCCTGGTGCGAAAGGAGAGACTCGAACTCTCACGCCTCGCGGCGCTGGAACCTAAATCCAGTGCGTCTACCAATTCCGCCACTTTCGCGTAGCGAGCCTGCCTCCGCTGCACCGCGAAAGTATATCATCCCGCACCCCGCCGCCGCCTGCGCCGCGGCGCCTTCGCAAGGCACAATGCCCGGTCATGAAAGTCCCGTTCTCCGCGCTGCGGCGGCCGCTGCCGCTATGCCTGCTGCTGGGCCTGGCCGCGCTGGCCGCCGCCGTCGTGGGGCTCGGCGCCGGCCCCCTGCACGTCGGCCCCGGCGCGTTGCTCGGCAGCCTGGGCCTGGGCGCCGCGCCCGACCCCACCCTGTGCGCCACCGTGCTGCAGCTGCGCCTGCCGCGGGTGGTGCTGGGTCTCGCCGTAGGTGCGGCCCTGGCGGTAAGCGGCGCCGCCATGCAGGGCATCTTCCGTAATCCGCTGGCCGATCCCGGCCTGGTCGGCGTCTCCAGCGGCGCCGCGCTCGGCGCGGTCGCCGCCATCGTGGCCGGCGCCCCGGCCGGCCTCGACGGCCGCTGGTTCCTGCCGCTGGCCAGCTTTGCCGGCGCCGCCCTGGCCACGGCCGTGGTGTCGGGCCTTGCGCGGGTCGACGGCGTAACCCATTCGGCGCAAATGCTGCTGGTGGGGCTGGCGATGAACGCGGTGACGGGCGCCGGCATCGGCCTGCTTGCCCACCTCGCCAGCGGGCCGGCCCTGCGCGCCCTCACCTTCTGGATGTACGGCAGCCTGGGCCGCGCCGGCTGGCCGGAGATCGCCGTCACCGCACCGCCGGTGCTGGCGGCGGCGCTGCTGATCCCCTTACACGCGCGGGAGCTGAACGCGCTGCTGCTGGGCGAGGCCGAGGCGGCCCACCTGGGCGTGGACGTGGAGCGACTCAAGCGCCGGCTGGTGCTGCTGGTGCTGGTGGCGGTGGGCGGCGCGGTGGCCCTGACCGGTGTCATTGCCTTCGTGGGCCTGATCGTGCCCCAGCTGATCCGCCTGTGGGCGGGGCCCGACCACCGTTTGCTGCTGCCCGCCTCGGCCCTGCTCGGCGGCGCCCTGCTGACCACGGCGGACACCGCCGCCCGCACCCTGGCGCCACCGCTGGAGCTGCCGATCGGCATCCTCACCGCCCTGCTCGGTGGCCCGTTCTTCATCGCCCTGCTGCTGCATCTGCGCGGCCGCGGCGAGACCTGGTAAGCCATGTTGACCGCGCACGAAGTCTCCTGCCGCGTGGACGGCAGCGATCTGCTGCGCCGGGTCAGCCTGGAGATCGTGCCGGGCAAGGTGCACGCCCTGCTCGGCCGCAACGGGGCGGGCAAATCGACCCTGCTCAAGGTGCTGTCCGGCGAGCTGCACCCCCAGGCCGGCCAGGTGCTCCTCAATGGGCGACCCCTGGGCGCCTGGACCCCGCGCCAGCGCGCCCGCCAGCGCGCCGTGCTGGCCCAGGGCGACCCGCTGCGCTTCGGCTTCAAGGCCGCCGAGGTGGTGGAGCTGGGCCGCTACGCCAGCCCGCGCCACCGGCCGGAGCAGGAGCGGGCCATCGTGGCCGAGGCGCTGGCCATGGCGGAGGCCACCGAGTTGTCCGGCCGGCGCTACACCACGCTGTCGGGCGGGGAGCGTGCGCGGGTGCAACTGGCGCGGGTGATGGCGCAAATCTGGGACGCCCCGGAACCCGGCGATGCCGAGCTGGGCGACGGGAGCCGCTATCTGCTGCTGGACGAGCCTACCGCCAGCCTAGACCTCGGGCATCAACACAGCTGCCTGTCACAGGTGTGTCGCTTCGCCGCCGCCCGTGGCGTGGGCGTGCTGGTGGTCCTGCACGACCCCAACCTGGCCCTGCGCTATGCCGACCATGCCACCCTGCTGGATCGCGGCTGCGTGGTCGGCCAGGGCCTGACGCGCGAGCTGCTTGACCCCGATCTGCTGGAGCGCACCTATGGAGTGAAGGTCGAGCGGGTCGGCAGCGGGGAAAGGCAGTGGCTGGTGGTTAGTGGTTAGCTGCTGTTGGTGCTTTTTCAAGCGCCAACAGCCACTGCTTCCAGGTGCTCGATGCGCAGTTCCAGCGCTTCCAGCCCGCGGAAGCGGTTGACGCCGATGGCGTAGACCAGCCGCACCCGGCCGCCCGCCGCCAGGGCGCGCTCGCTGCCGTGGAAATCCAGCGCCTCCACCACGCCGCCGGCGGGCAGGCGCAACAGGTACTTGATATGGCGGCCGTCGGCGCCCAGCACCCGGGTGTCGGCGATGACGAACTCGCCCTCGAAGCGAGGCTCGGGGAAGCCCTGGCCCCAGGGACCGGCACGCTCCAGCGCGCGCGCCGTGTCGATGTGCAGCTCTTCGGACGTGAGCTCACCGTCCGTTTCGATCACCTGGTGCAGGGCCGCGGCGTCGAGGCGGGCGCGACACTCCTCGTCGAAGACACGGCTGAAATCAGGCAGGGCAGCCTCCGGCAGCGTCAGGCCCGCGGCCATGGCGTGGCCACCGAAGCGCAGGATCAAGCCCGGATGCAGGGCATCCACCGCGGCCAGCGCATCACGCAGGTGCAAGCCGCCGATGGAGCGGCCGGAGCCCTTGAGAGTGCCAGCCTCGCTGCCACGCGCGAAGGCGATCACCGGCCGGTGCAGCTGCTCCTTAAGGCGCGAGGCGACCAGGCCCACCACCCCTTCGTGCCAGGCCGCGTCGAACAAGCACACTCCGACACCGGTGCCGGCGGCGGCGAGCTGGACCGCCTCGTCGCGCATCTGCGCTTCGATGCCACGCCGCTCGCGGTTGAGCGCGTCGAGCCGGGCGGCGATCGGGCGCGCAGTCTCCGGGGTCGGCGCCAACAGGCATTCGATGCCGACCGTCATGTCCTCCAACCGCCCGGCCGCGTTGAGCCGCGGCCCCACCACGAAGCCGAGGTCGGCGGAGCCGGCGTGCTCGCGCGGGCGCCCGGCGGCTTCCAGCAGGGCCTGCACGCCCGGGCGGCCACGGCCTGCGCGGATGCGGGCCAGCCCCTGCGCCACCAGGATGCGGTTGTTGTGATCCAGCCGCACCACGTCCGCCACCGTGCCCAGCGCGACCAGGTCGAGCAATTCCGCCAGATTGGGCTCGGGCCGTGCAGCGAACCAGCCGGCGTCGCGAAGATGCGCGCGCAGTGCCAGCAGCACGTAGAACATCACGCCGACCCCGGCCAGGTGCTTGCTGGCGAAGCCGCAACCGGGCTGGTTGGGATTGACGATCGCCGCAGCCGCCGGCAGTTCGCCGCCCGGCAGGTGATGGTCGGTGACCAGCACCTTGAGGCCGGCGCGGTTCGCCGTCGCCACGCCGGCGAGGCTGGCGATGCCATTGTCCACCGTCACCAGCAGCCCGGCCCCGGCCGCCAGGGCCATCTCGGCCAGGGCGGGAGACAGGCCGTAGCCCATGGTGAAGCGGTTGGGTACAACATAGCCGACGCCAGCGGCCCCCAGGGCGCGCAGGCCCAGTATCGCCACCGCGGTGGCGGTAGCGCCGTCCGCGTCATAGTCGCCGGCGATGACGATGTGCCGCCGCGCGGCGATGGCCTCGGCCAGCAACTTGCAGGCCGCCTGGATACCCGCCAGCCCGGCCGGCGGCAGCAACTGGCGCAGCTCCAGCGAAACGTCTCCGCTGACGGTGACGCCGCGGACGGCGTAGACGCGGCGCAGCACCGGATGCAGCCCGGCGGGCAGCCCGGCAGGGTCGCCAGCCGGCCGGCGCCGGATCAGGGGTGACGGGGGCAAGCCGCCGCCGGCTTCGCTTGCCGGTCTCAGAGCCGTGCCAGCAGCGCCTGTTCGACCGCGCCGCGCTCGGCATCGACCTGCACCAGGTCGCGCAGGCCGTCCTTGAGGATGACGTCCGGATCCTTCATGCCGTTGCCGGTGAGGGTGCAGACGATGGTGGAGCCGGCCGGAATCTTGCCCTGCTTGAGATCGCGTACCGCGCCGGCCAGGGAGGTGGCGGAAGCCGGCTCGCAGAACACGCCTTCGCGCTCCGCCAGCAGCCGCTGCATGGCCAGGATCTCGCTGTCCTCCAGCTCGTCGAACCAGCCGTGGGACTCCTCGTGCACCTTCCAGGCGGGATCCCAGCTCTGCGGGTTGCCGATGCGGATGGCGGTGGCCACCGTCTCCGGGTCCAGCACCGGTCCGCCGCGCAGGAAGGGCGCGCTGCCGGCGGCCTGGTAACCGACCATGCGCGGGCGCCGACGCTGGGTGGCGAAGCCGAGGAAGTCCCAGCTCTCCGGGCAGTTCGCCGCGGCGGCGGTGGACAGGCCCGCGCTCTCGGAATAGCCGATCCAGTGGGCGGTGATGTTGCCGGCGTTGCCCACCGGCAGGCAGTGGAAGTCCGGGGCCCGGCCCAGCGCCTCGACGATCTCGAAGGCGGCGGTCTTCTGGCCCTGCAGGCGGTAAGGGTTGATCGAGTTGACGATCGCCACCGGGGCGGTGGTGGCGACTTCCTTGACCAGCCGCATGCCGTCGTCGAAGTTGCCGCGGATCTGCACCACGGTGGCGCCGTGCACCACCGCCTGGGCCAGCTTGCCCAGCGCGATCTTGCCTTCCGGGATGAGCACGAAGGCCTTGATGCCGGCGCGCGCCGCATAAGCCGCCGCCGCCGCCGAGGTGTTGCCGGTGCTGGCGCAGATGATGGCACGGCTGCCTTCGTGCACGGCCTGGGTCACGGCCACGGTCATGCCGCGGTCCTTGAACGAACCGGTCGGGTTGGCACCCTCGAACTTGACGTAGATCTCGGCCTCCACGCCCTCGGCCCGCGGCAGGTTCTCCAGGCGGATCAGCGGCGTGCGGCCCTCGCCCAGGCTGATGGCGCGCGCCTCGGGCGCCAGCGGCAGGCGCTGGCGGTAAGCATCGATGATTCCCGTGTATCGGTTAGTCAAAACACTGCCCTGCTGGTTTGAACGGTCGAGGCCATCAATGACCGCGACCCGGATAGGATATTTACTCAAAATGCTCCACTCGCAGGCGGGACGCGCCCGGCCGCACGAAAGGCAGTTGCAGCATCTTCTCCAGCGCGCCGTTGCAGCGGTGCTCGGGGATCTGCGAGGTGATGATCGCCAGGGTGGCGTCTTCGTGCTCGCGCGGCTCCTTCTGCAGGATCGCCTCGATGCTGATGTCCAGCTCGGCCAGGATCGAGGTGATAGCGCGCAGCACGCCCGGCTCGTCGGCCACGCGCAGGCGCAGGTAATAGGCGCTTTCGATCTCGGCGAAGGTCAAGGCCCGCTTGTCGCGCAAGGCCTCCGCCCGGAACCCCAGGTAGGGGACGAAATGGCGCGGGTCGGCGCCCTGCAGCCGCGCCACGTCCACCAAGTCGGCCACCACCGCCGAGGCGGTGGCGTCGCCGCCGGCGCCGCGGCCGACATACGCCGTCTGGCCCACGGCATTGCCGTGCACGCGGATGGCGTTGAGCGCGCCGTCGGTCTTGGCCAGCAGGTGCCCGGCCGGCACCAGCGTGGGATGCACCCGCAGCTCCACGCCGAGGCTGTTGCGCTTGGCGATGCCCAGCGACTTGATGCGATAGCCCAGCTCCTGCGCGAGCTGGATGTCCTGCGCCGTGACCGCGCTGATGCCTTCGGTGGCCACCGCCTCGAAGCGCAGCGGCATGCCGAAGGCGATGGCGGCCAGGATGGTGAGCTTGTGGGCGGCGTCGATGCCTTCGACGTCGAAGGTGGGATCGGCTTCGGCATAGCCCAGCTTCTGGGCGTCGGCAAGGGCGTCGGCGAAGCTCTGCCCCTTGGCCGTCATCTGCGTCAGGATGTAGTTGCAGGTGCCGTTGATGATGCCGGCCAGGCTGTCGATGCTGTTGCCGGCCAGGCCCTCGCGCAGCGCCTTGATGATGGGGATGCCGCCGCCCACCGCCGCCTCGTAGGCAAGCTGGGCGCCGTTGCGGCCGGCGCTCTCCACGATCTCGTTACCGTGCTCGGCCAGCAGCGCCTTGTTGGCGGTGACCACCGGCTTGCCGCGCTGCAGCGCCGCCAGCACCAGCTCGCGCGCGGGCGAGATGCCGCCGATCAGTTCGACCACCGCGTCGACCTCGGCGTTGACCACCGCCATCGGGTCGGTGCCCAGTTGAACGCCGGACAGGTCACAGTCGCGCAGCCGCGCCGGGTCCCGCATCGCAGCGTGGGTGACGACGATGCGGCGGCCGGCGCGGCCGGCGATCTCGCCGGCGTTGCGCTGCAGCACCCGCAGCACGCCCTGCCCGACGGTGCCCAGGCCGATCAATCCCACCCGGAAGGCGTTCATGCCGGCACCGCAGTGTGGGCCAGCATCTTCTTGATGCTGCGGACCGCCTGGCGCGTGCGCTGTTCGTTCTCGATCAGCGAGAAGCGCACGTACTCGTCGCCGTACTCGCCGAAGCCGATGCCCGGCGACACCGCCACCTTGGCCTTGTCCAGCAGCAGCTTGGAGAACTCCAGCGAACCGAGCGCGCGATACGGGTCCGGGATGCGCGCCCACAGGAACATGGTGGCCTTGGGGCTTTCCACCGGCCAGCCGGCCTTGTTGAGGCCGTCCACCAGCACGTCGCGGCGGCTGGCGTACATGTCGCGGATCTCGCGCACGCAGTCCTGCGGGCCTTCCAGCGCGGTGATGGCCGCCACCTGGATGGGCGTGAACATACCGTAGTCGAGATAGCTCTTGATGCGCGCCAGGGCCGCCACCAGGGTGGGGTTGCCGCACATGAAGCCGACGCGCCAGCCGGGCATGTTGTAGCTCTTGGAGAGGGTGAAGAACTCCACCGCCAGGTCCTTGGCGCCGGGCACCTGCAGCACCGAGGGCGCGACATAGCCGTCGAACACGATGTCGGCGTAAGCCAGGTCGTGCACCAGCCAGATCTGGTGCTCGCGGCAGATCCCCACCACCTTCTCGAAGAACGGCAGGTCCACGCACTGCGCCGTGGGGTTGGCCGGGAAGTTGAGGATCAGCATTTTCGGCGCCGGCATGGTCTCCTTGATCGCCTTCTGCAGCTCCTCGAAGAAGTCGACCTCCGGGGTGAGGCGCACGTGGCGCACATCGGCACCGGCCAGCACCACGCCGTAGGGATGGATCGGATAGGCCGGGTTCGGCACCAGCACGGTGTCGCCCGGCGCCAGGGTGGCGAAGGCCAGGTGCGCCAGGCCCTCCTTGGATCCGATGGTGGCGATCACCTCGGAATCCGGGTCCAGCTCGACCTGGTAGCGGTTGCGGTACCAGGTGGCCATGGCGCGGCGCAGGCGCGGGATGCCCTTGCTGACCGAGTAGCGGTGGGTATGGGTGCCTTCCTCGTTACGGTGTTCGGGCACCACGTAGTCCGACTCGGTGCCGCGCACCGCCGCCTCGACCAGCTTGTCGACGATGTGGCGCGGGGTGGGCTGGTCCGGGTTGCCCATGCCGAAGTCGATGATGTCCTCGCCACGAGCTCGGGCCGCTTTCTTCATATCACCGACGATATTGAAGACGTAGGGCGGCAAGCGCTGGATGCGTGGGAAGACGCTGTTCACGAAAAGGACCTTGCGGGTGTGGGTGGACCGGTGGGCGGCGCCGGACCTGCCGGCGCCACGTACAGGGGCGCAATTATTGATGCCGCGGGCAAATACTTCAATGCACAGTCTGCCGCCAATGCATCCGCCCGGGCGTATTGCAGCGTAGTGCATCATAATACCGCCGGCCCAGGAGGAAACCCATGAATTCTCAAGTCCGTTCAAGCACTTCCGCATGGAAAGCCGGCCTCGGAGCCGGCCTGCTGGGACTCAGCCTGGCGGTATACGCCAGCCTCCAGCCGGGCAGCAAGGCGCCGGATTTCACGACCCAGGCCTCGCTCGGCGGCAAGGTGTTCTCCTTTTCGCTGGCCGCGGCGCTGAAACAGGGGCCGGTGGTGCTGTACTTCTACCCCGCCGCCTTCACCAAGGGCTGCACCGTGGAGGCGCACGAATTCGCCGAGGCGACCGACCGCTTCAAGGCGCTCGGCGCCACCGTGATCGGCATTTCCCACGACGATATCGACACGCTCAACAAGTTCTCGGTGAGCGAGTGCCGCAGCAAGTTCGCCGTCGCCGCCGACCCGGACCTGTCCATCTCCAAGGCCTATGACGCGAAGCTGTTCCTGATCGGCCGCTCCGACCGCACATCCTACGTCATCGCCCCCGACGGCACGGTGATCTACACCTATTCGGCCTTGAGCCCCGACGCGCATGTCAGGAACACCATGGATGCGCTGGAAAAGTGGAAAACCCAGCAGCAGGCGAAACCGGGCGGCTAGACGGTAGCCGTCGTGACCGGATCGACCGTGACACCGGCATCGCCGCGATCCAAGATGAACCGGGGCATCGGTCGGCAGAATCCGCCCGCAGCCGGTGAATAGCTGAAGGTCTGTGAACATGCGCCTCGCCGCGAAAGGCGAAGGACGCGGCGTGCCACGCAACGGCACGCGAACAACAAGGCAGCGGTTGCCAACTTGGAGGAGTGGTATGAATGGGGCCTTTTTGCGCCTGGCGGCGCTGGCGACGCTGTCCCTGCTGCTGAGCGCGAACGCCCGGGCGGCCCGCTGCGCCGAGCCGATCGACACCGGCTCCCCCGTGCTGTCGAACGGCTTCGCCTTCAACCTGTCCAATACGCGGGACAACCTCTCGCAGATCGATTCCGGCAACGTCGCCGGCCTGCGGCTGGCGCTCACCCACGCGGCCGTCAAATCCGTCGAGAAGCGCGGCGCCCCGGCCGTTACCCAGCAGGCGATCTTCTTCGCCGCGGGCCTGCAGGTGATCGCGATGAACCGCGCGACCGGCTGCCAGTACTGGGCTTACAGCGTTCCCGCCATCACCAACCCGGTGCTCGGCAACAACGCCGTGCGCTCGTCCTCGGTGTATTACCTGAACGAAGGCGGCTCGAAACCGGCCCTGGTCCTGGCCGGCGATTACTACGGCAACTACTATGCGCTCGACGCCAGGACGGGCACGGCGCGGTGGTCGAAATTCCTGGGCACGGACCACAACTTCCACATGATCACCGGCGGCGTGCAGGTCTACGGCGGCAAGCTGTTCGTGCCGGTGGCCTCGCGCGAGGTGCTGTTGACGGTCCTGGAATCCGCCGCCGATTGCTGCAAGACCCACGGCATGCTGCACGCGCTCGATCCTTATACCGGGCAGATCCTGTGGACCTACGAGACCGCCCCCACGCCGACCTTCAACCGCTGGGTGGGTCGCTACACGCCCAACGGCATGAGCATCTGGGGAACGCCCGCGATCGATCCGGCACGCGGCACCGTCTACGTCGGCACCGGCCAGAACCTGACGCCGCCAACCACCGCCAACGAGGATGCGATCGTCGCCCTCGACATCGACACCGGCAAGCCGAAGTGGGTGTTCCAGGGCACGGCCGGCGACGCCTGGAACGCCGCCTGCGAGGCGCCGTTCAAGTTCCTGCAGGCCAATTGCGTGCCGGGTCCCCCGGGCGGCGGCGATTTCGACTTCGGCGCCCCGCCCATCCTGGCGCACCTGCAAAACGGCAGGGAGGCGGTCATCGCGGGCGAGAAGAGCGGCATGCTGTTCTCCCTCGATCCGGACACCGGCCGGCTCAACTGGTCGCGCCGGCTGGGCGCGGGCGGCAATCTGGGCGGTATCCACTGGGGCATGTCGGCCGACAGCCAGCGCGTCTACGTCGGCGTCAGCGACGTCACCGCCGACAAGTTCGCCTCGCTCTCCCTGGGCGAAATCCTCAAGGCCCTGCTCGGCAACAACCTCATCGAGCAGTCGAAGAACGCGACCCCTGGCGTTTATGCGGTTGACCTGGCGAGCGGCAACGTGGTGTGGGAGCGGCACCCGACGCACCCTTACCTCGATCCGAAAAAGGGCATGATCGCGATCGACTCGATCTTCTCGGCGGCCACCTCGGTCACCAACGACGTGGTGTTCGCCGGCTCGCTGGACGGGGTCCTGCATGCCTACCGCAGTTCCGACGGCGCGCCGCTGTGGTCCTACGACACGGTGCATTCCTTCACCGATGTCGACGGCAACGCCGGCAACGGCGGCACCATCGACTCCGTCGGCGCGGTGCCCGCGGGGGCCGACCTGCTGATCAACTCCGGCTACGCGACCTTCGGCGGCACCAACGAATTCCAGGCCGGCCCCGGTAACGCCCTGTTCGTGTTCCGCCTGCCGGGCGGCTAGGAACTTAACGCTTTGGCAGCAGCGGCAACGGATCGACCGGCCGCCCCTTGTCGCGGATCTCGAAGTGCAGCAGCGGCTTCTGCTCGGGGCCCATGCCCAGTTCGGCGATGGGCTCGCCCGCCACCACCTGCTGCCCCTCCTCCACCAGGCGGCGGCGGTTGTAGCCGTAGGCGGAGAGGTATTGCTCGTCGTGCTTGATGATCACCAGCTCGCCGTAGCCCTTGAGGGCGCTGCCGCTGTAGACCACCTTGCCGCCGGCCGCCGCCACTACGATCTGGCCGTAGTCGCCGGCGATATCCAGCCCTTTGGAACTGTCGGCCTCGAAGCCGCGCGCCACTTTGCCGCGGGTCGGCCATTCCCAGCGGCCCGAGTCGAAGCCGGGGCCCGGTAGATCCGGAGGATCCGCGCCGGCCTGCGGCGCGGGCCTGGGTGCCGCGACCGCCACCGCGGTGGTAGGCGCTTCCGGGACCGATGCCGCCGGCACGGGAGCCGGCCGCGCCGAAGCCACGGGCTGGAGCCTGCTATCGCCACCAGCTGGGTGCAGGTGCAGGATCTGGCCCGGGTAGATGGCGTAGTCGCGTCCGATGCCGTTCCAGTTGGCGATGTCGTGGTAGTCGAGCTGGTGCCGGAAGGCGATGGAATACAGGGTGTCGCCGCGCTGCACCCGGTAGTCGCCCAGACCGGACCCCGCAGCGGTGCGGGTCGCGCGATGCGAACCGCTCGAACCGGACTCCTGCCGGCCGTGCGTGGCGCAGGCGCCGAGACACGCCGAAAGCAACAGAAGAGCCGCGAACCTCAGCGCGCGAACCACAGGAAGCCGGCGACCAGCAGGCCGACGAACACCCAGCCGATCACGTCGATGTACTTCGCCAGCCAGGGCTGCACCTTCGGTCCCGCCAGCCGCACGGCGCCGGCGACGAGGTAGAAGCGCATGCCGCGCCCCACGAACGAGGCCAGCACGAACGGCAGCAGCGGCATCGACACCGCGCCGGCGGTGATGGTGACGATCTTGTAAGGGATGGGGGTGGCGCCCTTGACGATGATCGCCCACACACCGTACTTGGCGAAGAAGGCCTTGGTGGTCTCGTAGGCGGGACCGTAGCCCAGGTGTTGCAGCAGCGGCAGCACCTGGATAATCAGGTAATGGCCGATGAACCAGCCGCCGATGCCGCCGACCACCGAGGCCAGGGTGGCGATGGTGCCCAGGCGCAGCCAGGCCCGCGGCCGCTCCAGGGCCATCGGCGCCAGCATCACGTCCGGCGGGATGGGAAAGAACGACGCCTCGGCGATGCACACCGCCACCAGGATCCATTCCGCGCGCGGATGCCGCGCCGAGCGCTCGATCCAGGCATACATGCGGCCGAACAGGCTCGGTCTCTTGGCCTGGGCGACGCCGGGTTCGAGCGCGCTCACGCCTTGCCCTCCAGCAGCGGCACGAAGCTCACCCCCGCGACGTCGCGGCTCTGCCACTTGTTGGGCGACACCCGGTCGATCACGCGCAGCGACTGCTTGGCGGGGGGGCCCACCGGGATCACCAGCCGCCCGCCCTTCTCCAGCTGTTCCAGCAGGGCCTTGGGCACGTCCACCGCGGCGGCGGTGACGACGATGCCGTCGTAGGGCCCGTGCGAGGCCCAGCCGCCGGTGCCGTCGGCATAGCCGAAGTGGATATTGCGGTAGCCGAGCCCGCGCAGCCGGTTGCGCGCCTGCTCGGACAGCGCCTTGAGGCGCTCCACCGAGAACACGTTCTGCACCAGCTCCGCCAGCACCGCCGTCTGGTAGCCGCTGCCGGTGCCCACTTCCAGCACCTTCTTGCGCGGTGCGCCGCCGGGCGGTACCTCCAGCAGCAACTGGGTCATCAGCGCGACGATGTAGGGCTGGGAGATGGTCTGCGACTGGCCGATCGGCAGCGGCTTGTTCTTGTAGGCCTCGCCGCGCCAGGCTTCCTCCACGAACTCGTGCCGCGGCACCTTCATCAGCGTCTCGAGCACGCGCTCGTCGACGATGCCTTCCCGCTTCAGCTCCGCCACCAGGCGGGCGCGGCTGGCCGGGGAAGTAAGGCCAAGGCCCAGGCTGTGCGGATGGCTGCCGGGCTTCATCGGTTCGTTCACAGCCCGCGCGCCCAGACGCCGAGCCGCTCCAGCGCCGTGTGGCGGGTCAGGTCGACCAGCAGCGGGGTGATCGACACCCGCTTGTTCTGCACCGCGTGGAAGTCCGTACCCGGACCGCAATCCTGCTCCGCGCCAGCGGCGCCGATCCAGTAGATGGGACGCCCGCGCGGATCCAGCGACGCCGTGATGGTCTCGGCGCGGTGCCGGTTGCCCAGGCGGGTGACCTCGATGCCCTGCAGCTCGTCGTACGGCACGTCCGGCACGTTGACGTTGAGGATGGTGTCGCCCGGCAGCGGCTCGTGCTGCAGCCGCTCGATCAACCGCAGGGTGACGCGGGCAGCGGTGTCGTAGTGCAGCGGCTCGACCGCGACGCAGGACACGGCGATGGCCGAGTAGCCCAGGTGCCGCCCCTCCATCGCCGCCGCCACAGTACCGGAATAGAGGGTGTCGTCGCCGAGGTTGGCGCCGGCGTTGATGCCGGACACCACCATGTCCGGCGTGTGCTTGAGAAAGCCGGTCAGCGCCAGGTGCACGCAGTCCGTCGGCGTGCCGTCCACGCAGTGGGTGCCGTCGGCGTGGCGCTGCACCCGCAGCGGGTTGAGGATGGTCAGCGAGTTGCTGGCGCCGCTGCGGTTGCGGTCCGGCGCCACGATCTCGATGCTGTGCACCGGCCGCAAGTGTTCCGCCAGGCAGCGCAGACCGGGGGCCGTGCAGCCGTCGTCGTTGGAAAGGAGTATGCGCATGAAGTCAATCTTCGGGTGTCGTTAGTTTACCGCCTGCCGGGCTATCATGCCCGCATGCAGCGCGATCCCGGCCAGCCTGAACAGGAGTCCCGCGGCGGCGAACAGGTGGAGTTCCGCCAGGCCATGGACGGCGTACGGCCGCGGGCCGCCACCGCCCGGCTGCCGCCCGACCGGCGCCGGCCCAGCACCCGTCCGCGCAGCACCGAGGCCGTCGAGCGGGCCGTGCTGGAGGAACTGCTGTCCGACACGCTGGAGCCGGAAGCGATCGAAAGCGGCGACACCCTGGTCTACCGCGCCCCCGGCCTGCAGGACTCGGTCTGGCGCCGGCTGCGCCGCGGTGGCTACCACATCGGCGCGGTGCTCGACCTGCACGGACTCAACCGCAAGCTGGCCCAGCGCGCGGTGGCCGAGTTCCTCGCCCACTGCCAGGACCAGAACCTGCGCAGCGTCCGCATCATCCACGGCAAAGGCCGCGGCTCCCCCAATAGCGGTCCGGTCATCAAAACCCTGCTCGACGGCTGGTTGCGCCGACGAAAGGACGTTCTGGCCTTCTGTTCGGCAAGACCGCACGACGGCGGCACCGGCGCCGTTTATGTTTTGTTACGTGCGTCACAATCGCAAGGCGTTTCCCGATAGACCCTGTGTTTGCCTGGGTGTAGCTTGAACTTGACCGCGACCCCCGCGGCTTTGTTCTAGGGAGAACAGCAATGATCAAGGCGATTCGGAAGAGTCTTTTTTTCACCGTGCTGGTGATGACACCCTTTATTTTGAGCGCGTGTAACGACAACCCCAACGATCCCCCGAAGCGGGTGGCTGCCATCGTTCCGTTCGTGGTGATATTCGTGGTGAGGGTAGCAGTCGAGTTGTCCCGGACCCGCAAAACTCGTCCGGCAGCTATCCCGACTTAGCGAGAACTCATCGACGGACAAATCGAGTCATTGGGTGTCCTCAGCGTGAGATCTTCCCCTTGGATTTGCCATGGAATGCGGCATTGCAAAATCACGTTGATGTGCTCGGGGCTGCGCGTTTCTACGCGCAGCCCCCATTCTCGGATTACTCCGTCGATCGACCCCGTCAGTACAGCTTGGTCATCGGGCCTGAATTCAGCTGCGTGAAACGGCACCTCCGGCAAGGGTGCACTGTGAATGGCAACCGTATCCAATAGCTCGCCGCTGAGGGTGTCCCAGATTTTTGCCGTGGCATCGACTCCGGACGTCAGCACAAAGTTGTCGTCCGCGGAAAATATCGCCGTTCGTACTTCCCCAGCGTGACCTTGCAGAATCCAGGTTCGACCATCATCGGGACGCCATAAGATTGCAACTCCACTTCGGTCACTCATCACGGCCAACCACCCGTCGTGGCTGAAACGGGCCGTAAGGAATCGACTGGCCGAAGGTTCATCCAGCCTCTTCAGCAAATGTCCGTCGTGGGCGTCGAGAATGAACGCGGAGCGACCGATACTTGCAACTAAGAGCCGGCTACCATCGGCGCTGAAGTCCAGTGCTGCGATGCTCGAACCGGAACTGGCTTTTACCTTCGTGTGAAACCTCCACACATATTGCCGTTGCCGGATATCCCAAAACCTTACTTCGTCGCCTACCCCGACGGCGATGCGCTTGCCATCGGGACTGAAGGCGCTCATCACTGCCACCGGGATGTCAAAGGATGCCACCAATTCGCCGTTCGTTGTGTCCCACACCTTAGTAGCACCGCCATAGGTACTGGCGCTCACATACCGGCCATCCGAGCTGAACGCGGCGTTCAACACCTCCTTTCCCCCACAGTCGAAGTTGCCGACCAAACGGCCGTCCTCCACCATCCAGATTTTCAGGCCGCTGGACTCGCCGCCTCCCACAATCCTCTTGCCGTCGGCGCTGAAATTCAACACATTGAGTGATTGTGGATCGGCGGGCACACTTCGGATTAGCTTGCGCGACGCCGCAGACCAGATCTTTAGCAGACCATCAGCAGCGCCGGTAGCGATGAGGGCGCCGTCGTGGCTGTACACTGCAGCAACACCTGGACGCCAGCGCTTGTCCCAGGCCAGAGGATCGAGAACATGACGGAACTCAAATTCCGGTATTGAGGGTGTGTTCCAAAGCACCACCCTGCCATCCGGTCCACCAGTAACGATGTGGGAATCGTCGTCGCTGATATCGCGGGCGTGCGCCATACCGCGATTTCCATCCAAGGTATACATTTCAACTCCGGACTCAAGGTCCTGGATGGCCAGACGCGAAGTATCTGATAGGAGCATCCAGCGCCCGTCAGAGCTGAAATCGTAGTCATTGCCGGCAGTCCCACTGAACCGCAGTGCGTACACCAGCGCACCGTTGACGGTATTCCAGACCCGCCCACCGTCAGCCGCCGCGGTGAACAAACGGGTCCCGTCCATATTGAAGATCAACCACGGCTGCGGCGAAGGATGTCCAGCCAGGACTCGCGTCTCTCCGCTCCGCGTCTCCCAGGCACGGATCGACCCGTCCTTTGCGGCAGCGGCAATCAAAGTGCCATCCTCGGTATCGTCTAGGGAAACGATGGTCGAGTGAAGTCCCCGATAATTCATCAAGCGACGATGCCCCTCGCCGTCCCATCGCGTCACTGTCCCGTCATTCGAAGCCGTGATGAGGTTGCGGCCGTCGCGGCTAAACCCTACTGCGCAGAACGGGCCCGGAAGCCGCGAAAGCACCCGCCCAGTGTACAGATCGTTGATTTCCGCGGCGTAGTCGGGAGCAAGATGTGCGACCCGGCGGCCGCTGTCGTCGAACGGGTTGAATGTATGCGTGGTAGTCGGGGCGTTGATGACCTTGCCGAGAAGATTGCCGGTCTCCACATCCCAGTAGTTCAGGTAACCAGTCGAAGCGTCATCGGGAACGACATACACATACAGGAGGCGATTGTTCCGGCTGAACCTCGGGCTGAATACTTTCGCGCGTACCGGATATTCAAAACCAAACTGCTGCTTCCCCGTGGCAGCATCCCATACCCGGCCGACCTTGTGCTCATCGACCGTGAGAAGACGCTTCGCATCGGGACTGAACCGAACTAAAAAAAGGGGCGCTCCCGCATCGAACACAAGCCTCTCCGCCTCCACGATCCGCATCGCCCGTGCCAGCATGAACCGCAGCGCCGGAGTATCCACCCCAAGCCGGTAGGCCTCGTTGAGATAAACCGCCGCCCGCGCCTGGTTGTGCGCCAGCAGTTCCTGCCGCCCTTTCTCATACACGGTCTCGATATGGGTGCGCAGCCTCTGCTGCTCCAGGGCCGCATTCTTTTCCCGCTGCTGGACCTGCCAGGTCACGGCCAGCGCGGCGGCGACCAGCGTACCGCCGACCGTCCAGCCAATGTTGCGCAGCATGCGTCTGCGCTGCTCGCGGCGCCGCAGTTCGTCCAGGCCCAGGCCAAGCAGGCCGGCGATGATCTTCTGCTTGGCAGCGATCCTGCCGTCCCTGCCGGGACGGACATCCGCGGCGATCGGCTCCCAGCCGCTGTCGGCGCACAGCGAGGGCGGAAAGCATTCGAGGAAGCCCTTGCCCGGCTGCAGGTCGGCGTGCGGCTCGCCGTCGACGATCAGGCAGAGGATGCGTTCGCCGCGCCCCAGTTCACGGAAACGCTGGATTTCCTGGTCGACCCACTTGGAGACGGCGGCGTAAGGCGAGGCGATAACGATGAGAAAGCGCGACAGCCGTAGCGCCTCGTCGATCGCGCTGGTCAGGCTGTGCGAGCTGGGCAGCTCTTCCTGGTCGCGGAACACCGGGAACAGGCGCTTGGGCGCCGGTCCCGTCGGTCCCTCGCGGCCGACCAGGCGGCGGGGCACGCGGTAGGTCTCGAGCGCCTTGTGCAGCCAGTCAGCCCACGCCTTATCGCGATGGCTGTACGAGATGAACGCCCAGTACTTGTACGGCTCTTGCTGCACCCGCACGGCTCCCCGAATCAGCGTTACCACGCCGCGACTGCGGCGTGTCCCCCTCCCTGTGGCCATGCGTGTAATTGTTCGAGTGACCGCCTGCGGCGGTCAATAGCCTTCAGCGGGCATATTCCTGCCGCGACAGCCAGAACTCGGCCAGGGGCAGGTCTTCGGGATACGTTACTTTGAGATTGCTCTCGCGGCCACGGACCAGCAGGGGCTTATGGCCGGCCAGTTCCATGGCGGCGGCCTCGTCGGCCAGGGGCTTGCCCTTGGCCAGGGCCTGTTCCAGGGCGGAGCGCAGCAGGTCGAGCCGGAACAGCTGGGGTGTCTGCGCACGCCAGAGCGCGCTGTTGTCGATGGTGCGCGCCGAGCATTCCTTCTCTTCCTGCTTGAGGGCGTCGGTGACCGGCACGGCCAGCAGGCCGCCCTGCTCGTCGCTGGCCTCGTCGCGCAGGGTTTCCATGTCCTCCACGGTCAGGCAGGGCCGTGCCGCGTCGTGCACCAGCACGTACACCGGGGCATCCAGTGCGGCGCTGCGCTCGGTCACGGTCTGCAGGCCCGCGAGTACCGAATCGCCGCGGGAGACGCCGCCGGTGACGGCGAAGATCCTGGGATGGCGGGCCAGCGACAGCTTGCCGAAGTCGCTATCGCCCTTGGCCAGCACTAGCACCACACCGTCGACCCAGCCGGCGTCCAGGAAGGGGGCCAGGCTCCATTCCAGCATGGCGCGGCCGCGCAGGGGCAGGTACTGCTTGGGCCGACCCAGCCCCATGCGGGCGCCGCCGCCGGCGGACGCAACCACAGCCCAATAACGGGGAGTCCTAGTCACTGGGGGTGGTTCGGCTCGACCACGAGATAGAAGGTCTCGCCCTTGCGGATCATGCCGAGCTCGGCGCGGGCATGCGCTTCGATCGCCGCGCCGCCGTGGCGCAGGTCGTCCACCTCGGCCAACAGCACGGCATTGCGCTGCCGCAACTGGGCGTTGGCCTGCGTCTGCTCATCCAGCGTCTGCTGCAGACGGCGCGTGTCGAACACCCCGCCATCGGCCGCCCACAAGCGGTACTGCAAGCCCGTGAAGACCAGGCAAAGCGCGGCGATGGCGAGGCGTTGTTTCAAGGAAGACCGATGGGAAAGGCGGCGGCACCCGGATATCGGGCGCGCTTGCCCAGCGCGCGCTCGATGCGCAGCAGCTGGTTGTACTTGGCCAGGCGGTCGGAGCGGCACAGCGAGCCGGTCTTGATCTGGGTCGCCGCGGTGCCGACGGCGATGTCGGCGATGGTGGCGTCCTCGGTCTCGCCGGAACGGTGGGAGACGACCGCGGAATAGCCGGCGTCGGTGGCCATGCGGATGGCCTCCAGGGTCTCGGACAGGGTGCCGATCTGGTTCGGCTTGATCAGGATCGAGTTGCCGATGCCCTTGAGGATGCCCTCGGCCAGCAGCTTGGTGTTGGTGACGAACAGGTCGTCGCCGACCAGCTGCACCTTGCCGCCCAGCTTCACCGTCAGGATCTGCCAGCCGGCCCAGTCGTCCTCGGCGCAGCCGTCCTCCACCGAGATGATCGGGTAGCGCGCGCACAGGTCGGCCAGGTAGTCGGCGAACTCGGCGGCGGTGTACTCCTTGCCCTCGCCCTCCAGCACGTACTTGCCCTTCTTGAACAGCTCGCTGGAGGCCACGTCGAGCGCCAGGTAGATGTCCTTGCCCGCCTTGTAGCCGGCGGTGTCGATGGCTTCCAGCAGGCACTCCAGCGCCGCCGCGTTGGACGGCAGGTTGGGGGCGAAGCCGCCCTCGTCGCCCACCGCGGTGCTCAGCTTGCGACCGTGCAGGACCTTCTTCAGCGCCTGGAACACCTCCGCGCCATAGCGCAGCGCCTCGGTGAAGTTGGGAGCGCCCACCGGCAGGATCATGAATTCCTGGATGTCGACGTTGTTGTCGGCATGGGCGCCGCCGTTGATGACGTTCATCATCGGCACCGGCAGGGTATCGGCCTGGATGCCGCCCAGGTGGCGGAACAGCGGCTGGCCGTTCTCGGCCGCGGCGGCCTTGGCGGCGGCCAGCGACACCGACAGGATGGCGTTGGCGCCCAGGCGCGACTTGTTCTCGGTGCGGTCCAGCTCGATCATGACGCGGTCGAGCGCGGCCTGGTCCTGCGCGTCGAGGCCGAGCACCGCCTTGGCGATCTCGCCTTCCACGTTCTTCACCGCCCGCTGCACGCCCTTGCCGAGGTAGCGTGCCTTGCCCTTCTTGGGCGCGCCGTCGCGCAGCTCGGCCGCTTCGCGCTTGCCGGTGGAGGCGCCGGAGGGCACGCCGGCGACGCCGCGGGCGCCCGATTCCAGCACCACTTCCGCTTCGAGGGTCGGGTTGCCGCGCGAGTCGAGGATTTCCAGAGCCGTGATTTGCGTGATTTTGGACATACGCTGGGTTCTTCTAATGGATGGTTGTCTGGGTCGGGTCAGGACGAAAGCTGCCGTTCGAGCAGGCCGCTGCGCTTGACCGTACGGTCGAGCTCCACCAGGGTCTCCAGCAGGCCGCCGATGTGCTGCAGCGGCAGCGAGTTGGGCCCGTCGCACAGCGCCTCGTCCGGACGCGGATGGGTTTCCATGAACAGGCCGGCCACGCCGGCGCCGACGGCGGCGCGCGACAGCACCGGGATGAACTCGCGCTGCCCGCCGGAAGCATTGCCCATGCCGCCGGGGAGCTGCACGGTATGGGTGCAGTCGAACACCACCGGTGCGTACTGGCGCATCACCGCCAGGCCGCGCATGTCGGCGACGAGGTTGTTGTAGCCGAAGGAGAAGCCGCGCTCGCAGAGCATGAAGCGGGGCTCCGCCACCGCTTTCATCTTCTCGATCACGTTGGCCATTTCCCAGGGCGACATGAACTGGCCCTTCTTGACGTTGACCGGCTTGCCCAGGCGGGCCACGCTCTGCATGAAGTTGGTCTGCCGGCACAGGAAGGCCGGGGTCTGGATCACGTCGACCACCGCCGCCACTTCGGCCAGCGGCGTGTCCTCGTGCACGTCGGTGAGCACCGGCACGCCGATCTGCCGCTGCACCGCTTGCAGAATTTTCATACCGCCTTCCAGTCCCGGACCGCGGTAGGAACGGTGCGAGGAACGGTTGGCCTTGTCGTAGCTGCCCTTGAAGATGTACAGGATGCCCAGGCGCTCGGCGATCGCCTTGATGTGCCCCGCCACTTCCAGCGCCAGGGCCTCGGACTCAAGCGTGTCCGGGCCGGCGATCAGGAACAGAGGCTGGTCGATACCGATTTCGCGGCCGCAGAGGTTCATGGCTGCGGGTTCCGGAATACCAGAGTCTTGAAACTCGAACCCGCGGGCCTCACGCTGCTTTCGCCTGGTGCGCGAGATGCTGCTCGCGCGCGGCGCGGATGAAACCCTCGAAGAGCGGATGGCCGTCGCGCGGCGTGGAGGTGAACTCCGGGTGGAACTGGCAGCCGACGAACCAGGGATGATCCGGCAGCTCCACCATCTCCACCAGCTCGCCGTCCTCGGACTGGCCGGCGATGCTCATGCCCTTGGCGACCAGCGCCTCGCGGTAGTTGTTGTTGAACTCGTAGCGATGGCGGTGGCGCTCGCTGATCAGCTCGGCGTTGTACAGGGCGCGCGAACGCGAACCCGCCGTGAGCCGGCACTTCTGCACGCCCAGCCGCATGGTGCCACCCAGGTTGGAACTGTGGCTGCGCCGCTCGACGCGGCCGCTGGCGTCGCGCCATTCGGTCACCAGGGCGATCACCGGATGGGGCGTGTTCGGCGCGAACTCTGTGCTGTGGGCGCCGCCCAGGCCGGCCACGTTGCGCGCGAACTCGATCGCCGCCACCTGCATGCCCAGGCAGATGCCGAGGTAGGGGATGCGGTTTTCGCGGGCATAGCGGGCGGCTTCGATCTTGCCCTCGATGCCGCGCTCGCCGAAGCCACCCGGCACCAGGATGGCGTCCGCGCCCTGCAACACGCGGGAACCCTGGCTCTCGACCGACTCGGACTCGATGTAACGGATCTTGACCCGCGTGCCGGTATGCAGGCCGGCGTGGTACAGCGCCTCGTTGAGCGACTTGTAGGCATCGGCCAGGTCGACGTACTTGCCGACCATCGCCACCTGCACTTCCACGTCCTGGCGTTCGCGCGCGTGCACCACTTTTTCCCAGGCCGACAGGTCGGCCTGGCGCGCGTCGATGCCGAAGTGCTCGACGATCAGCTCGTCCAGCCCCTGCTGGTGCAACCAGCCGGGGATCTTGTAGATGTCGTCCAGGTCGATGGCCGAAATCACCGCCCGGTACGGCACGTTGGTGAACAGGGCGATCTTGCGCTTCTCGGCATCCGGGATGGGACGCTCGGAGCGGCACAGCAGCACGTCCGGCTGGATGCCGATGGAGCGCAGCTCCTTGACCGAGTGCTGCGTCGGCTTGGTCTTCAGCTCGCCGGAGGAACGCACGAACGGCAGCAGCGTCAGGTGCATGTACATCGCCTGCTTGCGGCCCAGCTCCACCCCCATCTGGCGGATCGCCTCCAGGAACGGCAGCGATTCGATGTCGCCCACCGTGCCGCCGATCTCGACCAGGCAGATGTCGGCGCCGCGCGCGCCCTCACGGATGCGCTGCTGGATCTCGTCGGTGATGTGCGGGATCACCTGCACGGTGCGGCCGAGGTAGTCGCCGCGGCGCTCCTTCTCCAGCACGTTGCGGTAGATCTGGCCGGTGGTGACGTTGCTGTGGCGGTTGGTCTTGCCGCGCAGGAAGCGCTCGTAGTGGCCCAGGTCCAGGTCGGACTCGGCGCCGTCCTCGGTGACGAACACCTCGCCGTGCTGGAACGGGCTCATGGTCCCGGCATCGACGTTGATGTACGGGTCCAGCTTGATCATGTGGACCTTGAGGCCGCGCGACTCGAGGATCGCGCCCAGGCTCGCGGCGGCGATGCCTTTACCCAGCGACGACACCACGCCGCCGGTGACGAAAATGAAACGGGTCTGCGCGACGTCGGGCATTAGAATGAGATGCTGCAGGTTTCGGCGATTTTACGGGAATGCGCGCGGCCGCTCAACGCGGCGCCGCGGCTTCGGTCGTCGTGTCGTGTCCGGGCTGTTCCGGCGCGGCTGCAGCGGCCGGCTCCGGCGCGGCCGGATGGCCCGCCGGCGTGTTCCGGACCACCCATAGCCCACGGTAGCCGAAGCGGGTCTGCAACTCGTCGGCGGCGGCGCGGGCGGCGGCGGCCGAGCCGTAGCCCCGCAGCTGCACCCGGTGCCAGGTCTGTGTCCTCACCTGTGCCTGCTGCACGCTCGCCGGGTAGCCGGCGGAGCGCAGCTGCTGCACCTGCCTGGCGGCATCGTCGGCCGCCGCGTAGGAGGCGACGTTGATGCCCCAGTCCTCGGCGCCGGCCGCCGGCGCTTCCGGCTTGTGCGGCGGCGCCGGCGGTGGCGCCGGTTTGGGCTCGGCAGCGGCCGTGGCTTTGGGCTTGGCCGCACGCGGAGCGGCGTCCCCTTCCCCCCCCAAAGCACCGCCGTCCCCGACGGCCACCAGCGCCTCGGGCGAGGTC
>JARLJS010000260.1 GCA_031291075.1 Nevskia sp. | reverse complement strand
GCGCCGGGCCGCGTTGCTCGTCGCTCCTGTGCAATCAGCACACCGCGCTCCTCGCGCCTTGCCCGACACAAAATGGCAAGCCGCGGGAGGGCATGGAGTTGTTCAGAGGCTCCCTAGGCTCCCTAAGGTCCGCTCCCGGCCAGCCGCAGCACCGCGCCATATCCCGCCGGCGCCGCCACCGCGCCGCGCTGGCGCAGCAGGGCATGCAGCCGCGGCAGCCGGTAGTACGGCACCGAAGCCATGGCATGGTGCTCGAGGTGATAGTTGACGTGGCACGGTGCCACGAACAGGCGGTCGAAGAGTGTGGCCCGGGTGGTGCGCGTATTGAGGAACATGTCGGTCGCCCGCGGCAGCATGCCGTGCTCGGCGATGGAGCGGATGCGCACGAACAGCGGGAACGGCGCGATCTGCGCCAGCACCCATAGCCCGTACAGCCAGCCATGCCCCGCGGCCGCGAGAACCGCCCACAGCAGCAGGTTGCACAGCAACATGCCGCCGGCATTCCGCAGGAAGGCAGCCGGGTAGTCCCACCAGTGGCGCCCTTGCTGCGGCAGCTTCTCCACCCGGCTGGCCACGGTCCACTTGAGCACCCCGGCGTCCATCAGCATCCGTCCCAGCACCAGCTTGAGCCCGGTGATGCCGATGGCGTCGCGCAGCAGCTTGCGGCGCAGGGACGCCGCGGACACCGGATATCCCTCGTGCAGGGAGATGTCGATGTCCTCGTCGGTACCGGTGCGGGTGTGGTGCACCAGGTGATGCGCGCGGTACTTGGCCAGGTGCTGCCAGACCGGACGGGCGCACAGCCAGTCGGCGGCGTGTTCGTTCAGCCAGCGTGTCTTGAACAACGTGCCGTGTGCCGCTTCGTGCTGCAGCACGGCCAGCGCAAGCTGGCGCCCGGCGATGAGGCACAGGGCCACCACGAAACTCAACGGGTTCGGCCATAGCGCGGCCAACGCGAAAGCTGCCGCGATCACGGCCCAGGTGGACAGGATCGCCCAGGCTCCCCGCCAGTCGGAACGCCGGCTCAGCGCCGCGACTTCGCCGGGGGTCAGCAGGCCATGCAGCTTCCGCCGGGTGGCCACAGGCAGTTCTGCCGGCGTGGAGGAGACGATTGGCGTACCGTTCATAACGAGACTCCCCTGGGGCTAGGACTTCAATGCGCGCGGGCGCCACGGGCGACCGGCGCGTCGGCCAGCGTGACCGCGCGCGAGGCGCGCCAGATGGCCTGGCCATAACGGTCGAAACGACGCACCGTCTCGACGAAGGCATGCCGCGCCGCCACGTCGACGAACGGCTCCGGCAGCAGCGGATCGAACACCACCTGGCGGATCGCGGTACTGCCCAGCAGGTAGGCCTCGCGCGCGGCGGCCTCGCGCTCCAGCGCCGGCGCATGCTCCATCCACTGCTCCAGCCGGGCGCGCAGCTTGCGATAGCCGAGATTGAGCGCCTTGCAGTCCCACAGGGTACGGATGCGCGCCTCATGCACGGCATCGAAGCCTTGCGCCACGAACACGCAGGCCTGCGCTTCGAGCCCCAGCGTGTAGAGGCGCTTGCGCACGGTCCCGATGTTGTCCTCGATGTTGTCCGGCCGCACCAGCAGGCCGCGCTCCAGCTCCCGGAAGCCCAGCATCTGCAGGGCGCGCTCGCGGCGGCGCAGCGCCGCGCGGTCGCTGCGGCCGAGCGCTCCGCTGTATACCGCCAGGTAGCCGCCCTTCCAGGGCCGCACGCGCTGCTCCGCCGTGCGCCAGGTCGCAACCTCGTCCGCCAGCTGGTGGGCGGAGCCGCCGAGACGATAGCGGCCGCGCTCCTCGGCCTCGATCAGCCCCTCCGCCGACAGGCGCACCACCGCCACCCGCACGTTGTTGCCGCTGATTCCGAACAGGGCGCAGCCGGCGATGAACTCGCGCACCGACGAGGCCTCCCCCTCGGCGGCCAGCAGCAGGTCCATGATCAGGTGACGCGCCTTGGGCTTCATTACAGAATGAGACGATGTATGCTTTATATCGTTACATTACATTCGTGATACATTTCGGTCAATATTGGTAATATTTCGTCGAGGAGCCGCCATGACCCCAGACTCGTCGCCGGACCATCCGCCGGTCCGCCTCGAACGCCGCCCGCCGCTGCTGCTGGTGCAGATCGACCGATCTCAGGCGCGCAATGCGGTGGATGGCGCCACCGCCGCGCTGCTGGCGGACAGCTTTCGCACCTTCGAAGCCGACCCGGAGCTGAAAGTCGCCATCCTGAGCGGTGCCGGCGGGCACTTCTGCGCCGGCGCCGACTTGAAGGCAGTCGCCAGCGGCGACGCCGGCCGCGCCAACCGCATCGCCACCGACGGCGACGGGCCGATGGGCCCGACCCGCCTGCAGCTGACCAAGCCGGTGATCGCGGCCGTGTCCGGCTATTGCGTTGCCGGCGGCCTGGAACTGGCACTCTGGTGCGACCTGCGGGTAGCGGACGAAACGGCCACCTTCGGCGTGTTCTGCCGCCGCTTCGGCGTGCCACTCATCGACGGCGGCGCGGTGCGGCTGCCGCGCCTGCTCGGCATGTCTCGCGCGCTGGACCTGATCCTCACCGGGCGCGCGGTCGATGCGCGCGAGGCGCAGCAAATGGGGCTGGCCAACCGGGTGGTACCGGCCGGCCAGGCGCTGGCAGCGGCCGAGCAGCTCGCCCTTGAGATCGCCGCATTTCCGCAGCAGTGCCTGCGCGGCGACCGCCGCAGCGCCTACGAGCAATGGAACCTGGCCGAGGACGCGGCCATCGCCAACGAATTCCGCCATGGCCTGAAGACCTTGCAGTCCGGCGAAACCGCGGCCGGGGCCGGACGCTTCAGCGGCGGCGGCGGCCGCCACGGCCAATTCTGATTGGTCCGGAGAATCCGATGAGCACCCTCAAGACCATGACCTATGCCGTCACCGGCCGCGTGGCGCGCATCACCCTGGACCGTCCCGCGCGCGGCAACGGCATCACCATGGACATGCCGCGCGAACTGGCCGAGTGCGTGGAGCGCGCCAACCTCGATCCGACGGTGCACGTCATCGCCCTGTCCGGCAACGGCAGCGGCTTCTGCGGCGGCTACGACCTGGTCGAGAGCGCCGAGGCCCTGACCATCGGCGAGGACAGCCCGCAGCGGCCGCGCGGCTCGCCGCTGGACCCGCGCGTACAGATGCAGAACCACCTGCCCGGCGGCACCTGGGACCCGGTCACCGACTACGCCATGATGAGCCGCAACGTCAAAGGCTTCATGAGCCTGTTCCACGGCGAGAAGCCGGTGGTGTGCAAGGTGCACGGCTTCTGCGTCGCCGGCGGCACCGACATGGCGCTGTGCTCCGACCTGCTGGTGATCGCCGACGATGCCAAGATCGGCTACCCGCCGGCGCGCGTGTGGGGCTCGCCCACCACCTCGCTGTGGTTCCACCGCGTGGGCCTGGAGAAAGCCAAGCGCCTGCTGTTCACCGGCGACTGCCTGTCCGGCAAAGAGGCCCGCGAATGGGGCCTCGCCATCGAATCCGCTCCGCCGGAGAAGCTGGACGAACGCTGCGAAATCCTGCTCGAGCGCATCGCCCGCATGCCGATCAACCAGCTGGTGATGATGAAGCTGCTGCTCAACCAGTCGGTGATGCAGCAGGGCCTGCACACCACCCAGGTCCTGGGCACCGTATTCGACGGTATCACCCGCCACACCCGCGAAGGTTATGCCTTCCAGCAGCGCGCCGCCGAAGCCGGCTTCCGCCAGGCGGTGCGGGAGCGCGACGAACCTTTCGGCGACCACGGCCTGTCGACGTTCAAAGGGTGAGGAAGAAAACGCTGACTCAATGTCATCGTTTTCTTCCGAACGCCCGGCCAGGGATGGCCGGGCCGGGGGTTGGTAGTGCGACACAGCCTCGCCAGGGATGGCCAACGCTCCGCTGACTCAATGTCATCGTTTTCTTCCGAACGCCCGGCCAGGGATGGCCGGGCCGGGGGTTAGTGGGGTGACGCGCGCTCGCCAGGAACACCCGGCTGACCGGATGCAATCCGTTCTTCTGAAGGGCCGGCCAGGATTTCGAGCTATCCGCCGGCCGGCGCGGCCGCGGGAACGTTCGGCACACCGGGCGGCTGCTGCGCCCGTTCCATCATGCGGCGTTGCTGTCCGGTGGCCTTTTCAGGATCCTTGTGCTTGGCCAGGTAGTCGCCTACGCGATCCTTGAAGTGCTTCTTGTGGGACGCGTTGCCGCCGAGCGCCGGCAGGGATTCCTGCAACTGGTGCAGGTGGCGGTCCGAGCGCCCGAGCGGGTCAGGCTTGCCCTCCACGGTCACCCCCGGGAGTGCTTGCGGTGCGGGCTGGGAAGCGCCGGCTGCTGCCTTATCCGGGTCCGCCGCGCGCACTGCCGGCGACAGACCCGTGGCGGCCGCCAGGACCAGCAGCGCCAGCAAGCGCCAACCCGCCACCACACCCAAGACCGTCGTGCGCACGCCATGCTCCTTTGCAGGCCGCGCCGCGCGGCCTGACCGTTGTGCAGGGACTATTGCGCAGGCCGCGGGCCGCGGCCTTGATGCAGGTCAATCCTTGCCGTTCGGCGGGCCGTCGCAGCAAGGTTGACACAGATCATTGTTTCACCCCGTCGGGAGGAACAGGATAGGGAACGAAACCAGGGACCGGGTGGGATGCCCATGAACGAGCAAAAGCTGCTGGCCACAGCCTTGAGCGGAGCTGCCAATGCCGCGTTCATCACCGACGCGTCAGGAACCATCGTATGGGTGAACCGTGCGTTCACCCAACTCTATGGCCACAGCGCCGAGGCGGCGATCGGCCAATCACCGCGTTTGCTGCAATCCGGCAAGCACGGGTCCCGCTACTACCAGGCGCTCTGGTCGGCCATCCGCGGCGGGCGGCCGTGGTCCGGCCAGACGGTGGACCGGGCCGCCGACGGCCAGCTCGTGACCATACGGCAGACCATCACACCGTTGCGCCAGGACGGCAAAATCACGCATTACCTGTCGATCCACTCCGACATCAGCGCCGAGGCCGAAACCTCCGCCATCGCCCAGATCAAGCACGGCACCGACGAGCTGACCGGCCTGCAGAGCCATGCCGCGTTCGAGGCGCATTGCCGCGAGGTGCTGGAGCGGGCCCGGGTGCTGCAGCACGGCAGCACCGTGATGCTGATTGCCGTCGAACATAGCTGCGGCCGTTTCCTACACCTCGAGCCGCACGCGGCTTCGTTCGTCAGCGGGGTGGTGGGGGAGCGCATCCGCCGCGCACTGGGGCGGGAGGCGGTGGTCGGCGTCCTGCAGGGGTTCGATTTCGCGGCGATGATCCCGGATCCCGAGCCGGTCATCGACTCCCTGCGTGGCAGCCTGGCCAAGGTGATGCGCGAGCCCCTGCCCCTCCTCGGCGACACGCTCACGTTGATCTGTGAAACGGCGCTGGCCCGCTTCCCCGACGACGGCGAAAACCTCGACCAGCTTCTCAACACTGCCGACCGCCGCCTGATGGAGTACCAGCCCGCCGCGCCGGTGCACACGCGCAGCGGATCCAAGCGCGGCAGCAGCGACATGGCAGTCGAACGGGAATAGCTACGGAACCACCCATCTCAAAAACGTAGCGGGCGCAGGCATTTTCTACTGCCTGCGCGCCCAGTACATCTGCTTGTGCCCGCCTGCCTCCAGGCGCCGCGCCAGTGCCGTCGCAGCGGAATACGACAGATCCGCCCGCACCAGGAACTCGTTGTCATTGTCGTCCCGACGCATGACGCACCAAAGCCCTGCCGGCTCGTCCGGTGTTTCCTCTGGTCGGCGATCGGTCTCCATCCAGGCTCCATGGTAGCCACCTGCGGGCCTTCAGACGAACATGCCGCCGGAGGCCTCGATGCGCTGGGCGTTGATCCAGCCGGTACCGGGCGAAAGCAGCATGGCCACCACGCCACCGATATCGTCTGGCAGACCTACCCGGCCCAAGGCCGTCTGCGAGGCGATGAAAGCGTTGACCTGCGGATTGTCGCGCACCTGGCCGCCGCCGAAGTCGGTTTCGATGGCGCCGGGAGCGAGCACGTTCACCGCGATACCGCGCGGCCCCAGTTCCTTGGCCAGGTACTTGGTCAGCACCTCCACCGCACCCTTCATCGCCGCGTAGGCCGCATAGCCGGGCAGAGCGAAACGGGTCAGACCGGACGACAGGTTGAGGATGCGTCCTTTGTCCGCCAACAACGGCAGCAGCGCTTGCGTCAGGAAAAACACCCCCTTCAGGTGGATGTTCAGCATCTCGTCGAACTGTGCCTCGGTGGTCTCCGCGAACGGCGCGTGGGCGCCGCTGCCGGCGTTGTTGACCAGGAAGTCGAAGCGCTCGCGCTGCCACTGCGTCCTGAGCACGGAGGAGAGCCGCTCGGCGAACGCACCGAAGCGGCTGACCACCGCCACATCGAGTGGCAGCGAAGCCGCCCGGCGTCCGCGCTTTTCGATCTCGGCCACCACCGCCTGCGCCTCCGTGCGATTGTTGCGGTAGGTGATCACCACGTCGACGCCTTGCTCGGCCAGCTTGAGCGCGGCGTTCCGGCCGAGGCCGCGGCTGCCACCGGTCACCAGGGCAATCGGGTTTGAAGTCGTCATCGTTCAGTCTCCTGTGGACGGTTGAGGATTACTGCTTGGGCGGCAGGATATTGACTAACAATAGCGGGATAAAGACGATATATTTGAGCAGTCTGTTATCCAGATTTGAACAATACGAGTAGCCGCCCATGCACAGCCTGGACGCCATGCGGATCTACGCTCGGGTGGCGGAGCTGGCCAGCTTCACCCGCGCCGCCGAAAGCCTCGGCATCCCCAAGGCCAGCGTCTCCAACGCCGTGCAACTGCTGGAAAGCACCCTCGGCACGCAACTGTTGCACCGCACTACCCGCCGGGTGGAGATGACCCAGGACGGCCGCGTCTTCTACGAGCGCTGCAAGGACCTGCTGGCTGACATGGACGAACTGCAAACCATGTTCCGGCAGGGCGAACAGGTCTTGCGCGGCCGTCTGCGCATCGACATGCCCAGCGGGGTGGCGCGCAATTTCGTCATCCCGCGCCTGCCGCAGTTGCTGCGCGAGCACCCGCAGCTCGAGCTCGAGATCAGCAGCACCGACCGCCTCGTCGACCTGGTCCGCGAAGGCTTCGACTGCGTGCTGCGCATCGGGAACCTGGAAGACTCCAGCCTGATCGCACGGCGCCTGGGATTCTTCCGGGTCGTCAACTGCGCCAGCCCAGGCTACCTCAAGACACACGGCACGCCGCGCCGCCTCGAGGATCTGGCCCGGCACCAGCTAATCCATTACGTCACCACGCTGGGCGCGAAATCGCCGGGCTGGGAATACTTCGACGGCAGGACCTACCGCAGCCTGCGCATGCCGGGCGCCATCACTGTCAACAACATCGAAGCTTACGAAGCCTGTTGCGTCGCCGGCCTCGGCCTGATCCAGGCACCTGCCGCCGGCGTCCGCCACTTGATCGAGCAGGGCCTGTTGGTCGAGGTGCTGACACAACACCAGGCGGAACCCATGCCGGTGTCCCTGCTCTATGCCCATCGCCGCAATCTTTCCAAGCGCGTACAGGCGTTCATGGCGTGGATGGCGGCCGGCCTTGCGCCTTATCTTGATCCTGTGGGCTGAGGGGCGTCCCGCTTGGGTGGCAATCCGCGCCGCGCCGCTGCGGCGTTGGCAGCGGCCAGGGAACCTAACGCTTCATCCTTACCCAGCTTGCCGCGGGCCCGCTGCGCGTCGCGATCCAGCCGACCGGCAGATCGGTGACCTGCGCGAGGGCCGGCTCCAGTTCGAGCGCTCGTGATTTCAGCAACACCGCCGGCGCACGCGCAGAAGGATCGGCCCCGTCGTAGAGTTGCCAGCCGCCCGGCCCCTTGTCGTGCCGCACCACCAGGATACGCGCCTTGCCCTCGGCGATGGCGCTGGTGGTCAGCACGGCAGGGTCGTAGGCGCTGTTCCAGCTGTCGACATCGACCGGACCCGCAGCCACGACACGGAATACCGCCAGCCCAGCCGCGAGCGCCACCTTCTTCGCCACCGAAGGCATGCTCATCGCAGTTGCGGCATGGCCGTCCTTTGGTCCGGGTTGACGTTGTTGCGAGTCTACCGCGCATTCGATGACCATCAAGGGGCAACTGTGAGGCAGGTCTCGCAACCAACTCCGGTGTGTCCCCAAAAAAGTGGACACACGGCACCTCGCGCCACTCAAACAGCGACTTCCCATTCCAACCCGCACGGCAACTGCGGCGGGCCGAACAGAAAATGCAGCACGCGCCGCGGCAGCAGGCTGGTGGACTTCGATGACGCGCGTCACCGATCTGTTGGCGGGGATCCCGGGCGAGACTGCGGGCGGCTCTTGGCGTCCGGCGTGCGCTCCTCTGCAGCGGGCATGCGCACGCTGGTGAAATGCGCGGTGACGGCGGGGTCCAGCTTGAGCGCCGCCGCCATGTCGGCGCGACCGCCGGCGATGTCGCCGCTGTCCCGGCGGGCCAGGCCGCGTCCATACAGCGCATCAGCCTGCGTCGGGTCCCGCTGCAGGATGGCGCTGTAGTCGCGGATCGCCGCGGCAAGCCGGCGACCGTTGAGAGCGAGGACGGCGCGGGTGTACAAGGGGCGCAGGTCGGCGGGATCGGCCGCGATGGCGCGATCGCAGTCGCCGCGGGCGGCTTCCACCTGCTTCAAGCTTGCACGGGCGAAGCAGCGCGCCTGCAGCGCCTCGCTCGATGCCGGCTCCAGATCGAGGGCGCGATCGAGGTCGGCGAGGGCCATGCCGGCGCGTCCCTCGGCGAGATAGAGTTCGGCCCTGGCCAGGTTGGCGTGGACGAAGTTCGGGTCCAGTTGCAGCGTCCGCTCGTAATCCCGCAGGGCCTGCTGCCGCTGGCCGGACGCCTGGTAAGCCAGGCCGCGATCGTAGTAGGCAGCGGCGTTGCCGGCATCGAGTTCGACGCCGCGATCCAGATCTGCCAGCGCCGCGGGGTACGCCTTGCGCTGGAGCTGCACGGCACCACGCGACAGGTAGAGCCTGGCCTCGCCCGGCAGATAGCGGATCGCCTCGTCGAGGTCGTGCAAGGCCAGCTCGTATTCGTGGCGGGCCGCGTGCGCCTGGGCGCTTTGCGCCAGCAGACGCGCGTGGTTCACGTCCAGCGGGTTGGCCATGGCGGGTGCCGCCGCTGCGGCGGCCTCGACATGTGCGTCGCCCGCGGTCGCGACGTAGAGGGTCTTGCTGCCATAGTCGACATACAGATGCAGTCGACGCAGCTCGTGCATTCCCAGGATGAGCTGCGGCGCCTCGCCCAGGACCTTCCAGCCGCCGGCCGGGCCGATGTTGTCCTTCGCCAGCGTCAGCAAGGGTTGCCGGAAGACGACGCCGCCGAGTGTCAGCGAGTCGAAGATATGCTCGTACATCTGCAGCCGGCGTCCATCGAGTGTGCTGCTCTCGGCCGAACGCTGTACACCCGGGCTGTCCGGCGACAACCCGAACAGCTCCCGGGCGACGTCCAGCGACAGCACGGAGGAACTGGCGCCGGTGTCGATCAGGGCGCGTAGTGGCTTGCCGTCCAGCGTGACGGCGATGGAGATCAGGTTGTGTTCCAGCTCCAGCGGCAGTGCCTGGACGTCTTTCCGCGCCAGGTCGAGCGCGGGTGTCCTGCAGCGGTCGCGGGCGTACAACCTGACCTTGCCGGCGCCCGGATCCAGTTCGAGATCCTGCTTCGCCAGCACGTTGGCGCCGAGGTTGCCGCCGACGCGCGCATCGTCGCCCGGCGCATCGGGACCGACGTAGAAATCGACGCCCCGCAGATCGAGCTGGCCGACACGGAACGAAGGCACCTTGACGTACCGGTCCAGCACCTGGCCGCCGGCGCCGATCACGGCAACCCTGGCGGTTCGGCTCGGCAAGCCTTGCACAAGGCTGCCGCGCAGCACGCTCCAGAACGCGCCGGTATCCACCGCCAGCAGCTCGTCCTGCCCGCCGATTTGCACCGGCACCAGCAGCGCACCCTGCTGGTTTGGCACTACGTCCAGCTCGGCCACCAGCGACGGCCTGCACGCGCCCTGCGCCTCGTCCGCGCGCAAGGTGGAAGGCAGCATCAGGCCCAGCATCAGCGCCGGCCACAGACAGGTGCGAATTTGCATGGAGATCCGGACATGCGATCACCCACCCGCGACGAACGCCGCAAGCGAAGACGCAGCGCTATTTTAGCGCGGCGCCGTAACCGCTCAGTACCGCTTGTACGGCAAAAACTTCCCGCTCATGACGATGCGCACGCGATCGCCCTTCGGATCGGTTTCGCGCTGCAGGTCCATCGAGAAATCAATGGCGCTCATGATGCCGTCGCCGAACTCTTCGTGGATCAACTCCTTGAGCGTGCTGCCATATACATTCACCAGTTCGTAGAAACGGTAGATCAGCGGGTCGGTGGGCACCGCCGTGGGCAGCGAGCCCTTGTACGGCACGGTTTTGAGCCAGGCGCGATCGATCTCGTCCAAGCCGAATATTCCGGCCACGATGCGGGACTGTGCGTCGTCGAGCGTCATCTGGCCGAGACAGGCGGCGACGGTCCAGGCCCTGCTCAAGCCGAGGGTGACCGCGACGTCGCCCCACCTGATTCCCTTTTCGACCTTGGCTGCCAGGATCTTCCTGGTGACGGCTTCACGGCTCATCGACGATCTCCTGCGGATTACGGCGGGACGCCATAGGACTGTCGCACGCCGCGTGCCAGGCGCAGGAACAGCCTATAATTACACTGTATACGGTAGAGGGATGCTTGGCGCGGTCCGCCCGCGCCGGCCGCGATCCGGAACAGCAAAGCCGCATGAACGACACGCCATGGAACCCTCCGCGGGCCGGGACGGGCGATGGTCCTGTGCAGGAACAGGAACCCACCCTCCCCTTCGGGGTCAACGTCATCGGCTACATCAGCGGCGCACTCGGGCTCGGGGTCGCGGCACGTCTTACCGTGCAGGCTCTGCTCGACAACGGCGTGCCGGTCGCGCTGATCGACGTCAACCTGGGTGAGCGCTCGCTGCACGATCTGCGTTTCCAGCATCTGCATATCAAGCAACAGTCGTCGTCGCTGCCGCACCGCTGCAGCATTTTTCACCTGAACACGCGCGAAGCTGCGGCCTTCCGCGCCAGCTATCCCGGCTGGTTCGTGGATTCGTTCAATGTCGTCGTTCCCTTCTGGGAGCTCGATCAGCCGCCGGCCGACTGGCTGCCGATGCTCGATCAATTCGACCTGGTGCTGGCTTCGAGTCATTTCCTGGCGGCAACGCTGGCCGGCAAGTGCTCCGCGCCGGTCCGGCACTACCCCCTCGGCGTCGCTCTCGAGCCCTACACCGATGCCGCGACGGTGCGCACGCAGATCGCAATTCCGCAGGACGCCTTTGTCGTCTATTCGAATTTCGACGGCGACAGCGGCATCAACCGCAAGAACCCGGAAGGCAATCTGCGCGCGTTCCTTGCGGCGTTCGGTCAATCATCGAAGGCCCATCTGATCCTGAAGATCAACAGCGATAAGGAGCCGCCGGCGCCTCAGACCGCGCTGCTCAGTCGCGCGCGCTCGATGCCCAATATCACCGTGATCGATCACCGGCTTCCGTATGCGGCGGTGCTGGGCCTGGTGAACGCGGCGGACGCATACCTCTCACTGCACCGCGCCGAAGGCCTGGGCCTGGGCGTGCTCGAGGCCATGACACTGGGCAAGCCGGTGGTCACGACCGGCTGGTCCGGGGTCATGGATTTCGTCGACGAGAGCAATGCCCTGCCGGTGCGGTTCGTGCGCACACCGGTAGTCGATGCACACCGTGAGTACCAGGCGATGCGCACGCGCGAACCCGCCATGTGGGCCGAGCCGGACGTGGAACACGCCTCCCGCATGCTGCGCCTGCTGGCCGAAGACCCTGCCCTGCGGCGCAAGCTGGGCGAACGTGCGCGGGAGACCGCGGCCGACCGTAACCGCCGTTTTTTTGCCGGCGATGCGTTCCGCCCGCTGCGCGCAGCGTTCGAGATCTGGCAGCGGGAACGCGCGCCCTGATCCAGCCGCACGCATTGCCGGCAGGCCATTCACATCGCATCACCCACCTGCCGGTTTTTTTTACTATACCGCCGTGCCGCATCTCCCGACGAGGCTAAGCTGCACCCGCTAGGCGACAGCAGCAGCCGTCAACGATACGCCATCAGGCTACGGGGGAGATGAACGATGCGCAGGGCAACACAGATTGTCATCCTTTCGGCGCTCGCGCTGAGCGCGTGCGGCGGCAGCGACAGCGGCGGCTCGGGCGGTTCCTCCGGCACCGGCGGCTCAAGCGAATCCAGCAGCGGCCCCGGCAGCGGTGATGCAGCGGCCGGTCTCTATTACGGCACGCTCACGACCGGCAGCGGCAAGAGCGCCAAGTCGATCACCCTGGTCGGACTGATCGACGCCAACGGCAATGGGCAATTCGTGGAAAAAGGCGGCACCAAGGCGCTGCCGACATTCGAAGTGCTGTCGCCCGGGCCGTTTTCAACCAGTCGCACCACCTATTCGTTCTCGGTTCCTTATGTGCTGTACGGCAGCTCCCCTACCAAGGGAACGCTGGACGCCAGCGTGAATCCGGGCAACAACATCAGCGGCTCGCTCACCGAAGGCGGCAGCACCACGCCGACCGCGACCTTCCTGCTCGGGTACCAGGGCGCCAGCTGGGAAATCCCGTCCTCGCTGACGACGATCGCCGGCACCTATTCCGGTACCTTCGTCTACGACCGTACCACCTATTCGCCCACCCTCAGCATCGACGGCGCCGGCGCAATCAGCGGCCACGACCCCAACGGCTGCAAATACAGCGGCACCGTCAGCGTTCCGGACAGCACGCGCAACGGCTACGAGTTGAGCCTGACCTCGAGTTGCCACAGCAGCCTGCCGCTCACCGGCGTCGGTGCATATTTCGCCAAGAAAGGCACCACCCCGGCGTATTTTCGCGCGGCCCTGGATAACCCCGGCAAGGTCGGCATCTACCTCAAACTCAAGCAGACCAGCAGCGCCACCGGCGGTTCGTCCAGCAGCAGCAGCAGCAGCGGCGGCTGATGCGATCGCGCCCGGGATGAAGCAGGCGGCGGCGGTCAACCGCCGCAGATCAACTCCACCGCGGCGTCGATATCGCGCTCCAGCGTCCGCTGCGGCTCGCCGGCACGTGAGCGGATAGCCAGGGTGTGCACGATGGCCGAGGCGAGCCGGCCGAGAGCCACCGGGTCGGCCGCTGCGCCCAGCTCGCCGTTCCGTTGCGCCAGTCGCAGCCGCTGCTCGAAGGCGCGGTCGAGCCCGCGCAGGCTCTCGGCGAATACCTCGCGGACCACCGGGCTGCTCACCGCCTCGGTGAGGGCCGTGCCGATCAGGAAACAGCCGCGTCCGCCTTTGCCGCCATCCACATAAACCGACACCAGCGCACGGTAGAGCCGGCGCAATTCTTCGCGCACGGGCCGGCTGCCGTCGAGCAGCTGCTGGAACGCCGCCGCGCCCTGCTCCCGGTACTGCTGTACTGCCTTGAGGTAGATCTCGCGTTTGTCGCCGAAGGCGCCATAGAGCGACGGACGGTTCATCCCGGTGGCCGCGCCCAGCTCGTCCATTGAAGTGGCCGCGTAGCCGTTGTCCCAGAACACCTGCATCGCCTGCCCCAGCGCCTCCTGGGGATCGTAGGCACGGGGGCGTCCGCGCGGGCGTCTTGGCTTATTTTGTTCCATTTTGTACAAAATGTCTTGACAGTGATCCTCGATCGCATTATTTTCATACCGAACTGTACAAATATCAAGACGGGAGGATCCGATGGACCTGTATTTCAGCCCCCTCGCCTGCTCGATGGCCACGCGCATCGCCCTGTACGAGGCCGGCGCCGATGCGCAGTACCACCAGGTGGACCTGAAGCGCAAAGTGCTGGCGGACGGCTCCGATTTCCTCGCCCTGAACCCGCTGGGGCAGGTGCCGGTGCTGCGCACCGACTCCGGCGAACTGCTCACCGAAAATCCGGCAGTGCTGCAATACGCCGCCGACCGCCATCCGCAAGGCGGGATGGCTCCGGCCGATGAGATGCGGCGCCGGCGCCTGGGACAATGGCTCGGCTTCGTGGGCTCTGAGCTGCACAAGCTGGTGTACACGCCGCTGCTGGACAGCGGCAGCAACGACGGCGCCAGGCACTACGCCCGCGGCAAGGCGACGGCGCGGTTCGCCCTGCTCGACCGCCACCTGGATGGACACGAATTCCTGCTGCCGGACTTCAGCGTAGGCGACGCCTACCTGGTGACGGTGTTGAACTGGAGCGGCGCCGTCGGCCTGGAGCTGGCGGAGTGGCCCGCGCTGCAGGCGTATCGCCGTCGCGTCCTGCAACGGCCGGGCGTCGCCCGGGCCGTGGCCGAGGAAACCGCGCTGTATGCACAGGCACAGGAGCAGGCGCGCGGCGCCGCGCAATGACTATGAACACCACCTCCCACGCCAACAGGCATGCAGCACCGCCGCTGCGGACCCCGACGAATCTGCCCCGGGCGTGCGCGAACGGCGGACTGAAACTGGCCGCCGTGTGGCTCTCGCAGGTTTTCGGTCCCGGCGACCCCTCCCCGCCCGCGGAACCGCGGGATGCGACGAACGCCGTGAGCGCCGTCGTCGAAGGCACGACAGGCCGGCCTCAAGCGGAGCCTCGCGGCGGGGCGTTGTTTGCGCCGCAGCAGTCGCCGGTGATCGGACGCTAGAGCATTTTCTCTTTACGTGCACACATTCTTTCCCCTCTCCCGCGTGCGGGAGAGGGTGGCCCGCAGGGCCGGGAGAGGGTGGCCCGCAGGGCCGGGAGAGGGTGGCCCGCAGGGCCGGGAGAGGGGCGTCCGGCCAAAAGCCCCTCTCCCCTACCCCTCTTTCAGCGCTGCGATACCTGCTCCGCTTGAAAGCTGGGCGGTGCATCCTGCACCGCCCGTCCGTTGCGCCAGCGAGCTTCGCTCGCAAGCCGGCGCAACGGACCCCGCACGCGTGAGAGGGGTACAACATGTACGCATATAAACTAAAGATGCCCTAGTGTCCTGAGTTAGAAGTTCGTTGACAAAAGCGTTTGATTGAAGCCAGGATGTCGTCGGCGGACTTTG
>JARLJS010000259.1 GCA_031291075.1 Nevskia sp. | reverse complement strand
GTTCCGCATCGGTCATTGCAAGCTTCGTTGCTGGGCGTCCCGTTCTGGCCATCGCTGTAGTTTCCCGCACTTGGAAAGTCATGCGACAGCCATGGGTCTATTTAGTTCACGTTACTTTTGAGACATGACACTAGTGTGATGCCCCATTAATTCGCTGGCATTTCATCTCGCCTCTCCCTCTGGGAGAGGCCGCGCCGCGAGGCGCGGGTGAGGGCGCTCAGCATCAGTCGCAGTCAAATCCTTCCGGCCGTGCGGCCCTCACCCCTGCCCCTCTCCCAAAGGGAGAGGGATACCGATTTTGTGCCGATGCATTTGCGGGGCATGACACTAGCCGGAGAGGGGCGTGCCGCGCTCCTGTCGCACCCTGTAAGTTTGCCTCAGTGCCCCATCCCGCCTTCGCCGCCGCCCTTGCCCGGCTTCACCAGCAGCAGCAGCGGCAGCATGCCGAGGAAGATCAATCCCAGCACCTTGAAGTCGTCCAGGTAGGCGAGCAGGGTCGCCTGCTGCACGGCATTCTGGTAGATGCTGGCCATGGTGACGGAGGAGCCGGCGCCGGCGTGCATGGCGCTGCCGACCTGGCTGGCGTAGTCGGGGTAGTTGGGGTTGAGCCCCTGCAGGTGCTCGACGATGCGGCTCTGGTGGAACTGCTCGCGCCGGGTCATCAGGGTGGAGGTGAAGGAGATGCCGAGGCTGCCGCCGAAGTTGCGTGCCAGGTTGACCAGGGCGGAGGCGTTGTTGGTCTTGTCCGGGGTGATGGTGCGGAAGGCCATGGCGTTGATCGGGATGAACAGGAACGGCAGCGCCGCGGCCTGCAGCATGCGCGCGAACATGATGCGCTGGAACGACATGCCGAGGTAGAAGTGGGTCATCCACAGCAGGCTCACGCCGCCCACGCTGAGGCCGATGGCGACCAGCAGGCGCAGGTCCACCTTGCCCAGCGCGCGGCCCACGAACGGCAGCAGGGCGATGGTGGCGAAGCCGCCGGGGGTGAGCACCATGCCGGCGTCGATGGCGCGGTAGCCCATCAGGCTCTGCACGTAGGCCGGGATCAGGTAGGTGCTGCCGAGCAGCATGAAACCGAGCATCAGCATCAGCACGAACGACACCGCGAAGTCGGGATCGCGCATCAGGCGCAGGTCCACCATCGGCTCGGGATGGTGCAGCTCGCGCCAGATCAGCAGGACGAAGGCGGCGGCGGCGGTAACCGCCAGTGCGGTGATGAAGGCGGAGTCGAACCAGTCGTCCTGCTGGCCGCGGTCGAGCACGATCTGCAGGCAGCCCAGGCTGAGCCCGACGAAGCCGAAGCCGGCCCAGTCCACCGGGTGCCGGCGGCCGGCGCGGGCGACCGGCTGTTCGTGCACCAGCGAGGTGACCAGGAAGAACAGCACGATGCCGACCGGCACGTTGATGAGGAAGATCCAGCGCCAGTTGTAGCTGTCGGTGATCCAGCCGCCCAGGGTCGGGCCGATGGTGGGCGCGAACACGGCGGAGATGCCGTAGATGGCGGTGGCGATGCCACGTTTCTCGGGCGGGAAGCTGTCGGCCAGGATCGCCTGGCCGGCCGGCTGCAGACCGCCGCCCGTTGCGCCCTGGACGGCGCGCAGCAGGATCAGGGTGGCGAGGTTGGGCGCCAGCCCGCACAGGAACGAGCTCAGGGTGAAGCCGGCGATGCAGGCGAGGAAGAAGCGCTTGCGCCCGAAGGTGTTGGACAGCCAGCCGGAGATCGGCATCACTACCGCGTTGGTGACCAGGTAGCTGGTCAGCACCCAGGTGGATTCGTCCTGGCTGGAGGAGAGGTCGCCGGCGATGTGCGGCAGCGAGACGTTGGCGATGGAGATATCCATGATCTCCATGAAGGCCGCCAG
>JARLJS010000258.1 GCA_031291075.1 Nevskia sp. | reverse complement strand
CCCGCCGCCGCGCCGGCCAGATCCGACGCTCCGGCGGCGCCGGCCGCGGCCGCCAAGACCGGCCGCAGCGGCGAGATCTTCGCCGCCCTGGGCGAGCGCCTCAAGGCCGATCCCAAGGTCGCCAACGGGCTCAGCGGCCAGGTGCTGCAGTTCAACGTGCTCGACCCGGAGGCCGCCTGGACCGTGGACTTCAGCGGCAAGTTGCCGAAGGTGGCGGAGGGCCACGCCGGCAAGGCCGGGGCCGTGTTCGGCCTCGCCGATGCCGACCTGGTCGGGCTCGCCAAGGGCGAGGCCAAGGCGCGGGACCTGTTCCAGCGCGGCCGGCTGAGCGTCGAAGGCGACGTGCGCCTGGCGCACGAGCTTGGCGTGCTGGCCAAGCTGATCTGAATCCGAATACCGTAATCAGGAGTAAACCATGAAACGTCGCGTCAATGTCATCGGCGTGGGCATGACCAAGTTCGCCAAGCCCGGCGCCAGCGCGGAGTACTACGAGATGGCGCGGGAGGCCGGCAGGAACGCGCTGGCCGACGCCGCCGTCCCCTACGACCGGATCGAGCAGGCCTACGTCGGCTACGTCTACGGCGATTCCACCTGCGGCCAGCGCGCGGTGTACGAGCTGGGCCTGACCGGCATCCCGGTGGTCAACGTCAACAACAACTGCTCCACCGGCTCCACCGCGCTGTGGCTGGCGCGCCAGGCGGTCGAGAGCGGTGCCGCCGAATGCGTGCTGGCGCTGGGCTTCGAAAAGATGGAAAAGGGCGCGCTTGGCTCCAAGTTCACCGACCGCGAGCCGCCGCTGGGGCAGCACGTGCAGGTGATGGGCGACCTGCAGGGCATGGACCAGGCGCCGATCGCGGCGCAGATGTTCGGCGGTGCCGGCCGCGAGTACCGCTGGCAATACGGCGCCAGGCGCGAGACCTTCGGCAAGATCTCCGAGAAGGCGCGCGACCATGCCAGCCGCAACCCGTATGCCCTGTTCAACGAGAAGCTGAGCCTGGAGCAGATCATGGCGGCCGAGCCGGTGTTCGACCCGCTCACGCGTTTCCAGTGCTGCCCGCCCACCTGCGGCGCCGGCGCGGCCATCCTCTGCTCCGACGACTTCGCCAAAAAGCACAAGATCAAGGGGGCGGTGTACATCGCGGCGCAAAGCATGACCACCGACTACCCGAGCAGCTTCCAGCCGCAGAGCATGATCAAAATGGTCGGCTACGACATGACCGCCGCGGCCGCCAGGCAGGTGTACGAGCAGTCCGGCGTCGGCCCGGAGGACGTGCAGGTGGTGGAACTGCACGACTGCTTCACCGCCAACGAGCTGCTGACCTACGAGGCGCTGGGCCTGTGCCCGGAGGGCGGCGCCGAGAAGTTCATCTGGGACGGCGACAACACCTACGGCGGTAAGTACGTCACCAACCCCTCCGGCGGCCTGCTGTCCAAGGGCCATCCGCTGGGTGCCACCGGCCTGGCGCAGTGCACCGAGCTGGTGTGGCAGCTGCGCGGCACCGCCGACCGCCGCCAGGTCGAAGGTGCCCGCGTGGCCCTGCAGCACAACCTGGGCCTGGGCGGCGCCTGCGTCGTGACCATGTACCGGCGCGATTGAGCATTTCCGTTTCGTTTCCCATCAGGAGCTTCACATGAGCGCACTCGCGCTGCTGCAAAAAATGCCGGCCGCCTTCAACCCCGAAGCGGCCGGTGCCACCCAGTGCACGATCCAGTTCAACGCCTCGTCGCCGGCCTACATCGACATCAAGGACGGCGCCTGCACCTACAACGCCGGCACCGCCGCCACGCCGGACCTCAGCGTCACCATGGCCGACGACGACCTGGTGGCGATGATGACGGGCGAGCTGAACGGCATGACCGCCTTCATGACCGGCAAGCTTCAGCTCGACGGCGACCTCATGCTGGCGCAGCGCATGTCCGGGTTCTTCGATCCGGCCAAGCTGGCCTGAGCCTGCACAGGGATGCCGGGGCCATGAATTCACCGGCGTCCCTGCGCTTGCCTGCCGCGGAGCCGTCCGCGGCAGACCCGTTGGCCGACCTGTTCGCGCGGCAGCGCGCCGCGTTCGCGGCAGGTGACGCCGCCCCCTGCGCCGAGCGGATCGAGTGGTTGAACCTGCTGGAGCAGGCCCTGCTGCGGCGCCGTTACGAATTGGCGCAGGCGATCAGCGCCGACTTCCACGGCCGCGCCGTGGAGGAGACCTTGATGCTGGAGGTGTTCGGCCTGGTCGACGAGATCCGCCACACCCGCCACCAGCTCCGGCGCTGGATGAAGCCGCGCCGGGTGGCCAGCAACTGGCAGTTCTGGCCGAGCCGCTCCTCCATCCGCTACCAGCCGCTGGGCGTGGTGGGCGTGATGGGTGCGTTCAATTATCCACTCTACGTCGCCCTGTCGCCGGCCATCGGCGCGCTCGCCGCCGGCAATCACGTGCTGGTCAAGCCTTCGGAACTGGCGCCGCGCTGCGGTGAGGTAATGACGGAGCTGGTGAGCGGCGTGCTGCCGGCGGAGCGTATTGCGGTGGTCAGCGGCGGACTGGAGTTGTCCAAGGCATTCGCCGCCCTGCCGTTCGATCACCTGATTTTCACCGGTTCGCCCGGCGTCGGCCGCCACATCCTGCGCGCCGCCGCCGACAACCTCACGCCGGTCACGCTGGAGCTGGGCGGCAAATCGCCGGCGATCCTGGACCAGCGCTATCCGATGGCCAGGGCCGCCGAGGCGATCGTTCATGCCAAGCTGCTCAACGCCGGGCAGACCTGCGTGGCGCCCGACTATGTGCTGGTGCCGCAAGCGCGGCGCCAGGAGTTCCTGGACTGCGCCCGCGCGGCCGGGGAACGCTTCTACCCCTCGCTCGCCGCCAACCCGCACTACACCCGCATCATCTCCGAGCGCGAATACCAGCGCCTGCAGGGCTGGCTGGACGAGGCACGGGAACAGGGCGCGAAGGCGGACATCGTCAATCCGGCGGGCGAAAGCTGCGACGTGACGAACCGCGTGTTCCCGTTCACCCTGGTGTGGGACTGTCCGCCCTCCGCGCGCCTGCTGCGCGACGAGATCTTCGGGCCGATCCTGCCGGTGCTCGGCTACGATTCGCTTGACGCGGCCATCGCCGGCATCAACCGGGGCGAGCGCCCGCTGGCGCTGTACCTGTTCAGCGACGACCACACCACACGGGAACACGTGCTCCGGCGCACCATCTCCGGCGGCGTGACGCTCAACGGCTGCATTTACCACGTGGCGCAGCACCGGCTGCCCCTGGGCGGCGTCGGCAACAGCGGCATGGGCCGCTATCACGGCTTCGACGGCTTCGAGACCTTCTCGCGTAAGAAGCCGATATTCCATTTGAGCCGCTGGACCAATCTGGCGCTGATGCGGCCGCCTTACGGCCGCGCGTTCCAGTGGCTGCTGGGCACGCTGCTGCGTGGGCGGCTGGCGCGCGAGGTATTGCCGCATCGGGGCGGCGGAGCAGACCATGGCTGAAAGCTACGACTTCGTGATTGTCGGCGCCGGCTCCGCCGGCTGCGTGCTGGCCAACCGCTTGAGCGCGGACGGCCGCTACCGCGTCTGCGTGCTCGAGGCGGGGCCGGGCGACAAGCACAACCCCTTCATCCGCATGCCGGTGGGCGTGGCCTCGCTGCTGCGCAGCCGGCGCTACAACTGGTCGTACTGGAGCGAGGCGCAGCCCAACCTCAGGCAGCGCAGCCTGTTCCTGCCGCGCGGCAAGACCCTCGGCGGCTCCAGCAGCATCAACGGCACCACCTACATCCGCGGCCATGCCCAGGATTACGACGAATGGTCGGCACTGGGCTGCGAGGGCTGGTCCTGGGACGAGGTGCTGCTGTACTTCCGCCAGTCGGAAAATTTCGAGCCGGGTGCCAATGCCTTCCACGGCGCGGGCGGCCCGCTCAACGTCGCCGATCGCCGCTACACCAACCCGCTCAGCCGCGCCTTCGTGGACGCCGCGATGCAGGCCGGACATGCACACAATCCGGACTTCAATGGCGCCGGGCAGGAAGGCGTAGGCGTCTACCGTGTGTTCCAGAAGCGCGGCCGCCGCCACAGCAACGCCGACGCCTACCTGCGTTCCGCCGAGCGCCGCCCCAACCTGAGCATCCTCACCGGGGCGCAGGCCACCCGCATCCTGTTCGAGGGCAAGCGCGCCGTCGGTGTCCGCTACCGCCGCGGCGGCCAGGAGCGCGAGGTGCGGGCGGTGCGCGAGGTGATCCTCGCGGGCGGCGCCTACAACTCGCCGCAACTGCTGCTGCTGTCGGGCGTCGGCAGCGGCCGCGAGCTGGGCCGGCACGGCATCCGCGTCGTCCACGAGCTGCCCGGCGTGGGGCAGAACCTGCAGGACCATCTCGACGCCTTCGTGGTCATGCGCACGCGCAGCCATGCCAGCCTGTCATTCCATCCCACGAACTGGCCGCGCATGATCGTGGCATTCTTCAAATACCTGTTCGCGCGCCGCGGCGAGCTCACCAGCAACCTCGGTGAATCGGGTGGCTTCATCCGTTCCCGCGCCGAGGAGCCGATCCCGGATCTGCAGCTGCACTGCCTGCCGATCCTCAACTCCAGCCACGGCCTCGACCTGAGCCCCGTCTTCTCCGGCTACGGCTATTCGGTGATGATCTACGACCTGCGGCCGCTTTCGCGCGGCAGCGTGGGGCTGCGCAGCGCCGACCCGCTGGCGCCGCCGCTGATCGATCCCAACTTCGCCGCGCACGAACGTGACGTGGAGCGTCTGGTGCGCGGCATCGGGTTGGTACGCGACATCGTGGGCCGGCCAGCGCTGGCGGTGCATAACCTCGAGGAGGTCGCGCCGGGTCCTAACCTGCGGTCCGAGGTCGAGCTGGCCGATTACGTGCGCCGGACCGCGGAGGTCGCCTATCATCCGGTCGGCACCTGCCGGATGGGGACGGACCCCTCGGCCGGCTCCGTGGTGGATCCGCGGCTGCGCGTGCACGGTCTGCAGGGGCTGCGGGTGGTGGACTGCTCGATCATGCCCACGCTGATCGGCGGCAACACCAATGCCGCTGCCACCATGATCGGCGAGAAGGGTGCGGCGATGATCCTGCAGGACCAGCAGCCGGCCACCGCGGGCCGGGAGCATGCTGAACAGCCGCGGCAGGAGGAAACCGCATAAGATGGGGCATGGCTGCGTCGACAGCCGCACACCATCGCCGGGGGAGTTTCCATGACGTTATCGCGAAGGCTAGGCTTGGGCGTCGTATTCGCCTGGTTCTTCTTCGGCGGCATCGGCCATTTCGCCCTCGCCGGCTTCTTCGTCAGCATCGTGCCGCCCTACATCCCGATGGCGCGCGCGGTGGTCTACCTGAGCGGTGTGTGCGAGCTGGCCGGCGCCGCCGGTATCCTGTTGCCGCAGACACGGCGCGCGGCCGGCATCGGCCTGTTCCTGCTCACTCTCTGCGTGACGCCGGCCAACGTCTACATGTGGCAGCACCCCGAGTTGTTCCCGCGCTTTCCGGAGCCGCTGCTGGGCGCGCGCCTGGTGGTGCAGGTGGCGCTGCTGGCCTGCATCGCCTGGTCGATCTGGCCGCGGCAGGGCCGCTACACGCAGCCGCGGGTAGGCTTGGCCTAGCCAAAGAAGTTGGCCCAAATAGCTAAGCGATTTGGCTCAATAGCTACTCACGCGCCGATCCGGCATGTCCCAAGATGCTGGCCGGACCAACAGCGCGCCCGGGGCGTCGGTTGCCGCAACGAAACTGAAGGCCGCCCCAGTCCCCGGCCGGCCGCCGCCGTATGGCGGAAACCGGTAGCGGCCAGGCGTGGGCGCTTCTGCGAGATCGACATTCCGTGCAAAACCCAGACTACAAAGCCACCCTGCCGGCCTGCTTGCTGTATTGGGAGAAGACCCGCCCGGACGCGGTCTACCTGACCCAGCCGCAGGCCGACGGCAGCGCCGTCGACTATACCTGGCGCCAGGTCGGTGACCAGGCGCGGCGCATGGCCGCATACCTGCGCTCGCTCGACCTGCCGCCGCGCAGCCAGATCGCCTTGCTGGGCAAGAACAGCGCGCACTGGATCATGGCCGATCTCGCCATCTGGCTGGCGGGACACGTCAGCGTGCCGCTGTACCCGACGCTCAACGCCCAGACCGCCGCCTACATCCTCGAGCACTCCGAAGCGCGCTTGCTGTTCGTCGGCAAGATGGACGAGCTGTGGCCGCTGGTGGCGCCCGGTATTCCGGCCCAGTTGCCGCGCATCACCTTGCCGCTGGGGCCGTCGCTGCAGGGCGTGCGCGGCTGGGACGAGATCGTGGCGCAGACCCCGCGCCTGGAAACGGTGGCGAAGCGCGAGCCGGACGAGCTGGCCACGGTCATCTACACCTCCGGCAGCACCGGCCTGCCCAAGGGCGTGATGATCAGCTTCGGTGCCATGGTGCGCACCGTGTGCCATGGCGACCGGATGTTCAAGATCAACCGCGACGACCGCATGCTGTCCTACCTGCCGCTGGCCCACGCCGCCGAGCGCGCGCTGGTGGAGGCCCCGTCGCTGTACCACGGCTTCCGCGTCTACTTCGCCTGGTCGCTGGAAACCTTCGTGCAGGACCTGCGCCGCGCGCGTCCCACCCTGTTCTTCTCGGTGCCGCGGCTGTGGACCAAGTTCCAGCAGGGCATCTGCCAGAAGCTGCCGCTGCAGCGGCAGAAGCGGCTGTTCCGTGTGCCGGTGCTGTCGCGCGTGGTCAAGCGCCGGATCCTGTCGGAACTCGGCTTGCAGGACGTGCGGCTCGCGCTCACCGGTTCCGCGCCGCTGGCGCCGGCCCTCATCGAGTGGTACCGCAAGCTGGGGCTGGAGTTGCTGGAAGGCTACGCCATGTCCGAGAACTTCGCCTACTCCCACTCCAACATGCCGGGCGACATGGTGGTCGGCACCGTCGGCTGCCCGGCGCCGGGCGTCGAGCAGCGCATCGCCGACAACGGCGAGATACTGGTGAAGAGCCCGTCGGACATGATGGGTTACTTCAAGGACCCGCAGAAGACCGCCGAGTCCTTCACCGAGGACGGCTTCCTAAAGACTGGCGACATGGGCTCGCTCGACGACCAGGGGCGCCTCAAGATCACCGGCCGCGTCAAGGAGCTGTTCAAGACCGCCAAGGGCAAGTACGTCGCGCCGGTGCCGATCGAGAACCGCCTGGGCCGCAACGAGAAGATCGAAGCGGTCTGCGTGGCCGGCGCCGGCCAGCCGCAGCCGTTCGCGCTGCTGCTGCTGGGGCAGGACGCCAGAACCGGCGAGCGCTCGGCTCTGGACGCCGAACTGGCCGGCCTGCTGCGCGAGGTCAACGCCGTGCTGGAAGAGCACGAGAAGCTCGACTACCTGGTGGTGGTGAAGGAGCCCTGGACCATGCAGAACGGCTACCTCACGCCGACCATGAAAGTGCGCCGCAACGTGGTGGAGGGCCGCTACCTGTCGCAGGCCGACGGCTGGCGCGAAGCCCGGCAGGAAGTCGTCTGGGAATAGATCCCGCCGCCGCACCCGCGCATTCGAACATTCACCCAAACACAACCACACGTCTCATGACCACTGAACGCCTGGAACTCAGGGGCCGCAACGGCCGCATCGCCGTCGTCGCCGGCCTGCGCACTCCGTTTGCCCGCATCGGCACCCACTTCCGCGACCTCGACGCGATCGAGCTCGGCACCATGCTGGTGAACGAGCTGCTGGCGCGCAACGATCTGGCCAAGGAGGACGTGCAGCAACTGGTGTTCGGCATGACGGTGATGATCCCCGAGGCGCCCTTCATCGGCCGCGAGATCGCGTTGGCCTGCGGTATGCCGGACGTCGACGCCTATTCGATCACCCGCGCCTGCGCCACCAGCTTCCAGGCCGCGGCGAGCGCAGCGGAGAGCATCCTGGCGGGCCATCTCGACATCGCGGTGGCGGGGGGCGTGGACTCGACCTCCAGCGTGCGCATCGCGCTGTCACGCAAATTCTCCGCCACGCTGCGGGATGCCAACTTCGCCAGGACGCCGCGGGAGAAGCTCAGGCTGCTGGCGAAGCTGCGGCCGCGGGACGTCATCCCGACGCCGCCGTCCATCACCGAATACTCCACCGGCAAGACCATGGGCCAGAACGCCGAGGACATGGCCAAGAAGTGGAACGCCAGCCGCGACGAGCAGGACGATATCGCCCACGCCTCGCACAGCAACGCCGCCAAGGCCTGGGCCGAGGGCAAGCTGGACCGGGAGGTGATGACCGCCTTCGTCACGCCCCAGGCCACGCCGGTGCACGAGGATAACCTGGTGCGCAAGAATTCCGAGCGCGCCGGCTACGCCAGGCTCAAGCCGGTATTCGACAAGCGCTACGGCAGCGTCACCGCCGGCAACTCCAGCCCGCTTACCGACGGCGCCGCCGCGATGATCCTGATGAGCGAAGCCAAGGCCAAGGCGCTCGGCTACCGGCCCCTGGGCTACCTGCGCTCCTGGCACTTCGCCGCCAAGACGCCACGGGAGGACATGCTGATGGGGCCGGTGCTGGCCGCGCCGGTGGCGCTGGACCGGGCCGGCGTCGGGCTCAAGGACCTGGCCCTGGTCGACATGCACGAAGCCTTCGCTGCCCAGGTGGCGTGCAACCTCAAGGGCCTGGCCTCGAAGCAGTACGCCAAGGACGTGCTCAACCGCAGCAAGCCGGTGGGCGAGGTGGACCGCGACCGCCTGAACGTGCTCGGCGGTTCGATCGCCTACGGCCATCCTTTCGGTGCCACCGGCGCACGCATCATCGTGCAGACGTTGAACGAATTGCAGCGCCGCGGTGGCGGGCTCGCCCTGACCACTGCCTGCGCCGCCGGCGGCATCGGCGCCGCGATGGTGCTGGAAAGCGAGTAAGCAGACAGGACGATACGACATGGCCAAGACCAGCAACGCCCGCAAGACCGCAACCGTGGATGCCGCCACCTCCGCCTTCACCTTCACAGTGCGCGACGACGGCATCGGCGTCGTCGAGATCGACGTGCCGGGCGACGCGCAAAACACCCTCAAACGGGAGTTCGGCGAGCAATTCGACGCCGTCCTCGACGAGGCCCGCGCCCATGCGCGGCTCAAGGGCCTGGTGATCCGTTCGGCCAAGGCCGGCAGCTTCGTCGCCGGCGCCGACATCGGGTTGTTCGACCGCGCGCAGAGCGCCGCCGAGGTGGAAGAGCTGTCGCACCGCTGCCAGCAGGCGTTCCGCCAGCTGGAGGAATTCCCAGTGCCGGTGGTTGCCGCCATCGATGGCGCCTGCCTCGGCGGCGGCCTGGAACTGGCGCTGGCCTGCCACGGCCGCGTCTGCACCAATGCCAAGCCCACCGTGCTGGGCTTGCCCGAAGTGATGCTGGGCCTGCTGCCGGCGGCCGGCGGCACCCAGCGCCTGCCGCGCCTGATCGGTATCGCCAGGAGCCTGGACCTGTTGCTCACCGGCAAGCAACTGCGGCCGGCGCAGGCGCTCAAGCTCGGCGTCGTCGACGAAGTGGTGGCGCCCGGCGTGCTGCTCGAAGCGGCGGTACGGCGTATCGCCGATATGGTCGCCACACACGGCCGCGGCACCCGGCTGCAGGAACGCCTCCAACACGCCCGCGGCGGCGTGCAGCCGGCGCGCGACGAGGCGCTCGGCCTGGTGCTGGAGGACAATCCATTCGGGCGCCGGGTCCTGTTCCAGCAGGCGCGTAAGCAGACCCGCGGCAAGACGCGCGGCAACTATCCGGCGCCGGAGCGCATCATCGAGGTGGTCGAGACCGGCTTCGCCAAGGGCATCGAAGCGGGCTATGCCGCCGAGGCCAAGGCCTTCGGCGAGCTGGCGATGACCGGCGTGTCGCGCCAATGCCGCAATATCTTCTTCGCCCAGAACGCGCTCAAGAAGGAAACCTTCGTCGGCGGCAAGAACGTCAAGCCGCGCAGCATCGAGCGCGTCGCCGTGCTCGGCGCCGGCCTGATGGGTTCGGGCATCGCGCTGGTCACCGCCAACAAAGCGGGCCTGCCGGTACGTCTGAAGGATCGAGACGACAAGGGCCTGGCCGGCGGCTACGCCTACCTCCGGAAGTTTTACGGCAAACGCGTGCAGCGCCGCGCCATGAGTCGCGCCGAGGCCGAGGCCGAGTTGAGCCGGGTCACCGGCGGCGCCGACTACAGCGGCTTCGCCCATTGCGACCTGGTGGTCGAGGCCGTGTTCGAGGACCTCAAGCTCAAGCACCGCATGCTGCACGACGTGGAGAGCCACTGCCGCGCCGACACCATCTTCGCCAGCAACACTTCGTCGATCCCGATCGCCGACATCGCCAAGGCCGCCAAGCGGCCGGAGAACGTCATCGGCCTGCACTACTTCTCGCCGGTGGAGAAGATGCCGCTGCTGGAGATCATCGCCACGCCGCAGACGGCCCCTGAGGTGATCGCCGCCTGTGCCGCGTTCGGCAAGGCCCAGGGCAAGACGGTGATCGTGGTGCGCGACGGTCCCGGTTTCTATACCACCCGCATCCTGGCGCCGTACCTCAACGAGGCCACCCGCATCCTCGCCGAAGGCGTGGATCCGCACGCGGTGGACGATGCGCTGATGGACTTCGGCTACCCGGTCGGCCCGATCACGCTGCTCGACGAGGTCGGCATCGACGTGGGCACCAAGGTTGCCCCGGTGCTGGCCGCCGCCTTCGGCGAGCGCATGACACCGCCGCAAGCCTCCGCGGCGATGATCGAGGCCGGCTTCCTCGGCCGCAAGGCCGGCAAGGGGTTCTACCTCTACGATGCGGCCAAGAAGGGTGGCAAGCCGGTCAACGCCGGGCTGCACCGCCTGCTCGGCGTCAAGCTGGGCCGGAAAATGGAAGCCGCGGAGATCGCCGGGCGCTGCGCCTGGATGATGATCAACGAGGCCGCCCACTGCATGCAGGACGGCATCCTGTTCGAGCCCATGCACGGTGATGTCGGCGCGATCTTCGGCCTGGGCTTCCCGCCGTTCCGCGGCGGCCCGTTCCGCTACGTCGACAGCATCGGCGCCGCCGCTGCGGTGGAGCAGCTGGAGCAGCTCGCTGCCGTCCACGGTCCGCGCTTCGCGCCGGCACCGATCCTGCGCGAGATGGCGCGCGACGGGTCGAGGTTTTATCCGTAGAGCATCTTTGGTTTAGGTGCACATGTTGTTCCCCTCTCCCGCGTGCGGGAGAGGGGTAGGGGAGAGGGGCTTTTGGCCGGACGGAAAGCCCCTCTCCCGGCCCTGCGGGCCACCCTTTCCCGCAAGCGGGAGAAGGGAAAGATGTGTGCACGTAAAGAGAAAATGCTCTAGTGTCATGTCTCAAAAGTAACGTGAACTAAATAGACCCATGGCTGTCGCATGACTTTCCAAGTGCGGGAAACTACAGCGATG